>NZ_JACVTX010000005.1:0-363292 GCF_016624745.1 Erwinia sp. S43 | reverse complement strand
ATGCCGGAAGATCTCTAAATGTGAATGGCACGATTATGCGGGATACTTACATGTCCACGACCCTCTCTATGAAAAGAACGCGGCTTAACGGTCAGCTTCAACTCATTCGATAAAACGCTCTCGACACTTAATGGCACCTTTTCCCCGCCGCCGCAGGATTTCACCCTTACAGATTATGCCATCGCTCTATAATCGCCCCATAGTCGATAACTTCAGGATTTTTTTAGCAAAAGGAAGCTGCAAATGATGAAGCTCAAAACGATCTATCGTGCATTTTTAGGTGTGGGTTTTTTGTTTACCATCGCCGGCTGTGCGGATATCCCCCATGCGATTAGAGGCAACGATCCCCAGTTAAGCACGATGACCTGGACGAAGGTCATGAACGATCCCGCGCTGTATAAAGGCCAGCAGGTCCGGTTTGGCGGGAGGGTGGTGAATGTGATTAATCACCAGGAAGAAACGCTGCTGGAAGTCGCCGTGCAGTCGCTGGATTCATCGGCTAAACCTGAACTCGATAAACCTTACCTCGGGCGAGTTATTGCACGCTATCCAGGTTACCTCGAACCGCTTTCATTCCGTAACCGGTTGGTCACCCTGCTTGGTACAGTAACCGGTACCACGAGCGGTAAAATTGGTTCTGCTAATACCCGTTTTCTGCGGATGGACCTGACCGGATACCAGATATGGCATGTTAGCGATCGGCTGATCACCACGGGCGATTGGGATTATGGTGTTGGACCATACTGGGACAACGGCTGGGATACCTCGGGTTATCCGTATGGCTGGGGATGGTATCCGCAAGATTCAACGACGATTGTCGAGCCGGTAGTAACGCGCTAGGAACTCTGCCGGGCGGCGAACTGCCCGGCAGAATTTATATCGGTAGATCAATCACCAGCGCCCGCAGCGGCGTTTCTGCCGTCAGCAGAACGCTCTCTTCTTCCCGCAGAAATGCGCCATCGCCGCAGGTGAGGGCTTCCTGCTCGTGCGAGTGGGTAACTGCCGTAAAGGCGCCGTGGATCGACTGCAAATAGGCGCGTGGCCCGTGCAGGGGAACCTGATAGCTTTCACCCGGCTGTAATACCACCTGGTGAATCCACACCTGCTGCCGGAGCTGCAGGCTGCCTTCGCTACCGTCGGGGGAAGCCAGCAGGGTACAGGTTTTATCCTCCGGTACTGCAATCCGCTGTACGCGATTATTTTCTCTTTCCGGGCAGGCATCCAGCCACAGCTGAAGCCGCGTCAGGCTGCTCTCTTTGCTAATATTGTGCTCACTGTAGCTGATCCCCGGCTGGGTGGCCAGCAGCAGCGCCTCACCGGCACGCGCCGTTTCGTGATTGCCTTCGCTGTCGCGATATTCGGCTTCACCCTGCAATATCAGGTTCAGCACGTCGACTTTCGGATAGGTTCTGGGTTGAAAGGAAGCCCCTGGTGCCAGCACTTCCTGGTTGAGTACGCGAAGTGAAGCGTACCCCAGTAATTTGGGATCGAAATAGTGACCGAAGGAGAAAGTATAGCGAGCCTGAAGCCAGCCGTAATCGGCTTTGCCACACTGTTGCGCTGTACGACTAACGATCATGCTGTTCTCCTTAGTAAATCGGGGCTGGCCCGACCATTTATTATTCGGTTATGGTAAGTTTCTGGACTGGTGAATGCCAGCCAGTTAATCTGCTCGGCATATTCAAATTTCCTGACAGAGAAAAGCTATGGCTAAAGATCGTGCTCTGACGCTTGAAGCGCTACGTGTAATGGATGCCATCGATCGCCGCGGCAGTTTTGCTGCCGCAGCCGATGAGCTGGGCCGTGTCCCTTCTGCGTTAAGCTACACCATGCAGAAACTGGAAGAGGAGCTGGACGTGGTGTTGTTTGACCGGTCCGGTCATCGCACCAAATTTACCAACGTTGGGCGGATGCTGCTTGAACGCGGGCGCGTGCTGCTGGAGGCAGCCGACAAGCTGACTACCGATGCGGAAGCGCTGGCTCGCGGCTGGGAAACGCATCTGACGATTGCCACCGAAGCGCTGGTTTCCACCGAGCTACTTTTCCCGCTGGTGGAAAAACTGGCGGATAAAGCCAACACTCAGGTTTCGCTGATGACCGAGGTGCTGGCCGGGGCGTGGGAACGGCTTGAGCAGGGGCGCGCCGATATTGTGATTGCGCCCGATATGCATTTCCGCGCCTCTTCCGAGATCAACACCCGCAAGCTTTATTCACTGATGAGCGTCTACGTTGCCAGCCCCGATCACCCGATTCATCAGGAGCCGGAGCCGCTTTCCGAAACCACCCGGGTGAAATATCGCGGTATTGCGGTGGCGGATACCGCGCGTGAAAGGCCGGTATTAACCGTAACCCTGCTGGATAAACAGCAGCGCCTGACCGTCAGTACCATTGAAGATAAACACCGTGCTTTACTGGCGGGCCTGGGCGTTGGCACCATGCCATACAGTATGGTTGAGCAGGATATTGCCGAAGGGCGTTTGCGCGTTGTCAGCCCGGAATATACCCGTGAGGTGGATATTATTATGGCATGGCGGCGTGACAGTATGGGGGAAGCCAAGGCCTGGTGCCTGCGGGAAATTCCTAAACTGCTGGCGAAGCGTCAGGGATAAAGCCCGCAGGCCCGGTATTCCTTTACGGTGCAGGCGTAGCCGAGTTTCCCTGTGAATGTTCGATGCCGGTAAACGTTGAGAACGTTTCGTAGTAGTAGTGACCCACGAAGGCGATGTAACACAGCATCACGACGGCCAGGCAGAAAGAGAGAGTCTTGATCATGGTTTCACTCCAGGAAGTTGGCTTCCGGTTAATCCGCATTTGCGTTCACATCAGTAAAGATACGTAAGTGCGAATTGGGAGAATTTGTTCCAGATCAATAAAGGATGTCGAACGTTCGGGGCGATAAAGAAAATCGCCCCGAATGTTAACGGGTGGGATCAGGGAAAGCGTTCGTCGCGCCCGTGCGGTTCGTCCCAGTTAAATGCCGGGCCTACCGAAATCACCCCGCTCGGGTTGATGGTTTTATGGCTGCGATAGTAGTGGTGGCGAATGTGAGGCAGGTTTACCGTGTCTGCAATGCCCGGCAGCTGATAAATCTCGCGCAGGAAGCCGCTCAGATTGAGGTAGTCGCCAATGCGATGCTTATCGCATTTGAAATGAGTGACATACACCGGGTCGAAGCGTACCAGCGTGGTCCACAGGCGTAAATCGGCTTCGGTCAGACGATTGCCGGTCAGATAGCGCCGCTGCCCCAGAATCTGCTCCAGACGATCCAGCGAGCTGAAAAGCGCCGTCACCGCTTCATCATAGGCCGGCTGACTGGTGGCAAAACCCGACTTATACACGCCGTTATTTACCGTATCGTAGATCCAGCCGTTCAGTTCATCGATCTCATCGCGCAGTTCAGCCGGGTAATAATCCCCGGCGCGGGCACCAACACCGTCAAATGCGCTGTTAAACATGCGAATAATGTCGGCGGATTCATTACTGACGATGGTGTGCTGATGTTTGTCCCACAGCACCGGCACCGTAACGCGGCCGGTGTAGGTCGGGTCGGCATGCAGATACAGCTGATAGAGATATTCGTTCTGATACAGGCTGTCGCCGGTGACATCGGGGAAATCTTCGTCAAACGTCCAGCCGTTCTCCAGCATCAGTGGATGAACAACCGAAACTGAAATCATCGATTCCAGCCCTTTCAGCTGGCGCATAATCAGTGTGCGGTGTGCCCACGGGCAGGCGAGGGACACATACAAATGGTAGCGGTCGGCTTCGGCGCGGAAGCCACTTTTACCGTGTGGACCGGCGCTGCCGTCGGCCGTCACCCAGTTGCGAAATACCGCTTCTGAACGTTTAAAGCGGCCGCCGGTAGACTTGGTGTCGTACCAGTTATCGTGCCATACGCCATCAATTAGCTGTCCCATCGTTCCTCCCTAAAAATGAAGGGGCGAGGATATGCTCCTCGCCCCGGATTCTTCACTGTTGTAAGTGTAGTGGAATTACCACTTTTTACCCAGCAGACGGTCGATGCTGTATGCGCCAGGTCCTACCAGGCCCAGCAGCAGGTAGCCACCGGAGATTGACAGGTTTTTCATAAACATAATGGAGTTCGGGCCTTCCGCAAAGTTAGTGTGGAAGATAAACGCCGTCAGCAGAGTAAAGGCTGCGGTAAACAGCGCGGTGAAGCGGGTCAGGAAGCCGAACAGAATGGCCAGACCGCCGCCGAACTCAAGCAGAATGGTCAGCGGCAGGAAGAAGCCCGGCACGCCCATCGCTTCCATATACTGCTGCGTACCGGCGTAACCGGTGATTTTTCCCCAGCCTGCAACGATAAACAGAATTGGCATCAGGATGCGAGCCACTAAGAAACCGGTATCTTCTAATTTTTTCATAATCATCCCCAACAAGAATTTTATGGGCCGTGCTATCAGGCGGACCCCGTTTTACTGTGGCCTGGCGCTGCTTTAGCGCTCAGTACCGTTCGTTGCTGGAGATAATAGACGGGGAGTCTGGCTATTGTAAGCGAGATAATCTGTCGAAGTTGTTCAAGAAAATTGGAAAGGATGGCCGCAAAGGGTGATGCGGCCATAATTTAGCGTTTTGGCAAGGCGTTACGCACCATGCGCCAGGTGCTCCAGGCACCAATACCGCGCTTCGCCCAGCGAGTCAGAAAGCGCGGATTACGCACCGACCAGATGGCAAAAACTCCGCTGCCAATCGCCAGATAGCGTTTGGCATTAACCAGGCTCAGCCAACCCCGATCGTAACGATCGGTGGCTTCCAGCCACTCTTTGCGCCCGGCGCTTAAATCCAGACGCTGCTGTTGAATAAGCCGCAGCAGATCGGCGGTACGTTTTTCACGGTCGCGGCGGCTCATCAGTCATCCTCCAGCAGCTGGCGATCGCTGGCAAGTTCCTTACGGGTGGCGCTGAGAAGGGTAGAACGCCGCGATTTTGCCAGCGTCCACAGGCCGAAAATCAGCGCCAGCGCAAACAGAACCCCGGTCGTGATTGCCATTGCCATCAGGCGGTATTGCGCATCAACGGCCCAGATAACCAGTACCATCAGGCTCATCAGACCAAATGCAGTGAACAGCAGGGTCAGCCCCACCATGATCATCATCTGAATCAGGTTGGCTTTTTCCGCTTCCAGCTCAACTACCGCCAGACGCACGCGGGTTTCAACAATGCCCACCAGCGTGGTGAGGATCCGCTGTCCGATATTAATGACCCCTTTACCGGGGCCATGATTTTGCTGATTATCTGCCATATTAACGACGGGTCAGCAGAACGCCCAGTACCACTCCGACCGCTGCGCCAATCCCTACGCTGGTCCACGGATTATCACGGACGTAAACGTCGGCACGGTCCGCCGCCTCACGGGTGGTTTGTGCAATACGCTCACCGGAATCACCCAGGCGTGCGCGGGTATTTTTCAGGGCGCTTTGCGCTTTACTGTGCAGTTTTTCCAGCTCGGTTTTGGATTTTTCACTGGAGGTACTGAGCACTTCTTCCAGCGTATCGGCCAGGGTTTTCAACTCGGCGCGCAGATGTTCTGACGTGGTATCTTTAGACATGGAAGACTCCTTACTTATGATTAATGTCACGGCAGACTGCCGACCTCAGTAGGGCGCAGCCTGCACTTCCTTCAGCTCACGTTGAGCGTCAGCCAGTTTCTTTTCCCGTTTGGCGATTTTCTTGCTGTCGCCACCCTCGTTTCGCTCCTGCTGCAGTTCCTGTTCCCGCTCGGTGACTTTTTTCTGATGCTGCTGAATCTTTTCCTGGTGGGCTTTGCGGACGTTTTCGTCTGAGCAGTTAGCGCGCGTTTCGGTCAGCGCACGCTCCAGACCGTTAACCTGGCGCTGGTTATTGTGCTGACGGGCGAAATCGATTTCTTTCTGAATAGCCTGCTCTTTCTGCTGACAAAGCGGCCCGGCCTGTGCCAGTGATGTCGCAGCCAGCAGGCTGATAGCAAGCGTTAAGCGGTATTTCATATGATGGTGACCTTCCTTTGCAATGACAGCCGCTGAGGGCTATCGATTTCCTGAACACAGGGCGGCGTAGGGATTTTTAAGCATAGACAGAAAACTGGAAAAGCTCAAAACAGAACGGGTATTTCCCCCTCGTTTCTCTGCGGAGTGAGGGGCGGTTACGTTCGCAGGCTGATGCGATTAACCCAGTTTGCTGCGCCATGGCCTTCCTGACGGGCAATATCGAAGCCATAAGGCAGCAGTTCACGCAGTACTTTTTCCGCCGCGTCGCTTTGTTCCTGTGAGTCGAATCTAATTACCAGTGAATCGTGGTCCGGGGTAATACTTTTAATGCGAATCCCCTGGGCGGTGAGCGACTGATAGACATAAAAGCCGTCGGGCAGACTGTTGCCCTGGCGCAGAGTGCGGATCTGCAGTGCGGCTTCGCTGCGAAACAGCGCGGGCAGCAGCGTAACGACCAGCGTCAGCGTCAGCAGCGAAGCGGCCAACAGCCCAATCCAGGGCACGATGCGCAGGAGTCTGGCCGGAAGTTTGAACAGAGAGGACATGGTTACTGGCCTCCCTGCGACGTTTTTTTCCGCCACAGTACATACAACGAGCCAAAAAGGCCGAAGACCAGCAGCACCAGCGGCAGCAGCATCAGGCAGAACATCAGCTGATCTTCATATTTACGGAACAGCGGCGTTTTGCCCAGCGCAAAGCCCAGCACGGTCAGAATCAGCACCCACAGCAGGCCGCTCATCCAGTTAAAGAACTGGAAGCGTGCATTGCTGAGGCCGGAAAGCCCGGCGATGGTGGGTAACAGCGTGCGAACAAATGCGATAAAGCGTCCAATCAGTAGCGCCGACAGGCCGTGGCGGTGAAACAGTTGGTGCGCCCGTTGATGGTACTGAGCGGGAAGATGCGAAAGCCATTTTTGTACCAGCGGCGTATTGCCGAGCCACTTGCCCTGAATATAGCTGACCCAGCAGCCAAGACTGGCGGCGGTGGTAAGGATAAACAGCGTGAGTGGAAAATTCATCGTGCCTTTCGCTATCAGCACGCCGACCAGAATCAGCAGGCTGTCACCTGGCAGGAAAGCCGCCGGAAGCAGGCCATTTTCCAGAAACAGAATCATAAACAGGATGAAGTAAAGCGCCCAGACCAGCGTCGGGTCGGCCAGCGTGACGTAATCTTGCTGCCATAAGGCGTGGATTAAATCTTTAAAAATATCCATCAATAGTCCTGAACATCATAGTTGGCCCGATTTAACGCAATTCTACATGCTGAATTCATCGTTTTAGTGATGCAGATGCTGCGGGCGGCTGAACAGCGTGGCCAGAAAAAGCATCGAAAGCTTAAAGCTTTTTACAAAGGGTAAAAAAAGAAGATAACTGTAACAAAGTTAAGCAGGTCTGGACAGGAAGAAACACCGGACCAGGGATGTTTTACCGTTGCAGCGGTCCGGCGTGAAGGAGTTTTACACTGGCTGACATAAGTGAACGAAAGCTGACTCAATCGACTAAGAAAGACCTACTTTTCGTCGTTGGCGATGCTATCCAGAGCGATAACCGGATTTTCAGCAAACATGTAGCGGTCTACGTTAAATTCAAAGTCATCTGTCGTGGCGTTGAACAGCATCTGGCGGGTATTCTCCAGGTGCTGCCACATTGCCAGCTTGCTCCCTGCCGGGTCCTTGCGGATCAGCGCTTTGAGAATGTTATCGTGATCTTCGCACCAGCTCTCTATCGAGCGCTCGTCGATATGTTCATGCAGTTTTAGCCAGTACGGGTTGTACAACCGGTGCAACCACATTTTTTCAACAATTGCCGCCAGCGCGCTGTTCTGCGTAGAGAGCGCAATCTGCACGTGGAATTTCATATCCCACTCGGAGTCACGGAAGCGATCTTCCTGCCGGGCCTGCTCCTGAATAGACATCAGTTGCACGATATCCTGGCGGGTCACCTGGGTGGCGGCAAATTCAGCAACGTTGCTTTCTATCAGCTGACGGGCCTGCAGCAGCTCAAAGGGACCGAAGCTGGCAAACTCCAGCTGGCTATTGGTGGTTACGCTTTTCTTTTGCTGCTGTGACACCACATGTATGCCGGAACCTTTACGCACTTCTACATAGCCTTCTACTTCCAGCATGATGATCGCCTCGCGCACCACGGTCCGGCTGACGCTCATCTCTTCCGCAATAAAGCGCTCGGCAGGCAGCTTGTCGCCAATCTGATACTGGCCCTGTTCAAGGCGCAGTTTTAACTCAGCTGCCAGCTGCTGATAGAGACGACGTGAGTCGATCTGTTGCATGGTTCGCGCTCCGATACACAATGATTTGCTGAAACCTGTTATACCACTTTCCCCGTGTTAAAAAAACAGACGCTCGTTAAGGTCTTGAACCACCGAATACCCTGCAGGGTACTGAACGGGTTATAAAGATGTTATACCTTTTCGTCTGAGATTAAGACCGCGACACTGAGAATGAAGAAATCATCAATATTCTTTTATTTGTATTAAAAACAGATATTTAAATTTAGCATTGTGATTGTGGGACGCTAATCACCCGCAGTTGATAGTGTTTTTTGTGATCTGTTTCTCACTATTTATTCAGCATCAGGCATAATTGGTATGATAACTTTGCTGGTATTGAAACACAGAACTTTCCAGGGGATACCAGATGCAGACGCTGAACCGTGATAATTTTCCCGGCCGCCAGGATGCCGAACGCGTAATCCAGTTTGGTGAGGGCAATTTTCTTCGCGCCTTTATCGACTGGCAGTTAGACCTGTTAAACGAACATACCGGACTTGATGCTGGCGTGGTGGTGGTCAGGCCGCGTAACAGTGCGGCTAAGCGCAGCCTGAACAGCCAGCAGGGGCTGTATACTACGCTGATCCGCGGTATTAACGATGAAGGGAAAGTGGTCAGCGAAAGTCGGCTGATCCGCTCGGTTAATCGCGAGATTCATCCCGTAGAAGATTACGAAGGATTTCTGGCGCTGGCGCGTAACCCGGAGATGAAATTTGTCTTCTCCAATACCACTGAAGCGGGCATCAGCCTGGATGCTGCCGACACGCTGGACAGCGCTCCCCCGGTCAGCTTCCCGGCCAAACTGACGCGGCTGCTGCTGGAGCGCTGGCAGCATTTTGATGGCGCGGCGGATAAAGGCTGGGTGATCCTGCCCTGCGAACTGATTGACGATAACGGTGCCGCGCTGCGGGAGCTGGTGCTGCAGCTGGCCCGCGAATGGCAGCTGCCGGCGGCGTTTGCTCAGTGGGTCGAACAGAGCAACATCTTCTGCTCGACGCTGGTAGACCGCATCGTGACCGGCTACCCCGATAATGCCGCCGATCTGCACGCTGAGCTGGGCTATCGCGACGACTATTTGGTGGCGGGTGAAGTTTACTACCAGCTGATTATTGAAGGGCCGGAATGGGTGGCCCAGGCATTGCATCTGGACCAGCTGCCGCTGAATATTCGCATGGTTGACGATATTGCTCCGTATAAGGCGCGCAAAGTGGCAATCCTCAACGGCGCACACACTGCGATGGTGCCGGTCGCGTTTCTCGCCGGGCTGGATACCGTCGGAGAAGCGATGGACGACGCGGAGGTGGCCGCCTTTATTGATGCCACGCTGCGCCAGGAGATTATCCCAACGCTGGAACAGTCCCCGGAAGAGCTGAATGCCTTCGCCGATGCGGTGCTCAAGCGTTTCCGTAACCCGTTTATCCGCCATCAGCTCAGCGCGATTGCGTTAAACGGCATGACGAAGTTCCGCACCCGATTGCTGCCTGCGTTGCTGACGCAGGTTGAACAGCAGGGCGCTCCGTCTCCGCGCCTGAGCTTTGCCTTTGCGGCCCTGCTGGCGTACTACCGCGGCGAGCGCAGCGGCACCCGCTACGCACTTCAAGACGACGCCCACTGGCTGGAGCGCTTCGCTACGCTGTGGCAGCTGGCGGAGGCACACGACATTCCCCTCGGCCAGCTGGTCAACGACGTGCTGTCCGATGCCGCCCACTGGGGGCAGGATCTGAACCGTCTTCCGGGCCTGACGGCGAGCGTGACCGCTCAGCTGGAGCAGATTATTACCGTTGGTATGCGCGCCGCGCTGGCGCAGATTAAGTAAGGTATTCGCGATGCAAAGTCTGATAAAAATTCACGATCTGGATAATGTTGCCGTCGCGCTGCGCGACCTGGAAGAGGGGGAGCAGGTTACTATCGGCCAGCATTCCGTCGTGCTGGCCCAGCCGGTGGGGCGCGGGCACAAATTTGCCCTTCAGCCGCTGGAAACCGGCGATCTGGTGATGAAGTATGGCCTGCCGATCGGGCACGCTACCCGCCCCGTTGCGCCCGGCGAAATCATCCACTCACAGAACGCGCGTACGAATTTGAGCGATCTGGATGAATATGAATATCTGCCCGACTTTGCTACCGTGCCGCCGCAGGCTGCGGACCGCGAGGTGCAGATCTTCCGCCGTGATAATGGTGATGTCGGCATCCGCAACGAGCTGTGGATACTACCAACGGTTGGCTGCGTCAACGGTATCGCCCGGCAGATCCTGCAGCGCTTCCTGAAGGAGACCAACCAGGCGGAAGGCATCGACGGCGTGCATCTGTTCAGCCATACCTTTGGTTGTTCACAGCTGGGGCAGGACCATGAAAACACCCGAACCATGCTGCAAAACATGGTGCGCCATCCGAACGCCGGTGCGGTGCTGGTGATCGGCCTCGGCTGCGAAAATAACCAGGTGGATGAGTTCCGCCAGACGCTGGGTGCGTATGACGACAGCCGCGTGCGCTACATGATTTGCCAGCAGCAGGATGATGAAGTGGAAGCGGGGCTGGAGCAGCTTCACGCGCTGTACGAAATGATGCGGCACGACCAGCGCCAGCCGGGCAAACTCAGCGAGCTGAAGTTCGGCCTGGAGTGCGGCGGCTCGGACGGCCTGTCCGGCATCACCGCCAACCCGCTGCTGGGCCGCTTCTCGGACCAGATGATCGCCAACGGCGGCACCACGGTGCTGACCGAGGTGCCGGAAATGTTTGGTGCGGAACGTATTCTGATGAGCCGCTGCCGCGACGAAGCGACCTTCGACAAAACCGTCAGCATGGTCAACGACTTTAAGAAATACTTTATCGCCCACAACCAGCCGATCTATGAAAACCCGTCACCGGGCAACAAAGCGGGCGGTATCACCACGCTGGAAGAGAAGTCGCTGGGCTGCACGCAAAAAGCCGGGCAGAGCCAGGTGGTGGACGTGCTGAAGTACGGCGAGCGGCTGAAGGAGCCGGGCCTGAATCTGCTGAGCGCACCGGGTAACGATGCGGTGGCGACCAGCGCGCTGGCCGGTGCGGGCTGCCATATGGTGCTGTTCAGTACCGGGCGCGGCACGCCGTACGGCGGATTTGTGCCGACGGTCAAACTGGCTACTAACAGCGAGCTGGCGAAGAAGAAGCCGCACTGGATCGACTTCGATGCCGGTCAGCTGATTCACGGTACCGAAATGCCGGAACTGCTGGCGAGCTTTGTGGATACCATCGTTGAGATTGCTAACGGGCGACCGGCGCGCAATGAAGTGAATGAGTTCCGCGAGCTGGCAATCTTTAAAAGTGGGGTCACATTGTAATAAAAAAAGCCTGGTTTCCCACAGAGAGGGAAACCAGGCCGGTCGGGATTACTCTTGCGTTTGCGACTTCACCACGCCAGCGCGGCGATCTTCCGCCATACAGGCCGCTGCGGTAAACAGAATATCCGCCGATGAGTTCAGCGCGGTTTCCGCAGAATCCTGCAGCACGCCGATAATAAAGCCGACCGCCACCACCTGCATCGCAACCTCATTCGGAATACCGAACATATTACAGGCCACCGGGATCAGCAGCAGCGAGCCACCGGCCACACCGGATGCACCGCAGGCGCAGATCGACGCCACCAGGCTCAGCAGAATGGCCGTGCCGACATCGACATGAATCCCCAGCGTATTCACCGCCGCCAGCGTCAGCACGGTAATGGTAATTGATGCCCCAGCCATACTGATATTGGCCCCGATCGGGATCGAGACGGAGTAGGTGTCTTCATCCAGATTCAGTTTTTTCGCCAGCGCCATATTCACCGGGATATTCGCCGCCGAGCTGCGGGTAAAGAAGGCGGTCACGCCGCTTTCACGCAGGCAGGTAAACACCAGCGGATACGGGTTGCGGCGGATCTGCCACCACACCAGAATCGGGTTAAATACCAGCGCCATCAGCAGCATACAGCCCAGCAGCAGGCCCAGCAGATGTGCGTAATCCCACAGCGCTTCAAAGCCGGTTGAGGCCAGAATCGAACCGACCAGGCCGAAGATACCGATCGGCGCAAAGCGGATCACTACGCGCACCAGGCGGGTCACGGCATCAGATGCATCGCTGAGGAAGGCGCGGGTGGTGGCGCTGCTGTGGCGGAACGCCAGGCCCAGGCCGATACCCCATACCAGAATGCCGATGTAGTTGGCTTTCATCAGCGCTTCAATCGGGTTGGCCACCATGCTCATCAGCAGGCCGTCGAGCACTTCCAGAATGCCGGAAGGCGGGGTGATTTCGGTACTCGCCGCGCGCAGCGTCAGGCTCTGCGGCAGCAGGTGGCTGGCGATCACTGCCACCACGGCGGCGCAGAAGGTGCTGAGCAGATACAGCATCACGATCGGGCGAATATTGGTTTTCTGCCCCTGCTGATGGCTGGCGATAGATGCAATCACCAGCACCAGAACCAGAACAGGCGCAACGGCTTTCAGGGCGCTAACGAACAGCTCGCCCAGCAGGCCAACGGCCAGAGCATTACTTTTTGAGAACCAGGCCAGCGCGATACCCGCCAGCAGTCCGATCATGATTTGTGTTACCAGGCTTCCCTGCATCAGGCGCTGGATGACTCCGCGCCCGCTGTTTTCTCTACTCATAATTTTAAATCACTGTCGTTATCTATAGTTCTGCCGCACGGCACTACATTGCGGCGGCTTATGTGTGTTTGCGCAGGGAAGTATAAGGAAATGTTCTGTCAGGGGAAGCGAAAATTCGGAATTAGCCGCTATCGGTCGGCATAAAGCAGTGCTGCGGCAGGAGAGGCCCGCAGCATTACGCGATCGGGAAGATTAGAGGTCTGACGTGGGTTCCTGAGCATCGGCCGGGAATACCACGCCGGTCTGGCGGCGGATTTCCGTCAGCAGCCGCGCCACGCTTAACGAGTAGTTCAGGCCGGGGTGATTAATCTCATTGGTTTCTATCAGGCGCGCAAAGGTTTCCGCCTCATACAGCATGGTATTGATATGCTGCGGCTGAGTGAGGTCCTGCGGCTTCGCGCCGCGCGCCACGAAACTGACGTTCTGGCATTCAGAAACGTGCTCGATGACCAGCGAACCGGCCTCCCCCTGGATCTCGCTCGGCAGCACCGACTGGCTGATTTTGGAATGCTGCACGGTCACGTCAAAGCTGCCGTAGTCCAGCAGAACGGTGCCTGCACCATCCACGCCGCTTTCCAGCAGCGTCGCGCTGGCGGTAACCTTCTGCGGCTCACCCCACAGGCTGACCGCGGTGCCCAGGCAGTAGTAGCCAATATCCATAATCGAGCCGTTGGACCAGCGCGGATTAAAGGTATTTGGGTTTTCACCGTCAAGGTAGCGCTGGTAGCGGGATGAATACTGGCAGTAGTTAATCAGCGCCTTACGCAGCACGCCGATCTTCGGCAGCGACTGCTGTAAAACCTGGAAGTTCGGCAGGCTGGCGGTTTTGAACGCCTCGAACAGCACCACCTGATGTTCCCGCGCGCAGGCGATCATCTCTTGCACTTCACGCAGGTTTGACGCCAGCGGTTTTTCGCAGATGACGTGCTTGCGATGACGCAGGAACAGCAGCGACTGCGGGCAGTGCAGGGCGTTCGGGCTGGCAATATAAACGGCATCGATCAGATCGGACTGGGCCATCGCTTCCAGCGAGTCAAAAAGTTGTTCTACCGGGTAATCGTTGGCGAAAGTCTGTGCCTGTTCCAGCGTACGTGAATAGACGGCGGTCAGCTTAAATTTGCCCGTTTCATGAGCGGCATCGACAAACTGACGGGTGATCCAGTTGGTTCCAACGACGGCAAAGCGAATCATAGTATAGTCCGTTCTCTGGGATGGCCGGGCGCACCGGGGCGATAGCGGCCAAAAAGGGAAAAAGCAGATTAACATGCGATGACGCTGGCGCAATGGCTAAAAACGCCCTGTCGCCGCAGCGGTCACGATTTGATTTTTCGCAGCGGCTCTCGCACGATAGAGAAAAGAATTTCGGGGTAAAAAGATGTCGATTGGCACTAAACATGCACTTAACTGGACCAGCATTCTGGTGGCGATCCCGGTCGGGCTGGTGGCGTCGCTGGTCACGTTGGGTTTTCGTAAACTGATCGAGCTGATCGACGGGCTGGTGTTCAGTGGGGAGCAGGACATCACCGAAGCTATGCACATTTACCCCTGGTATTTTTGGCCGCTAATCGTCGGCGTCGGCGGGCTGATTGCCGGATTTTTTCTGCGCTACGCCACGGCATTAGAACAAAAGGATACTATTCGCACCGACTATCTGGACGTGATCAACGCCCGGCTGGATAGCGTGCCAACCCGCACCTCGCTGTTTCGTGGCCTCTCCTCGCTGGCCAGTATCAGCAGCGGTGCCTCCATCGGCCGGGAAGGGCCGATGGTGCAGTTATCTGCGCTGAGCGGCAGCCTGATGGGGCGCTGGCTGTTTAAATCCCTGCCGCTGAAAAACAGCGACGTGGTAGCGATGGCCGCTGCCGCCGGTCTGTCGTCGGTTTATCATGCGCCGCTGGCGTCGGCGATCTTTGTGGCGGAAATCGCCTTCGGCATTTCGGCCATGCAGCGGCTGATCCCGCTGATAATCTCCTCCGGTGTTGCGGTGCTGACCATGTGGTCACTTGGCTATCGTTCGGCGATTTATCCCTTTTCCCACGCGCAGTTTGAGCTGACGCCGGAAAGCATCCTGCTGACGGTGGGGATTGGTCTGCTGGCCGGGCTGTTTGGCTGGGCGATGATCTGGCTGATTGGTCAGAGCAAGCGACAGTTCGGCCGTATCGGCAGCCTGCCGCTGCGGCTGGGGCTGGGCGGCGTGCTGGTGGGCGCGCTGGCGATCGGCAGCACGCAAATCCTCGGCAACGGCTATGAAGTGATCGTGCGCATTATGGCGGGCAGCTTCCTGCTGCCGATGCTGGCGGCCCTGCTGCTGCTAAAAATGTTGGCAACGGCGATCTCGGTCGGCTCCAGTGCGGTAGGCGGTCTGTTTACCCCGGCGCTGCTGATTGGCGCGCTGATGGGGCAGCTGGTGGCGCTGGTGGCCATCATGGCGGGCGTGCCGGTCAGCAACGCCGAAGTGTTTGCCGCCGTCGGCATGGGCGCTGTGCTGTCCTCGGTAAGCCAGGCACCGCTGATGGCGATGCTGATGGTGCTGGAAATGACGCTCAACAGCAGCCTGCTGTTCCCCACTATGATCGCCTGCGTGCTGGCGTCGATGCTGGCCTATCGCCTGCAGTCGGGCAGCACCTATTCGGTGGTCAACAGCCACTTCAGCCGTTCTGATGCCAAGTTCGATTTTGATAACGGCATTATCTCGCAGTTTATCGTCTCCGGCGCGGCGCTGACGCCGGAGGATTCGGTGGGTAAAGCGCTGGCGGTCAGTTCGCTAAAGCGCGAGCGCTTTGTTTACGTCATCGACCACAAAGGCACCTTCCTCGGCGCCGTTTCGATTCACGATATCTCGCACAAGGTGCTGGATAAGGAGATCACTCTGACCTCGCCGGTGAGCTGCGTGATGGATTCCAGCTTCCCGACCATCTTTGAAAACCAGACCATTCGGGAAGGCTGGGAGGCGTTTGCCCGCATCACGCTGGAGCGCCTGCCGGTGCTGAATAATCCGCAGGAGCGTAAATACGTCGGGGCGCTGACCAAAACCAGCCTGATCCAGAAGGCAAAGGACTTTATCTGATAAAAGCCAGGCGGAAAACATTCGTCATGCAGCATTGAGAACATGGGTGAACTGAGGGTATCTGCTGTGTGGCTGACCAGGAGTTTCGTCAGCATAACAATAGCTAAGGAGGGGCCTTACCCGCCGGAGGCAGGTAAGGCGTTTGGTCTGTACTAAGTGGGTGTAGAGTCCGTTGCTTGCTGGTTTTTCGCCTGCGTTACGGTCTGGCAATGCGCTTCAGGTCCGCGCTGCGCCCGGAGCTACAGCCCGGCAATGCGCCGCAGATCCGCTTCCGCACCCGGGGCTACCGCCAGCACCTGCGCGCCTTTCAGCAGGCGATCGCCTTCGGTATTAAACGGGTGATACCAGCCGCCCGCCTCTTTTACCAGGCAATAACCGGCCAGGCAGTCCCAGGCGTGCATATAAGGTTCGTAGTAGCCCACCACACGGCCCGCGGCCACCCAGGCCAGCATCAGCGCGCCGGAACCGATGCGGATAAAGTTGCCGCCCGCATCCAGCAGCGAGGCCAGAATTTTCCCCACCTCATCCGGGCTGACGTAGCTGTTGGCACCAAATCCGGTGACGTGGTTTTGCAGCGTGCGGGCAGGATCAACCTGTAACCGCTTGCCGTTCAGCGTAGCCCCGTGGCCCAGCGCGGCGACGTAGCACTCCTGATAGTAAGGGGCATAAATCGCCCCAATCACCGGTACGCCGTCCTGCAATACCGCCACCGACACGCACCAGTTGGGCATGCCGTTGAGGAACGGGCTGGTGCCGTCAATCGGATCGACCACCCAGGTATAGCCCGACGACCCCGCCTGAAGGCCATACTCTTCCCCCAGAAAACCGTCGTCCGGGTACTGAGCGCGGATCTGCTGGTCGATCATCTGCTCAACTTCGCGATCCGCTTTGGACACCACGTCCTGCAAATCATGTTTGGTTTCCACCACCAGGCTGTCGCGCTGATGGAAATACGCCAGCGCCTTTTCTCCCCCGGCACGCGCCACTTTTTCCGCCAGCGCCAGCCGCGCCAGCAGTGCATCATGGTTTACTGATTCACTCATTATCTATCCTTAAATTAGCCAGCAATCAGGGCCAGGCCCTGCGGTTTAAAATCAATCGCCACGCGTGAAGCCAGCGGCCGCTGCTGTTCCATCTGCGCATCGACAATAAACAGCGGCCCCAGTTCGGTTGCCACCTCATATTCAATGTGATCGCCCAGCCAGGTGCTGTGCGTCACTTCCCCCGGCAGCGCACCAACGCCATCATCGCGCAGGGTAATGAACTGCGGCCTGACGGAGAGCTGAGCCGCGCCGGTTTTCACGCCGTTGCCGCGCACGCGATAGCGCTGGTTGCCGAGCCGTACCAGCGCCTCTGCGCCCTCAATCTGCTCCACTTCGCACGGCAGAATATTGGCCTCGCCCATAAAGTCGGCGATAAACACCGAATTCGGCGCGCGATAGAGGCTTTCAGGTGCGCCCTGCTGGGCGATATTGCCTTCTTTCATCACGATAATCTTATCGGATACCGCCAGCGCTTCTTCCTGATCGTGGGTGACATACACCGCAGTGAAGCCGAGCCGCTGTTGCAGATCGCGGATGTCTGTACGCACGCGGCGGCGCAGGCGCTCATCAAGATTGGACAGCGGCTCATCCAGCAGCAGCACCTGCGGTTCCAGCACCAGCGCGCGCGCCACGGCGATACGCTGCTGCTGGCCGCCGGAAAGTTCGGACGGCAGGCGCTGGCCCTGGTTCTCTAACCCCACCAGCTTCAGCCCCTCCCGCGCGCGGTCCTGCGATTCGCGCTTGCTGATGCCGGAGGATTGCAGGCCGTACATAATATTATCGAGCGCGCTCATATGCGGAAACAGCGCGTAGGACTGAAACACCATCGCCACATCGCGTTCGTTGGCCGGCAGGTGAGTGACGTCTTTACCGCCAATCAGAATGCGCCCGGATGTCGGGTGCTCCAGCCCGGCCAGCAGCCGCAGCGTGGTGGTTTTACCGCAGCCGGATGGGCCAAGCAGCGTGACCAGCGTACCCGGCTCCACCGTCAGCGACAGGTCGGGCAGGGCGTTAAAGCCCGCGAAGCGTTTTGAAACGTGCTCAAACACCACGGAACCGGCATTCAGGGTTGTCATACGGCATTCTCCTGGGTTAAAGAGGTGGAAGCGGGCGTTGCAGGCACATCTACCGGGCGAGTGACGCGACGCAGCCGCCGTTCCCCGACCAGCCACTGGAATACGCCGATAATCAGCAGCATCACCACGATCAGCACCGTGGAGTAGGCGATCGCCACGCCGTATTCGCCGTTTTCTACCAGTCCGACGATATAGGACGTCGCCATGTTGTACTGCGCGCTCACAAGGAAGATCACCGCGCTGATCGAGGTGATCGCCCGCACAAAGGCATACACCAGTGCGGCACTGATCGCCGGTTTCAGCAGCGGCAGCACCACCTTACGCAGCGTGCGGAAGCTGTTAGCGCCGAGAGTCAGAGAGGCTTCATCCAGGCTTTTATCCAGCTGGCTCATTGCTGCGATGCCGCCGCGAACGCCCACCGGCATATTACGGAAGACAAAGCAGGCCACCAGAATCAGCGCGGTGCCCGTAATCTCCAGCGGCGGCAGGTTGTAGGCCATCACGTAGCTGACGCCGATGACCGTGCCGGGAATGGCGAAGCTGAGCATCAGCAGGAACTCAAAGGTCTGGCGACCGGCAAACTTCTGCCGCACGATCAGCCAGGCTGTGAGCAGCCCGACGATCGCCGTCAGCGGCGCGGCGATCAGTGCGATCTCCAGCGTGGTCCAGAACGAGTTCCACGCCACACCGCTCCATAGCAGATGCCCCTCGCTAAAGCTGATGCCGAAGGCACGGACGTAGTGATTGATGGTCAGGGAACTGTCCAGCCCCCACGACTGCACAAAGCCGCCCACCACAATCATGCCGTAGATCACCAGGGTGAACAGGCCCCACGGGATCACCATGCCGTACACGCCAAAACGCAGCGCGCGAGGCAGCTGGCCGTGCTGGCCGCCGTCGCCTTTACCGGTGACCGTGGCGAAGTTCTTGCCGCCCAGCCACAGCCGCTGCAGGATAAACGCCGCCAGAGTAAAGCACAGCAGGATCATCGCCAGCACCGCCGCGCGGCTCGGATCGTTTTGCGCCCCGACCACCGAGAAGAAGATCTCGGTAGACAGCACGCCGTGGCTGCCGCCGAGCACCATCGGGTTGCCGAAGTCGGCCATACTTTCGATAAAGCTAATCAGGAAGGCGTTAGCCAGCCCGGGGGCCATCAGCGGTAGCGACACGCGGCTGAAGGTGCGCCAGCGGTTGGCGCGCAGCGTCTGCGAAGCTTCCTCCAGCGAAGGACTAACGCCCTCTACCACGCCAATCAGCACCAGGAAGGCGATTGGTGTAAACGACAGCACTTGAGCAATCCAGATGCCGGTTAAACCATACAGCCAGCGGCCCGGCTCGATGCCAAACAGCGCCGCCAGATGCTCGGTTACCACGCCGGAGCGGCCAAACAGCAGGATCAGCGCCAGGCCGATCACAAACGGCGGGGTAATGATCGGCAGGATGGTCAGCATGCGCAGCGCTTTTTTGCACGGCAGCGGGGTGCGCGTGGCGGCAAGGGCAAACGCCAGCCCCAGCAGCGTCGATCCCGTTGCGGTCATTAGCGCCAGCCACAGCGTGCGCCAGGCCGTGCCGCAGGTGCCGCCGTTTAAGCAGGAGAGGCTCCAGATGGCCGGGTCCTGAATATTGCTGATTAAGCCCGCGGGCTGGAAGCTGCCGTCCACATCCTGCACCGACACCACGAACATGCTCAGCACAGGATAAAGCACAAAGATGCTGACCAGCGCCGTCAGCAACACCAGCGAAGCCACCACAAAAGCATCGCCCTTCATCACACCGCGTTCGGCCAACGCGAAGGAGAACAGCAGCAGAAAGGTGGCCAGCAGCAGCAGCGCACCGGCACCCATCGCCGGTTGGCCTGATTCCAGCGCGCCAAAACGGTTTTCCAGCCACAGCCAGCTCCAGCCGCTGTAGCCAATCGCATGGCCTTCAATGATTAAAAACAGCACGCCGAGGGCGCTGAACAGCAGCAGCAACCGGCTGCGTGCGCCCGACGGCAACAGGCCGCAGCCGCCGCACAGCGCGAACAGCGCCACCGCTATTGCCAGCCACGGATGTTCGCCCAGCTGCCAGAGCGCCGGGGCCGTCGCGGCATCGCTCCACAGGCTTATCAGCCAGCCGCCGTCAAAGAAACCGGCCTCAAGGCTGTACCACGGCAGCAGCAGCAAAGCCGCCGCGCCCATTATCAGCGCGCCGGTCAGACGACGATTATTTGCATTCATGACATACCTCGACCTGAAAACCAGGCTGAAGCGGACATCAGGCCGAAGCCACCGCGTATCAGCATCACAAAACGGCGGGGATTACTGCGCGCTGGCACCGATCTCTTTGTCCCAGCGGCTCAGCAGCGCTTTGCGTTTGGCGGAATCGCCGTAGGTTTTGAAGTCGTAGTCGATCAGCTTGATGTTCTCAAAGCGCGGCGCATATTCGGAAATCTCGGCGTTGCGGTTGGACGGCAGCTGGAAGGATTTGGCCTCTTTCATATGTGACTGAGCTTCCGCGCTCAGCGCCCAGTCGTACCAGACTTTGGCGTTGGCGAGGTTACGCGCGCCTTTGACGATCGACATTGAGCCAATTTCGTAGCCGGTGCCTTCACACGGTGCAACGGTCTTGATCGGGAAGCCATCCACCTGCATCGCCACGGCATCGTGCATAAACACGATACCGACCGTGGTTTCCCCGCGCGCGGCGGATTTCACCGGTGCGGAACCGGACTTGGTGTACTGGGAAACATTGGCGTTGAGCTTTTTCAGATAATCGAAGGCTTTATCTTCGCCCATGATCTGCACCAGCGTGGCCAGGGTGTTGTAGGCGGTGCCGGAGGAGTTCGGGTTGGCGATTTGGATCTCACCCTTAAAGCCCGGATCGAGCAGATCGGCCCAGCAGGTCGGCTCCTTCAGTTTTTTGTCGGCCAGCAGTTTGGTGTTGTAACCCCAGCCGAGCGCTCCGGCGTAGATGCCGACCGTGCGATAGCCGGAGTTTTCAGCCTGCTTCTGCGCCCAGTCCTGCTGTTCGGTCAGCAGCGGTGATTTATACACCTGGGTCAGCCCTTCATCCGCCGCCTGCATATGCGGATCGCCGGTGCCCGCCCACCAGATATCGGTGCGCGGATTGCGCGCCTCGCTGCGCAGCCGCGCATAGGCCTCGCCCGCCGACAGGCGGACCATGCTGACTTTAATATCGGGATGAGACTGGCTAAAAATACGCGTCATATGCTCGCACACCACCACATCCGCCGAGCAGACCATATTCAGATTGCCCGCCGCCGAGGCGGCAAACGGTAAAGCAGTGCAACAGAGGGATAGCGCGATGGCCATTGAGGTATATCGCATGATGATCTCCTTGGTTTGTAGGGTTGGTGCTTCACTGGCACCTGTTTTTGCACGTGTGTGCAAAGTAATAATGAACAAGAAATAAACTGTCAAATGGCTTGCAGCTGAATTAGCAGCCCTTGTCACAAAAATATAACAATTGTGATATCGGTCAGTTTGCACAGCTTTGCAATCTGAGGCAGACTCAATCTCAGCCGGGATTTTGATGGAGAGCAGCATGCAAAATGAGAAAGCGGTGGTGAGTGCGCAGGACGTGGCCGACCGTGCGGGGGTTTCGCGTTCTGCGGTGTCGCGGACCTATACGCCGGGGGCCAGCGTGTCGGAAACGACCCGTGCGCGGGTGATGAAAGCGGCAGAGGAACTGGGCTATCACGTCAATCATCTGGCGCGTGGGCTGGTGCGCAACCGCAGCGGGATTGTCTGCCTGGTGGTGTCTGAAATCGCTACCCCCTACCGCGCGATGCTGGTGCGCTGGCTGACCCAGTTTTTGCAGGAGGCGGGGAAAGTGGCGATGCTTATCAACACCGACCGCTCGGACAACAGCGTCTCGGCGGCGCTGCAGCAGGCGATTAATTTCCGCGCCGACGCCTCGATTATCCTTTCCGGCATGCCGGACCGCGCCATCACCCGCCAGTGCTATAAGCACGGACAGCGCATTATTCTGATTAACCGCGATGAGTCGCTGCCCGGATCGCTGAGTATTAATCTGGATGCACAATCGGCGGCCGAAACAGCGGTGATGGCCTTTCAGCGCGCGGGCTGTCGGCATCTGGCGTTTGCCAACTCGCTGGCCGGAACGCCCAGCCTGATGAAGCGCGAAGCCGCGTTTGTCGCGGTGGCGGAGCAGGCCGGATTAGCGGTCACCGTTGAGCGTTTTGGTTCCACATCCTATGAAAGCGGTCAGATTCTGGCGCACCGCCTGCTGACCCGCCAGCAGCGCCCGGATGCGGTATTTTGCGTCACCGACCTGGTGGCCTGCGGCTTTATGGATGAAGCACGGCACCGCTTTGCGGTCAGCGTGCCGGAGGATATCTGCCTGATAGGATTCGATAATATCGTGCAGGCCGGGTGGTCATCCTTCAATCTGACCACTTTTGCCCAGCCGGTAGAGCGCTTTGCCCGCGACGCGGTGCAGTGGCTGATCCAGACCGAGCAGGCGGAAAACGGCTTTACCCCGCAAAGTGAGCAGCAGCACGACAGTCTGGTCTATCAGGCCGATGTGGTGTGGCGCGGATCGGTGCGGGGAGGTTAACATAGGCTCACGCACACCGTAACCCGCGCAGAGTGAGCATGAGCGAGAAGAAAAAAAACTGGGTCAATGCCGAAGATGTCGCCCGCCTGGCAGGGGTATCACGCTCTGCGGTTTCCCGCACGTTTACCCCGGGTGCCTCCGTGGCGGAAAAAACGCGGAAAAAAGTCCTCGCCGCAGCGGAAACGCTGGGTTACCAGGTCAATATCATCGCCCGCACGATGATCACCGGCAGCAGCAACTTTATCGGCATCGTCACCGCCGGTTTCGATAACCCCTTCCGCAGCAAGCTGCTGTCGCCGCTGGTTCATCAGCTGGCGCTGCACGGTTTTATGCCGCTGCTGATGAATGCCGACGATCCGGAACAGCTGGCTCCCTCACTAAAACAGCTGCTCAGCTACCACGTGGCCGGGGTGATTATCACCTCCGGCGCGCCGCCGCTGTCGCTGGCCGAAGAGTATCTGGAGCGTAAGATCCCGGTGACCTTAATCAACCGGGATGCCGATCTGGCAGGCTGCGATCGTGTCGCCAGCGATAACGCCCAGGGTATGCAGCTGATGGCGGATTACTGCCGCCAGCGCGGTTGGAAACACGTTGGGTTTATCGGCGAAGAGCGGCGTAATTTCAGTACGGAAGATCGCTATCAGGCGCTGCTGGCCTGCGCGCCGGACCTGACTATTGCCACGCGGTTTATCCCCGGCGGCGGCTATGCGGCTGGCAAGGCAGCAGCGCTTGAATTACGTTCCTGCCAGGTGCTGCTTTGCGCCACGGATATGCTGGCTTTAGGCGCGATCGACGGTCTGCGAACGCTCAACGGCGACGATCCGCTACCCGCCGTCATGGGCTTTGATGATATTCCCCAGGCGGACTGGGACCCCTATCATTTGACGACTATTCAACAAGATACTGAAGGTCTGGCGCAGCAGGCGGTGGATCTTTTGATCACCCGTATTGCCCAGTTCGATCTTCCTTCCCGCCATCGCGCCGTGCCGGTGAAATTAATCATTCGCCAGAGCGCGTAATGAAAAATTAATTTTATGCGGTAGCTCACAGATTATTCTGTGAACTGCCGTCACACTCTCTTTCGCCCTACGGGGCTTATTTTTTGTTAACAAATGCACACGTGTGCATTTTCAGGAGATGTTATGACAACCCGAGAAAACGATTCGCTTTTGGCGCGCTACCGCTTCGCCTGCAGTCTTGCTGAGTCCGGGGGAAAACTGGCTTATGGATTCTATCAGCAGCGCGACAGCCTGCGGGTCGAACACAAGGGCTGCGATGCGCAGGATGTGGTTAGCCTGGCCGACCGCGAGGTGGAGTCCTTTGTCAAATCACGCATCGCAGAGGCGTTCCCGGAAGACGGGTTTCTGGGCGAGGAGAGCGGCACGTCCGATGCACACCAGCGCGTACTGTGGGTCGTCGATCCGATCGATGGCACCAGCTGTTTCCTTAACGGCCTGCACACCTGGTGCCTGTCGCTGGCGGTGGTCGTTGACGGTGAACCGGTGATTGGCGTGGTGTATGACCCCAATCACCAGGAGCTTTTCCATGCCCTGAAAGGGGAAGGGGCCTGGCTCAACGATCGGAGAATCGCGCCGCATTCGGCAGAAACGGTTGCCGGTGGCGTGATGGGCGTGGGGACCTCGCACCGCGTGACGGCGGCCGATTTCCTGCCGTTTCTCGACCAACTGTTGCAGCACGGCGGCATGTTTGTCCGCAACGGTTCCGGCGCGCTGATGAGCGCCTGGGCCGCCGCCGGTCGCCTGATTGGCTATTACGAACCGCATATGAATCCGTGGGATGGGCTGCCGGGGATCGTGCTGATGCGCGAAGCGGGCGGGGCCACCAACGATTACCTGGCGGCGGACGGCATTGCGCAAGGCAATCCGGTGCTGCTGGCCAGTAAAACGCTCTATCCACAATTAAAACAATGGGTTGTTCAACCCTTAAACTAACCTGCACGGGTCTGGCATCTGATTGCGTACTCTACATAACACGGAAACAGCCTTCAGGGACGAAGACAAAATCAATCAGCACCGCCTCCGCCCTACGGAGACAAGATGATGTCTGGATTAATCCGTTTTTTCCGGGCCAGCCCGGCGAAAACTACCGCCGTATTCAATGAACAGCGCTTCCGCAGCGTGCGCTGGCAAACGTTTCTGGCGATGACGCTGGCCTACGTAACGTTTTACGTCTGTCGGCTCTCGTTCACCGTGGCGAAAACCGCGCTGGTGGAGCTGGGTATTTCGCCCTCTGAGCTGGGGATGATCGGCTCGGCGCTGTTTTTCAGCTACGCCATCGGCAAACTGGTTAACGGGTTTTTGGCCGATCACGCCAACGTGGTGCGCTTTATGAGTCTTGGGCTGCTGCTCAGCGCGGGGATGAACCTGATGATGGGCATGACCACCAACGCGATGATGCTGGCCATTTTCTGGGGCATCAACGGCTGGGCGCAGTCGATGGGGGTGGGGCCATGTGCGGTTTCCCTCGCGCGCTGGTACGGCACCAAAGAGCGCGGCACCTTCTATTCCATCTGGTCGACGGCGCATAACATCGGCGAGGCGCTGACCTACATCGTGATCGCGGCGGTGATTGCGGGCTACGGCTGGCATATGGGCTACCTCTCTACCGCAGCGCTGGGCGCGGCGGGCGTGGTGCTGATGCTGCTGTTTATGCGTGATTCACCGCAGAGCAGCGGCTTCCCGTCGATTCATGACATCAGCAACGAACCGCAGGAAGAAGAAGAGGCCAAAGGATCGGTGTTTAGCAATCAGCTGATGGCGCTGCGCAACCCGGCGCTGTGGACGCTGGCGCTGGCCTCGGCGTTTATGTACATCGACCGCTATGGCGTAAATTCGTGGGGCATCTTCTTTTTGCAGCAGGGGAAGGGCTACAGCACGGTTGAAGCCTCGGCGATTATCGGCGTGAATGCCGTTGCCGGGATTGTTGGCACCATCGTGGCGGGCATGCTCTCCGACCGCTTTTTCTCGCGCAATCGCAGTATTATGGCCGGATTTATCAGCCTGCTGAATACTGCCGGATTCGCGCTGATGCTGTGGCTGCCGCGCAATTACTACACCGATATTCTGTCGATGGTTATCTTCGGCGCGACTATCGGTGCACTGACCTGTTTCCTCGGTGGCCTGCTGGCGGTGGATATCTCCTCGCGGAAAGCGGCCGGGGCGGCGCTCGGGACCATCGGCATTGTCAGCTACGCCGGGGCCGGATTCGGTGAATTCCTGACGGGTATCATCATCGATAAAACGTCGGTGATGGAAAATGGCACCAAACTCTACGATTTCCACACGTTGTCCCAGTTCTGGGTGGCAGCCGGTCTTATCTCTGCGCTGTTGTGCTTTGTTACCGCCGTGATGGTGGCAAGACGCAACGCCAGCGAGCGCCGCACCCTGTTTTCATCTTAATTACCTCAACAGAAGGAAGACACAATGATGGCAAAAAGACATCAGGCTGCTGCACGCCTGTTTATCGCCGGAACGCTGTGGTTCAGCGCCGCTCAGGCACATGCGGAGGCCACCTATGACCTGGAAAAAGTGGTGGAGCTTAGCCGCCACGGCATCCGGCCGCCGACGCCTGGCAACCGCACGGATATTGAGGCCGCAACCAACCGTCCCTGGACGCAGTGGAATACCGCCGACGGCGAGCTGACCGGCCACGGCTATGCGGCGGTGGTGAACAAAGGGCGCTGGCAGGGCGAACATTATCGCCAGCTGGGGCTGCTCACTGCGGGCTGCCCGCAGCCGCAGGACGTGTATGTGCGGGCCAGCCCGCTACAGCGCACCCGGGCAACCGCCGCTGCGCTGGTGGACGGTGCGTTTCCCGGCTGTGGCGTAGCCGTTCATCGGGTTGAGGGTGACCACGATCCGCTGTTCCAGACCGAAGCGTTCCCGGCGACCAACACCGATCCGGCAACGCAACTGGTGAAGGTCAAAGAGACGGCGGGCGATCTGGCGGCCCGTCAGCAGGCGTTACAGCCTGCGGTTCAGGCGCTGAAAAAAGCGGTGTGCCGGGACGATGCCTCCTGCACCTTCTTTGAAAAGCCCTGGCAGATTAAACAGAGTAAAAGCGGTAAAGCCTACGTTGATGGCCTGAGCGTGCTGGCCAATATGGTGGAAACGCTGCGCCTTGGCTGGAATGAAAACCTGCCGGTTGCCCAACTTGCATGGGGCAATATCACCTCATCGGCGCAGATCACCGCCGTTTTACCGCTGTTAACGGCTAATTACGATCTCAGCAACGACGTGCTTTACACCGCGCAGAAGCGCGGTTCCATCCTGCTTAACGCCATGCTGCAGGGCGTTGAGCAGGGCGTAAATAAGCCGACGGATAACATGCCGGATACGCGCTGGCTGCTGCTGGTGGCGCATGATACCAACATCGCGATGGTACGCACGCTGATGGATTTCAGCTGGACGCTGCCCGGCTACACGCGCGGCAATATCCCGCCGGGCAGCAGCCTGGTACTGGAGCGCTGGCGTGACAGCAAAACCGGAGAGCGTTTCCTGCATGTTTACTTCCAGGGGCAGAGCCTGGACGATCTGCGTAATTTACAGCAGGTGGATGGCAAACATCCGCTGTTGCGCGAGGAGTGGCGTCAGCCGGACTGCCGGGTAACCAACGTGGGTACGCTGTGCCCGCTGCGTTCCGCCGTGAAAGCGTTGAGTAAAAACCTCGACCGCAATGCGATCACCCCGGTGGCTTACGCGCTGCCGTGATGTTCAGCACCCGCTGCAGGCCGGTTGGCCTGCAGCACAATCCCCTCAGCATGTTCCTCAGACGAACGGCTGCCTCAGTAGAACAGCCTTTCCGCAATCAGAATAAAGATCAGCCCGGAAACCGACAGCACGGTGGTCAGCACCGTCCAGGTACAGAAGGTTTGCTTCATGGTCAGGCCGAAGCTCTCTTTCACCATCCAGAATCCGGCATCGTTAACGTGGCAGGCAATCACGCTGCCTGCGCCCGTCGCCAGCACAATCAGCGCCGGATCGATGTGAAACATCGGCAGCATCGGTGCCACAATGCCGGAGGTCGTTAATGCTGCAACGGTGGCCGAACCTAAACAGACGCGCAGCATCGCGGCAATCGACCAGGCGATAATCAGCGGCGACAGGGTGGAGGCGGCAAACAGCCCGGCGACATAATCGCCCACGCCGCCGTCAACGATCACCTGCTTAAAGGCACCGCCGCCGCCGATAATCAGCAGCATCATAGAGATTTGCGCAATGGCGCTGGTTAGCGTTTTGCCAATCTCTTCCGCGCTGCGGCCGCGGGCAAAGCCCATGGTCCAGAAGGCGATAATCAGCGAAATCAGCATTGCCATCGCTGGTGTGCCGATAAACTTCACCGCTTTCACCGCCGCAGCATCACTGCCGGGGAACAGCAGATCGACCACCGTCGCCAGCGCCATAAACAGCACCGGAGCCAGCGAGGTCAGCACGCTGGAGAGGAACCCCGGCGTCTCTTCCAGGCGATAGCTTTTCTGCTCGCCGAAGGCGCTGAGGTCGCTCTGCCCCTGGTACACCGCCGGAGCCAGACGATAAAGCACCTTATTAAACAGCGGCCCACAAACAATGGTGGTAGGGATGCCGACCGCAATACCGAGCAGCAGCACGTGACCGATATCGGCGCTGTAGGCCAGCGAGATCGCCGTGGGGGCCGGGTGGGGCGGCAGGAAACCGTGGGTGACGTTCAGCGCGGCGGCCATCGGAATGCCAAGATACAGAAACGGCAGCTTCAGCTCGCGGGCGATGGCGTAAATAATCGGCAGCAGCAGGATCAGACCCACTTCGAAGAACAGCGCGATACCCACGGTAAACGAGGCAATCACCACGGCCACCTGAGTGTTCTTTTTGCCAAAGACGGCGATCAGCGTGGCGGCAATGCGGTAGCCGCCTCCGGCATCGGCCACCAGGCGGCCCAGCATGGCACCAAAACCAAACACCAGCGCCAGGTGGCCCAGCTGTGCGCCAATCCCTTTCTCAATCGTTAGCGCAATTTGCGTCGGGTCCATTCCCAGAAACAGCGCCACCAGAAACGAAACGATGACCAGCGATACAAAGGTATTCCATTTTAACGCCATGATTAGTATCAGTAATATTGCGATTCCTATCGCGACAATTAATACAGGCATAGCCAGCTCCAGAGATCATGTTATCGGTAAAGTCGTCAATGCAACTTATAGAATTTATTTTCCGATATGGAGCTTTATGGAATGTTTATTTGATCTGCTTCGCAATATTTCACTTAATAAATCAGTGAAAATATCACGTTAACTCACTATTTTTGGCCAGAAAATTAGCCGGTTTTTTGGCTTCAGGGCTATTTCAGGTCGCGGAAGTTCAGCCAGATGCGCATATCAAACTCCAGCTGGTGATAGTCCGGTTCCATATGGCAGCACAGCTGGTAGAACGCTTTGTTGTGATCCTTCTCTTTCAGATGCGCCAGCTCGTGCACGACGATCATTTTGAGAAACTCTTCAGGCCCGTCGCGAAACAGCGTGGCGATGCGGATCTCGTTATTACTTTTCAGCTTGCCGCCCTGCACGCGGGAAACAAAGGTGTTTGTGCCCAGCGTACCCTTCACGGGATTCTGCTTATTATCAAACATCACTTTCGACAGCGCCGGGGCGTTCTTCAGATAGCGCTGCTTCAGCCCGCCGACGTACTGATAAAGCGATTTATCGTCCTGAATACTGTGCTGGCCGGGATACTTCTTCTCTACCCATGTTGCCAGCTGGCCGCGATCGGACAGCTGCTGCACGCGGGCAATCAGTTCAGTAGGATAGCCATTGAGATAGCGTAATGTTGTCATAACTCTCTAATTAATTTGCGCTGTGTTACCCGATACGCGATATCCATTACGGGTAATTTTAAGAAAAACGTTTACTGTTCGCTCATTTTAGGGGATAAAACGCGGAAATTTTACCACTAAGGTGTTCCCATGAGCCAACTTGAACTAAGCAACCGTATGCTGACGCTGCATCGTTTTCCCCAAATGCGCGAAGAAAGCCCGTTGCAGGCCTGGGATTCGGCCGATGAATATCTGCTGAAACACATCGGCGATGAAGTGACCGGCGGACCCACGCTGATTTTCAATGACACCTTTGGGGCACTGGCCTGCGCGGTCGCGGGCGAGGGCGTTTACAGCATCAGCGATTCCTGGCTTAACCAGCAGGCGACCCGGCAGAACCTGGCGCTGAACGAGCTGGACGAGTGTGATGTGCAGCTGCTGGACAGCCTGGCACCGCTTCCTGCGGCACCAACGCGGGTGCTGATTAAGGTGCCGAAAACCCTGGCGCTATTAGAGCAGCAGCTGCGTGCGCTGCGTAAAGTCGTCACGCCGCAGACGCAGATTATCGCCGCCGGCAAGGCGAAGGATATCCATACTTCCACACTACAGCTGTTTGAGAAAATTCTCGGTCCAACCACCACCTCGCTGGCATGGAAAAAGGCTCGGTTGATTTACACCACGTTCAGCGCTCCGAAGCTGGCGGACAGCGATGTGATCGCCACGTGGCCGCTGGACGGCACCGATTACCTGATTCACAACCATGCCAACGTGTTCGCCCGTGGCGGGCTGGATATCGGCGCACGCTTCTTTATGCAGCACCTGCCGGAAGATATTGACGGTGAGATCGTTGACCTCGGCTGCGGCAACGGCGTGATTGGCCTGACGGCGCTGCGGCAGAACCCGCTGGCGCAGGTTCACTTTGTGGATGAGTCCTATATGGCAGTGGCATCCAGCCGCCTGAACGTGGAGTCAAACTGCCCGGACGACTTAGCGCGCTGCGAGTTTCGCGTGAATAACGTGCTGGCGGGCTATCCGTCCGACCGTCTGCACGCGGTACTGTGCAATCCGCCGTTCCATCAGCAGAACGCGGTCACCGATCATATTGCCTGGCAGATGTTTCGCGATGCCCGCCGCTGCCTGCAGTACGGCGGCGAACTGCGCATCGTCGGCAACCGCCACCTGGATTACTACCACAAAATGAAGAAGCTGTTTGGCAACTGCACCACCGTCGCCACCAATCAGAAGTTTGTGATCCTGCGCTCGGTGAAAATGCGCTGATCGCCAGCGGTGCGGCAGGGATGCCGCACACTGCGTGCATACCACTCCGCCGCTGGGATGGATGGGCTGCGATGCTTACCGCCGCGCATTAATTTTTTACGCGGATCCACGAAAAACGCTGCTGGTAGCCGTGCTGGCGGTGCGTGTTGCGCCGGTAGCTGGCCTGCTCTTCCGCCATGCAGTAGGTGCAGATCCCGCTTAGCTCAATTTGCCCCTCCGGAACCCCCTCCCTCAGCGCGATGCGTTTTGCCAACAGCGGCAAATCAAACCATACGCCATCGGTCGTTCCCTGCGCCTGCGGGCGGACTGCCGCCGGATTTGTCGACGGCTGCTCAGACCACGCCATTAACGGTGCCAGATGGTGCGGATCGTCCTGCTCCGCGCGAGCAATTAAGTCCTTTCCCAGCTCGTAGCAGCAGGGACCAATCGACGGACCGATAGCGATAAACAGGTCCCCCGGCGCGCTGCCGTTCTGGCACAGCTGGCGGATGGCATTAGCCAGCACGCCACCGAGAATACCCTTCAGTCCACCGTGTACCGCTGCCGCCTGATGTTGTTTAGCGTCTATCAGCAGGATCGGCAGACAGTCCGCGGTGTAGACCGCAACGGGGCGGTTATCGCTGGCGATTAGCCCGTCGGCCTCCACGCTTTTTACCGGTAGCGCCGTTGCGCTCGGCACCACGCGGGCGCTGTGCCGCTGCTGGTTGTAAATCGTCTCTACCGGGGGCCGTTCTCCGGCGGGTAAAAAGGCGTGATCGAGCCAGTCGAAGCGGGAAAGTAGCGAGGAACGCCAGGAATACGACATCAAAATGCTCCTTAAGGGACGGGCGACAGATTTTTTATACGCCTTCGAGGCTAACGTTTTACGACATTTTGCCAAAATATTTTCGCTGGCCGTGCATGGATTGATGCTGCGGGTTTACCTTGCCGCCTGCAATAACAATCTTCCGAGTACAAAAAAGGTTATGCTGCATCACCGGAACGGTATTTCCGGGAACTTAAAGGATTTTTTGCATGGAGAGCTTTACCGCATGACCAATAAATCGTATCGCCGTTATTCTGCCGCACTGCTGGCGGGCTTTGCAGGGGGTAATGTTGCCAGCTTCGTTAAGTGGGGCAGTGAGAATCCATTCCCGCCGCGCACGGCCGATCGGGCGATTCCGCCTGTTGAAATGCTCAACGATCTGGGCCTGAACACCGAAGCGATGATCTATCACTGGTCCGGGCACGTGGTGAACTGGGGTGTGGCGGGCGTTCACCACCTGTTTTCGGTTTTTTTCGCCATGCTCTACTGCTGGCTGGCGGAGATTTTCCCGTCGATTAAGCTCTGGCAGGGCGTGGCATTTGCGCTGGTCATCACCGTGATTTTTCACGGCGTGGTTTTACCGGCTGCGGGTTGGGCACCGGCCCTGTGGGATCTTCCCGCCGATGAAATCCTGTCCGAAACCTTCGGCCATATCCTCTGGATGTGGACGATTGAAATATTCCGCCGCGACCTGCGTAACCGCATAACCCGCGCCCGGGATGCCGAGGAGCGCCTTGCCACCTCCGCCGGGCGCTGAGGCTAAATCCCCAGTCCCAGTTTAGTTCCCTGCGCAATAGCCCGGCGGGCATCCAGCTCCTGGGCTATATCTGCGCCACCGATAATATGCAGCGGCTTGCCCTGGGCGAGGAGCTGCGTTTCCAGTTCCCGCCTTGGCTCTTGTCCGGCGCAGATAATAATATTATCCACCGCCAGAAGCTGCGCTTCACCATCGCGCAGAATATGCAGCCCGTCATCATCAATTCGCTGATATTCAACGCTGCCCCACATCTGCACGCCGTGCATTTGCAGGCTGGCACGATGTATCCAGCCGGTGGTTTTCGCCAGCCCTGCACCGGGCTTACCGGGTTTGCGCTGAAGCAGCCAGACCTGGCGGGCGCTGTGAGGCGCTACCGGGCGCGTCAGGCCTCCGGGCCGGGTCAGCGTGCGGTCAATGCCCCATTCTTCGCAGAAGTCGGCGATATCCTGCGGCTCGGCGGTTTCAGGCTGCACCAGATATTCTGCGGTATCAAAACCGATGCCGCCCGCGCCGATAATCGCCACCCGCTGTCCGACCGGTTTTTTATCGCGGATTACGTCCAGATAGCTGAGAACCGAAGGGTGATCGATGCCCGGGATCGCCGGGGTGCGGGGCTCAATACCGGTTGCCAGCACCACTTCATCAAAGTCAGCAAGCTGCGCGGCGCCGACGTACTGATTGAGCCGCAGGGTCACGCCGTGGATATCCAGCTGGCGGCGGAAATAGCGCAGGGTTTCGCTGAACTCCGCTTTCCCCGGGATCTGACGGGCGATATTGAACTGCCCGCCCACTTCGGGCAGCGCGTCAAACAGCGTCACCTGATGCCCGCGCGCGGCGGCATTCACCGCGAACGCCAGACCGGCTGGCCCGGCACCGACCACCGCGAGGTTTTTCCGCACGGCTGCGGGGATCAGCGGCAGGGTGGTTTCGTGGCAGGCGCGGGGATTGACCAGGCAGGAGGTGAGCTTGCCGACAAAAATCTGATCCAGACAGGCCTGATTACAGCCGATGCAGGTGTTGATCTCATCGCTGCGCCCCTGCTGCGCCTTCAGCACAAATTCGGCATCGGCCAGGAACGGTCGCGCCATCGATACCATATCGGCACAGCCGTCATCCAGCACCGCCTGCGCCACATCCGGGTGATTGATGCGATTTGTGGTGATCAGCGGGATGCGCAGATGCTGCTTCAGCGCCTGCGTCACCCAGGCGAAAGCGGCACGCGGCACGGCGGTGGCAATGGTCGGAATACGCGCCTCGTGCCAGCCAATACCGGTATTGATCAGCGTGGCACCGGCCTGTTCCACCTCTTTCGCCAGAGTGATGGTTTGCTCCAGCGTGCCGCCCTGGTCCACCAGATCCAGCATCGACAGGCGGAAGATAATAATGAATTCGTCGCCTACCGCCGCCCGTACCGCGCGCAGAATCTCCAGCGCGAAGCGGCGGCGGCGCACGTCATCGCCACCCCATTCATCGTCGCGCTGATTGGTGTGGGTCACCAGAAACTGGTTAATCAGATAGCCTTCGGACGCCATGATCTCTACGCCGTCGTAACCGGCCTGCTGTGCCAGACGCGCGCAGCGGGCATAGGCGGCGATCAGCGCCAGGATCTCTTCGTGGCTGAGCGCACGTGGGGTAAAGGGATTGATGGGAGCCTGAATCGCCGAAGGGGCAACCAGGCCGGGCTGATAGCTATAGCGGCCGGTGTGCAGGATCTGCATGGCAATTTTCCCACCGGCCTGATGCACGGCGTCGGTGACCCGGCGGTGGTGTGCCAGCTGCGACTCATCGTTCAGTACCGAAGCACCGGGGCTGACCACGCCCTCCGGTGTGGGGGCGATGCCGCCGGTGACAATCAGCGCCACTCCGGCCCGCGCGCGCTCGGCGTAAAACGCCGCCAGTCGTTCTGCACCCTGCGGATGCTCTTCCAGCCCGGTATGCATGGAACCCATCAGAAAACGGTTTTTGAGCTGGGTAAAACCCAGGTCCAGCGGAGAGAACAGTGACACGCTCATCGTAAATCCCGGAAGTGGTCGGATGAGTTAACTGTAGCGATCATATTACCGCAACGAAAGTGCAGTTATTGGCTTTGTGATGTATGCCACTGATTAAGGTTTCTCCGAAAGGGTAGCAGCGTCACGTTATGCGTAACATGAGTTTAGTAACATGATTTTTAGTGATCTTGTTCACAGTTTTGCATCTGTAAAATCGTTCTCATAGGCGCCTCAATGAATACGTATTAGAGGTTTCTCATGAGTACTACCACGCAGTCCTGCATGATCAACGGTAAAGAGCAGGTCGAGGTTGTCAGCCAGCAGGTGGATTACCAGGGCGAAGGCACGCTGGTGCGCATCACGCGCGGCGGCATTTGCGGTTCCGATCTGCACTACTATCAGCACGGCAAAGTCGGCAACTTTGCGGTGAAAATGCCGATGATCCTCGGTCATGAAGTGATTGGCTACGTGGTGAAAAGTGATAACCCGGCGCTGAAAGAGAATCAAAAAGTGGCGGTAAACCCGTCTAAGCCCTGCGGCCACTGCAAGTACTGCGAAGCGCAGGAAGAGAACCAGTGTACCGGTATGCGTTTCTTCGGCAGCGCGATGTACTTCCCACACGTTGACGGCGGCTTCACTCAGTACAAAGTAGTCGACAGCAGCCAGTGCATTCCTTTCGACAACCAGGCCGATGAGAAAGTGATGGTATTTGCCGAACCGCTGGCGGTGTGCATCCACGCGGCCAATCAGGGCGGCGATCTGCAGGGCAAAAAAGTCTTTATCTCCGGCGTGGGTCCTATCGGCTGCCTGATCGCCGCGGCGGCTAAAGCCAAGGGCGCGGCGGAAGTGGTCTGTGCCGATATCAGCGAGCGCTCGCTGGCGATGGCGGTGGCGATGGGTGCAACTGACACCATTCACGCGGCCAACGGCGACTTCACACCTTATCTGGCGGAGAAAGGCTACTTCGACGTGTCGTTTGAAGCCTCCGGTCATCCTTCTTCTCTGACCCGCTGCCTGGAAGTGACCCGTGCAAAAGGCACGCTGGTGCAGGTAGGTATGGGCGGCGACGTGCCGGGCTTCCCGATCATGATGCTGATCGCCAAAGAAATAAAACTGGTCGGTTCCTTCCGCTTTACCACCGAGTTCAATACGGCGGTGGAGTGGCTGGGCAACGGTACGGTGAACCCGCTGCCGCTGTTCAGCGGTGAATATGACTATCAGAATATCGATGCTGCACTGGTATTTGCCGGTGATAAACAAAAAGCCGCCAAAGTGCAGCTGACTTTTTAAGGACAAATCATGACAACGCTTTTCTCACTCGCTAACAAACGTGTACTGATCACCGGTTCCGGCCGCGGTATTGGTTTTCTGATGGCGAAAGGGCTGGCCGAGGCCGGTGCCGAAGTGATCATCAACGCCACCACGCAGGAAGGTGCGGATAAAGCCGCCGCTGCGCTGCAGCAGCAGGGCTTTAAGGCACACGCGGTAGCTTTTGACGTGACTCAGTCAGCGGCAGTGAATGCGGCAGTGGAAAAAATTGAGAGCGAGATCGGGCCGATCGACGTGCTGGTGAACAACGCCGGTATTCAGCGCCGTCGCCCGTTCCTGGAGTTCCCGGAGCAGGACTGGAACGACGTTATCGCCGTGAACCAGACTGCGGTATTCCTGGTTTCTCAGGCGGTGGCACGCCAGATGGTGACCCGCAAGCAGGGTAAAATCATCAATATCGGCTCGATGCAGAGCGAGCTGGGCCGCGACACCATCACCCCATACGCTGCGTCAAAAGGTGCGGTGACCATGCTGACGCGCGGCATGTGCGTTGAGCTGGCGCGCTACAACATTCAGGTAAACGGCATTGCGCCGGGCTACTTTAAAACCGAAATGACCCAGGCGCTGGCGGATGATGAAGCCTTCACCTCATGGTTGTGTAAACGCACACCGGCCGCGCGCTGGGGCAACCCGGAAGAGCTGATCGGTGCTGCGGTGTTCCTTGCTTCAAAAGCCTCTGATTTTGTGAACGGGCACCTGCTTTTTGTCGACGGCGGGATGCGCGTAGCAGTGTAAGCGGCTACACCTTAAGACACCGGACCTTTTAAAACACAGGAATTTCTATGCCCATTACAATAATAGCCTTTGGGGTCATTCTGCTTCTGGTGCTGATGATCGTATTTAAGGTCAACGGCTTCATCGCTCTGATTTTTGTCTCTGCCGTGGTCGGCGTGGCCGAAGGGATGACGCCGCTGGCGGTTATCGCTTCGATCCAGAAAGGGGTTGGCGGCACGCTCGGTGGGCTGGCGCTAATCCTCGGCTTCGGTGCCATGCTCGGCAAGCTGGTGTCCGACACCGGGGCCGCGCAGCGTGTGGCGACCACGCTGATTGCCGCCTTCGGTAAACAGCGCGTGCAGTGGGCGCTGATGGTCACCGGTCTGGTAGTTGGCCTGGCGATGTTCTATGAAATCGGCTTCGTGCTGCTGCTGCCGCTGGTGTTTACCGTGGTGGCAGCCGCTCGCCTGCCGCTGCTATACGTCGGCGTGCCGATGGTGGCCGCACTGTCGGTGACCCACTGCTTCCTGCCGCCGCACCCGGGCCCGACCGCTATCGCCATTATCTTTGGTGCTAACCTCGGTACTACGCTGCTGTACGGCATGATCATCACTATCCCGACGGTCATTATTGCCGGGCCGGTATTCTCGAAATTCCTGAAAAACTTTGAAAAATCACCGCCGGAAGGGCTGTATAACCCGAAAGTGTTTGAAGACCATGAAATGCCGGGCTTCTGGACCAGTATTTTCGCGGCGGTTATCCCGGTGATCCTGATGGCGGTGGCGGCGGTATTTGAGCTGACCACGCCGAAAGAAAACGTGCTGCGCCAGTTCTTTGAATTTGTCGGTAACCCGGCGGTGGCGCTGTTTATCTCGGTAGTGATTGCGGTGTTCACCCTGGGCCTGCGCAACGGCCGTAAGATGGACGACGTGATGGAGATGTGCAGCTCCTCCATCGGCGCGATTGCGATGATCGTGTTCATTATCGCCGGTGGCGGTGCCTTTAAGCAGGTGCTGGTGGACAGCGGCGTGGGTGACTACATTGCGAATATGATGAAAGGCTCGTCGCTGTCTCCGCTGCTGATGTGCTGGACCGTGGCAGCCATGCTGCGTATCGCGCTGGGTTCTGCGACCGTTGCGGCGATCACCACCGCCGGTATCGTCACGCCAATTATTGCTATCACCCACGCCGACCCGGCGCTGATGGTGCTGGCGGTGGGTTCCGGTAGCGTGATTGCTTCACACGTTAACGACCCTGGCTTCTGGCTGTTCAAGGGCTACTTCAACCTCAGCGTGATTGAAACGCTGAAGACCTGGACGGTGATGGAAACGCTGATTTCCTTCCTCGGCCTGGCGGGCGTCTTGATTCTGAACGCCATTATTCACTAATCTGTCAGACGGCCGGTTACTTCCGTCGTCGTCCCGTAAGGGCCAGGCTTGCCTGGCCCTTTTTACTTTTATTTGATTCCATGGAAGCTTATGAGATCGCACCGCATATCGTTACAGGACATCGCCACGCTGGCTGGCGTAACCCGGATGACGGTAAGCCGCTATCTGCGGACGCCAGAGCGCGTTGCGCCGGAAACCCGGGCGAAAATTGCCCAGATCATTGAAGAGATTAACTACATTCCTAACCGCGCGCCGGAGATGCTGCTCAACGCGAAGAGCTATACGCTGGGCGTGCTGATCCCGTCGTTTAAAAACCAGATATTCGCCGACCTGCTCAGCGGTATTGAAGCGGCGACCAAAGAGGGGCGCTATCAGACGCTGATCGCCAACTACAACTACGATAAGCAGGTGGAAGAGGAACAGATCATCAATCTGCTGTCCTACAATATCGACGGCATTCTGCTCAGCGAAAAAGACCACACCCTGCGGGCGGTGAAGTATCTGCGCTCGGCGAAAATCCCGATTGTGGAGGTGATGGATACCCAGGGCGCGTGTCTGGATATGCAGGTCGGCTTTAACAACTACAGCGCGGGCTACGATATGACGCGCACGCTGCTCGATCAGGGGCGGAAAAACATTATCTATTTTGGCTCACAGGATGACCGTCGCGATGAGTTTCGCTATCGCGGCTATTGCCAGGCGATGAGCGAGCGGGGCGGAGAAGGGCGGCGGATTAACCCGAAAGCCATTTCCTCGCAGAAGCTGGGCGCGGCGATGCTCACCACCGCGCTGGAGCAGTACCCCGATCTGGATGCGGTATTCTGCACCAATGATGACCTGGCACTCGGTGCGCTGCTCTACTGCCAGCGGCAGGGGATTGCGGTGCCGGGCCGCATTGCGATTGCCGGTTTTCACGGGCTGGATATCAGCCGGGAAATGTACCCGACGATGGCGAGCGTGATCACCCCACGCTATGCGATCGGCTACACCGCCGCCGAATTGCTGCTGAAAAAAATCAGCGATGACAGCTTTACCGCTGACTCGGTGGACCTCAGCTATCAAATCTTTATGGGCGAAACCATGTGATCGCCGGTTCTGACAACGGCGAAAACTGCGTTATGCTTTGATTTTCCCGCGTAATAAAGGCACTGCAAATGAGCGATATCCCGCAACCGGTTTTTGACGGCCATAATGATGTGCTGCTGCACCTGTGGCTGCATCATCCTGAACGCCCGGCCGAGGCCTTTCTTCAGCAGCGCCTTGGCGGCCATCTCGACCTGAACCGCATGCGGCAGGGTGGCTTTGCCGGGGGGCTGTTTGCCGTGTTTGTGCCTCCTGCGGAGCACGTGGCTAAATTCTTCAAGCGCGATGCCGAGCAGGAGGCGCTGCGGCACGATCCGCTGGCGATCACCGAGCAGCAGATCGCCATCTTCCAGCAGATTGCGCAGCAGTCGGCAGGACAGGCGCGCATCTGCCGCAGCGTCAGCGATATTGAGCAGTGCATGGCGCAGGGCGTGCTGGCGATGGTGCTGCACATTGAAGGTGCCGAAGGGCTGGATGAGGATCTGAGCCAGCTGGAAGGCTGGGCCGCCGCCGGGCTGCGCAGCATCGGGCCGTTCTGGAATATCCCCAACCGTTTCGGTTTCGGCATTAACGGTACGTTTCCCGGTTCACCGGATACCGGGGAAGGGATGACCGAGGCCGGTAAGCGGCTGATCCGTGCCTGTAACCAACACAGGCTGATGATCGACCTGTCGCATATGAATGAGAAAACCTTCTGGCAGACCGCCGAGCTTAGCGACGCACCGCTGGTGGCCAGCCATTCTAACGTTCATGCGCTGTGCCCGCAGCCGCGCAACCTGACGGATAGCCAGCTGGCGGCGATTAAAGAAAGCGACGGGCTGGTCGGGCTGAACTTCGGCACCTCGTTCCTGCGCAGCGACGGTAAACGTGACGGCAATACGCCGCTCAGCGTGATGGTGCAACACCTTGATTACCTGCTGGAAAAGTTGGGGGAAGACCGCGTGGCGTTCGGATCGGACTTTGACGGGATTAACGTACCGGATGAGATTGGCGACGTCACCGGCCTGCCGAGACTGGTGAGTGCGCTGAAGGATGCGGGCTATGGTGACGAACTGATTAACAAGCTCGGCCACGCGAACTGGCTGCGGGTTTTACGGCAAACCTGGCAAAAATAAATCGTGGTTTTTGAACCAAATAGTACAAAATTTGGTAACCCACAAAGAATTAAGGGTTGATATCGATTTAGCATAGGCGCAACATTTGCGCCGCCAAGTTCTTGTAATTTGACAACATGCCTTTCACCTGGCGCGTCCGGTGGGGTGTTTTTTAGCGATATTTAGAGGATATGAATATGTGGTCTAAACCTACTTTCATCGATATGCGTCTGGGCTTAGAAGTGACTCTGTACATTTCTAACCGTTAATAAATCTGTGGCCTGATTTTTTCAGGCACAGCTGATGCCTGCTGTGTTCCGCGGGCATTTTTTTCCTTTTTCCCGGTTTATCCATGAAAATCAAAGTTCTTGGCTCTGCGGCGGGCGGTGGATTCCCGCAGTGGAACTGCAACTGCCGCAACTGCCAGGGTGTGCGCGACGGCAGCATCCCTGCCACGCGGCGTACCCAATCTTCAATCGCGGTCAGCGATAACGGCACCGACTGGGTGCTGTGCAACGCCTCGCCGGATATCTGCCATCAGATTGCCGCTAATCCCGAACTGAATAAGCACGGCGTGCTGCGCGGCACGGCGATCGGCTCAATCATCCTGACCGACAGCCAGATCGATCACTGCACCGGTTTACTGAATCTGCGTGAAGGCTGCCCGCATCAGGTGTGGTGCACGCCGGAAGTTCACGACGATCTGACCAGCGGCTTCCCGATCTTTACCATGCTGTCCCACTGGAACGGTGGGCTGGTGCATCATGCCATCCAGCCCGCAGAGCCGTTTTCGGTCGCGGTGTGCCCGGCGCTGCGCTTTACCGCCATTCCGATCCTCAGCAATGCACCGCCGTACTCGCCGTATCGCGGGCGGCCGCTGCCCGGCCATAACATCGCGCTGATGATTGAGAACACCACCACCGGCAGCAAACTGCTGTACGCGCCGGGGCTGGGCGAGCCGGATGCTGAACTGCTGGAGCTGATGAAGCAGGCCGACTGCCTGCTGATCGACGGCACGCTGTGGCAGGACAACGAGCTGGCCAATACCGGCGTGGGGCGCAATACCGGGCGCGATATGGGCCATCTGGCGCTGGGTGAAGAGCAGGGGCTGATGGCGTTGCTCAGTAATCTCCCGGCCCGCCGCAAGATCCTGATCCATATTAACAACACCAATCCGATCCTCGATGAATCCTCGGCGGAGCGCCAGGCGCTGACGCAGCGCGGCATTGAGGTCAGCTTTGACGGAATGAGTATCGACCTATGAGCCAGCCAGCACTGATGACCCCCGAGCAGTTCGAACAGGCCCTGCGCGCGCGCGGTGCCTATTACCACATTCATCACCCGTACCATATCGCCATGCACAACGGCGAGGCGACGCGTGAGCAGATCCAGGGCTGGGTGGCGAACCGCTTCTACTACCAGACCAATATCCCGCTGAAAGACGCGGCGATTATGGCCAACTGCCCGGACGCGCAGACCCGTCGCAAATGGGTACAGCGCATTCTGGATCACGACGGTTACGGCGACAGCGACGGCGGCATCGAAGCCTGGCTGCGGCTGGGGGAAGCGGTCGGGCTGGATCGTGATGTGCTGCTCTCCGAGCAGATGGTGCTGCCGGGCGTGCGCTTTGCCGTGGATGCCTACGTCAACTTTGCCCGCCGTGCGGTGTGGCAGGAAGCCGCCTGTAGCTCGCTGACCGAACTGTTTGCGCCGCAGATCCACCAGTCGCGCCTCGACAGCTGGCCGCAGCACTACACCTGGATTGAAGAAGAGGGCTACGGCTACTTCCGTGGACGCCTGAGCCAGGCACGTCGTGACGTTGAGCACGGCCTTGAGCTGGCGCTGGAGTACTGCAATACCGTGGAGAAACAGCAGCGCATGCTGGAGATCCTGCAGTTCAAACTGGACATTCTGTGGACTATGCTGGACGCCATGACTATGGCCTACGCCCTGGATCGCCCGCCGTATCATACTGTCACCGACCAGCCCGTCTGGCATAAAGGAAAACTGCTGTGAGCAACCCACAAACTATTCCGATGTTCCGCCGTGGCTATCGCCTGCAGTGGGAAGAAGTGCAGAACTGCCATGTGATCCTTTACCCGGAAGGCATGGCCAAGCTGAACGACAGCGCCACGGCGATCCTCGAACTGGTGGACGGTAAGCGCACGCTGGCCGACATCATTCAGACGCTGAACGATCGCTTCCCGGAAGCGGGCGGCGTGGATGACGATGTACAGGATTTCTTCGCCCAGGCGAGGGAACAGAAGTGGATAATATTACGTGACCCAGCCTGATAATAAGGTCAACCCGCCGCTGTGGCTGCTGGCTGAACTGACCTACCGCTGCCCGCTGCAGTGCCCGTACTGCTCGAACCCGCTGGACTTTGCCCAGCAGGAAAAAGAGCTGACCACCGAGCAGTGGATAGAAGTCTTTAAGCAGGCCCGCGCGATGGGTGCCGTGCAGATCGGTTTCTCCGGCGGCGAGCCGCTGGTGCGCAAAGATCTGCCGGAGCTGATCCGCGCGGCGCGTGATTTGGGGTTCTACACCAACCTGATCACCTCGGGGATCGGCCTGACGCAGAAAAAGATCGATTCGTTTGCCGAAGCGGGCCTCGATCATATTCAGATCAGCTTCCAGGCCAGCGACGAGACGCTGAACGCCGCGCTGGCCGGATCGAAGAAGGCCTTCCAGCAGAAACTGGAGATGGCGCGCGCGGTGAAAGCCCACGGCTACCCGATGGTGCTGAACTTTGTGCTGCACCGCCACAATATCGACCAGATCGACCGCATTATCGAACTGTGCATCGAGCTGGAAGCGGATGACGTGGAGCTGGCGACCTGTCAGTTCTACGGCTGGGCGCAGCTGAACCGCGAAGGGCTGCTGCCGACCCGCGATCAGATCGAACGCGCCGAAGCGGTGGTTGCTCGCTACCGTGAGAAGATGTCCGCCAGCGATAACCTGACCAACCTGCTGTTCGTGACCCCGGATTATTACGAAGAGCGCCCGAAAGGCTGCATGGGCGGCTGGGGGGCGATTTTCCTCAGCGTAACGCCGGAAGGCACCGCGCTGCCGTGCCACAGTGCGCGCCAGCTGCCGGTACAGTTCCCGTCGGTGCTGGAGCAGAGCTTGCAGGATATCTGGTTTAACTCCTTCGGCTTTAACCGCTATCGCGGCTTTGACTGGATGCCGGAACCCTGCCGATCCTGCTCGGAGAAAGAGAAGGACTTCGGCGGCTGCCGTTGCCAGGCCTTTATGCTGACCGGCAACGCGGACAATGCGGACCCGGTGTGCAGCAAGTCCGAACATCACCACAAAATCCTCGCCGCCCGCGAGCAGGCCAACTGCACCACCATGCGCGTTGACCAGCTGCAATTTCGCAACCGCGCCAACTCCGAGCGGGTTAATTCCCAGCTGATTTTCAAAGTTTGACCGATGCCGGTACAACAGCGCCAGCTCAGCAATGGTCTTCAGGTCCGCATTATTACGGACCCGCAGGCCCGCTGCGCCTCGGCGCTGGTGCAGGTGGGCGTCGGCAGCCTGCACGAGCCGGATGCCTGGCCGGGGCTGGCGCATCTGCTGGAGCACGTGCTGTTTGCCGGAAGCGCCGGTTTTCAGGATGACGAGCGCCTGATGATGTGGGCGCAGGCGCAGGGCGGGCGGCTGAACGCGACCACCCTCGGCAACGGTACGGCCTTCTTTTTTGAGTGTTCCCCTGCGCTGCTGGCGGACGGGCTGGCGCGGCTGACCGATATGCTGGTGGCTCCGCTGCTGGCGGAAAGCGCCATCAGCCAGGAAACGGCGGCGATCGATGCGGAGTATCGCCTGCTGTGCGGCCATCAGGACACGCTGGCCGATGCGGCGCTGAGCGCGGCATTTGCAGCGCACCCGTGGCAGCGTTTTCAGGTCGGCGACGGCGCACATTTTGGCACCGATACGGCCGCGCTGCGCAGGGCGCTGATGCGGTTCCATCAGCAGGCTTACTACGCTGCGAATACCACGCTGTGGCTACAGGGGCCGCAGTCCGCTGAGGAACTGTGGCAGCTGGCCGAACGCGCCGGTCTGCGTTTTGCGGATCAAACCCAGCCTTCAACGGTTCTTATACCGCCGCTGGTGCTATCAGCGCAGCGGGATTATCTGCTTCAGCGCCCGGACGGTGATCGGCTGCGTCTCTCCTTCCTGCTGAACGGGCATTTCCGCGAAGAGCTGACCCTGTTGCGCCAGCTGCTGCGCGATGAAGCCGAAGGCAGCCTGATGGCGGCGCTGAGGGCGGAAGGGCTGTGCGACGAGCTGCGCGTGCTGCGGCCCTACGTTAGCGCGCGGCAGCAGGTGTTGAGTATCGAGCTGACGCTGGTGGCTCCGCAGCACGCAGCCGTGGCGGAAGGTCTGCTGCACCACTGGCTGCGTCGGCTGACGGGGCTAAGCGACGAGCAGCTTCAGCATTATGCGGCGCTGGCGGTGCGGGAGTTCAACCGGCTGCCGGTGATGGACAGGCTGCGCGAACGGGCGTTTGGCTTTGCGCTGCCGGAAGCCTGGCCGCTGCGCTGGCAGCCGCTGCTGGCGCAGCTGGTAGCGGAGAATCTGACCCGGCTGCGCAGCGGCAGGCAGGAAACCGGGCAAACGCCTCTCAGTCGCGAGGGTGCCATTGAGCAGCCCCGGCCCGCTGGCGGGTTGCAAACTGAGCCACGAGGCACAGGTGATAAATGGATAGCCGGGTACCGGCTGGTGCAGGGATTCAGCCTGGCTCTGGCGGCGCGTCGGCTCGATAAGGCTGTGCTGCCCGCTGCGATACCCACGCTGGATTTCTTCCCGCGCCCGCAGCCGCTATTCGCCGCTGAAAGCGTTTCCGCTGCGCTACCGCTGCCGCATCATCATCCCGATGGCGGGCAGGCAGTGCTGCTGCTCAGCCCGGCTGCGGTTATGCCGCTGCCCTGGGGGCAGATTATGCAGGCCGCGCTGCGTGCGCTGGCCGGTAGCTGCATCCACGGCGGCGGCGAGCTAAGGCTGGAGTGTTATCAGGGGCTGTGGCTAATCCAGCTGAGCGGTCCTCCCGAGCTGATGATGGCGACGCTTTCCTCGCTGACGGCGCGGCTGGCTGCCTTGCCCGCCGTGGCTATCGAGCAGGGTGAGCGGGAATATCAGCGCCAGCAGCGCGCGCAGCAGGCCGAAATTGCGGTGCGTGCGCTGATTAATGGGCTGCCGCTGCTGTGGCAGAACGCCAGCCCTTCGCCGTCCGTGTCGCCTCTGCCCGCGATGCACTGGCAGGCAAGCCTTTACGGCGGAAGCCGTGAACTGCATCAGCAGATCGCGCGGCAGCTGTCGCATTTTCCGGGGAGGATGAATTCGCCGGTTGAGGCATCGCGCCCGCTGCCCGTGCCGCAGCGGGAGTACTCCGTGGTTACCGACAGCAATGATGCCGCCGTCGTGCTGTTCTGCCCGCTAAACGGGTCAACCCCGCAGGCCGTGGCCGCCTGGCGATGCCTGGCGCTGATCTTCCAGCCCGCATTTTTCCAGCAGCTGAGAGTGGAGCAGAATATCGGTTACGTGGTCAGCTGCCGCTGGTGGCAGGTGGTGGGGCGGGCGGGGATTCTATTCTGCCTGCAATCGCCGACGCTGACGCATGACGATCTGTGGCAGGCGATAGACGCATTTTTACAGCGGATGGCAATGTCTCTTGCGTCTCTCACGGCGGACCGGCTGGCTGAGTATCGTCGGGTTCTGCTGGATTCACTCAATCCCCATCACGACGATCCGCTGACGGCCAGCCGCGAAGGGTGGCTACAGCAGCAGGACCCGGCACCTGCGTTGACGACAGAAGCGGCTGAGCATCTGTCGCTGGCCGATTTGCAGTATCACCATCAGCAGCTTTTGCAGCAGCCTCAGCGCTGCTGGCGGGTGAGCAACCGGAAAAACGCCATCGTCTGAACCCCGACGGCATCAGGGAGGCTGTATCTGCATGCAAACCACGGCTACATTGCAGCCATCCATTCCGGGAGCTGAGCCTGCTGTCTGAGTTATTCACGTTCACGCCGCCCATTCCAGGCCATGTCTCCCTGTCGGAGCCTTTCTCATTGCTCTCCCGGTCTGACATTAGCCGTGCGCCAGATGCCGGATACCTGCTTCAACCGTGCGGTCCGTTTCGCATTATCAACCCCAATTCTTATTGCTAGCACTGATGCTAATTTTTTGCAGGCAAACGCTAAAAATTAATAATAAGAATGATAGTAATATTGATATTCATTATCAAAAAGAATAATGTCTCATTTTCGCCGCATCGTGGCTTTTCTGGGGAGTCTTCGCGAAGAAGGCTGGCACAAAGTTATTTCAATGATGATGAAAACAAAATTAGCCGCTACCGCGCTGCTGCTCTCTCTCGCCTCATTACTCACCGCCTGCCAGCAGCCAAAAACGCTCGCACCGCAGGCGGCGTCCATTTCTGACTTTGCCTCAGCCTCAACGATTAAGGCGCTGGATTCCTCGCGCACCCTGACGCCGCAGGCGCTGCTCGATGAGCTCAGCCAGGCACCAATGGTGATCGTTGGTGAAGAGCACAGCGACGCACGGCATCACCAGGCCGAACAGTGGCTGATTGAGCAGCTGACGCAGAAACGCCCGCAGGGCAGCGTGCTAATGGAAATGATTAATAACGATCAGCAGGCCGCCGTCAGCGAGCTACAGAAGGGATTGAAATCCGATCCGTATATTCGCGAGCAGCGTATCCAGGAGCTGCTGCAGTGGCGCACCGGCTGGCCGTGGCCGCTGTATCGCGGCGTGGTGATGTCCTCGCTGCACGGCAAGGCTCCGCTGCTGGCCGCCAACCTCAGCCGTCCGCAGATTGAAGCTCTGTATGCCGAACCGCAGTTCCCTGCCGGTCAGCATTCGTCCCGGCCGGAAGTCCGCGACACGCTTTCCGCGGTGATTACGGCCATGCACGGTGGAAAAATGGCGCCGGAACAGCTGAAGTCCATGCTGTCTGTGCAGCAGAATCGCGACCGCTTTATGGCCCAGCAGCTGATGAACGCGCCGCGCCCGGCGCTGCTGATTGCCGGTGGTTATCACGCGGCGAAAAGCCTCGGCGTGCCGCTACATTTGCAGGACCTCAACGCGCCGCGCCCGCTGGTGCTGATTCTGGCGGCCAGCGGTACCGAGGTCACCCCCGATCAGGCTGACTATGTCTGGTATATCCCGGCGTCGGGTCAGTAATGAGCGCACTGCAACACAGCGAAGCACAGCAGGTTCCGCAGCCGTGGGGGCGGGGAACGCTGCTCAGCATGGCGGCACACGGCATTATTGCCCTGCTGGCGATCGTCACCTTTGAAAAGCAGCACGTCACCGTTAACTCTCCCCCGGCGGTGATGCTGGAGTTTGCGCCGGAACTCCAAACCGAAAAGGTGCCGCTGGATATGCCGATTGGCGTTAACCAGCAGCGGCGGGTAGAGGCCTCTCGCGCACAGGTCACCCCGGAGAAAACCGAAACGCACCGCGCGGTGACCGCCGATGACGGTGAGCTGGCGCTGAAAAAACCGAAAACGCCGGTACCGAAGCCGGTGAAAAAGCAGAATGTGCATAAAGAAAATCGCCTCAATCAGCAGGCGGTAGAAGGTAACGCCACGCTGAACAGCCGGGCTGCGCCGCTGCCTTCCCAGAAGCAGGCGGCCAAAACCGCCGCGCCGGTGGAAAGTAATGCCGAACAGATGGATCGGGTGCGGCTGAGCTGGGAGGGGCTGGCGATGGGGCAGCTTAACCGGGTGAAGCAGTTCCCGGCGGATGCGCGCCGCCGCGAGCGGGAAGGGGTGGCAACGGTGACCTTTACCGTCAGTGCCGGTGGTGAAATTAGCGGCAGCCGGCTGGATCGATCTTCCGGCACCATTGCCCTGGATCGCGAGGCGCTGGCGATGCTGGAGCGGGCCAGCCCACTGCCGCCGCCGCCTGCCGAACTGCTGGTGGCCGGACGGTATACGGTGACGATGCCGATAAGTTTTTCCTTAAAAAATAAAAACTGATTGAGAGTCCTTTAAAAAATGAATCGCCTTTGGGGTCTGGCGATCGGCATCCTGTCGATCGCACACGTAGCTATTGCCGAAAATCAGCCGGTTCCGCCGGTGGCACAAAGCCAGCCGTTTACCGTCGTGACGCACGGCGACAGCCGCCAGGATAACTACCACTGGCTGCGCGACGACACGCGAAAAAATAAAGCGGTGCTGGATCACCTCAACGCGGAAAACCAGTATGCCGCCGCGGTTGGCAAAGCGTGGCAGCCGCTGAGCCGCCAGCTCTACAAAGAGATGAGCGCGCGGCAGGCGCAGGATAACTACTCCCAGCCGTGGCAGAACCACGATTACACCTATCAGAGCAGTTTCCCTGAAGGAGCCGATTACCCGCTGCTGATGCGTAAGCAGGGCGACGGCGAGTGGCAGCCGGTGATGGACGCGAACCCGCGCAGCAAAGGACATGCCTACTACGCTATCTCCCGCTATGCCGTCAGCGAAGATAACCGCTATCTCGCTATTGCCGAGGACACGCGCGGCGAGGGGCAGAACCAGATCGCCATTCTGGATATGCAGCAGCAGCGCTGGCTGCCGGATACCCTGGCGCAGACCTCGGGCGATATGGTGTTCAGCCGCGACGGCAGCAGGATTTTCTACGTGATGAATCATCCGCAGACCCTGACGCCGTATCGGGTGATGCAGCACGTGCTCGGTTCCAGCGCGGCGGATCGCCAGGTTTACCAGGAAGATGATGACAGCCTCTACACCGGAATTTCGCGTTCGTCTTCCGGCGAATATCTGATTATCACCCTGAGCGGCAACGACACGTCGGAAGCCCGGGTGCTGTCGCTTAGCGTTCCACAGGCCGAGCCCAAAATCATCCGTGCCAGAGTGAAAGGTCAGGAGTACTACGTCGACCACAACAACGGCCAGTTTTACGCGCGCAGCAACAGCTGGGATAAGAACTTCGGCCTTTACGCTTTCGGTTATCCGGAAGAAAAATGGCATACCGTTGTTGCCCCCCAGCAGGATCGCGAGCTGGAAAACTTCTTCCTCTTCGACCGCTGGCTGGTGATTGCCCGGCGCAGCGACGGGCAGACCCATTTTGCCAGACTGACCCTCGCTGATGGCAAATGGCAGGATCTGACCTTCCCTGATAACAGCTATATGGCGCGCCCCGGCAGCAACGGCGATGCGGCAGCCACCACCTTCAACTACATCTACTCTTCACTGGATAAACCGCTGGGCTACTACCAGTGGGATCTGAACGACGGCCAGTCGCGGCGGGTTCATCAGAAGCAGGTGCCGGGCGTGGATTTAAGCCTGTACCGCAGCGAGTTTATCAACCTGCCCGCGCGCGATGGCGAGTCCATTCCGGTGTCGCTGGTGTATCGCAAGGATCTGTTCCGTAAAGGGGAAAATCCGCTGCTGACCTACGGTTACGGCGCTTACGGCATCAGCCTGGATGCGGCCTTTAGCGCCCCGCGCGTCAGTCTGTTGGATCGCGGTTTTGTCTTCGCGCTGGTTCACGTACGCGGCGGCGGCGAGAAAGGGATTAACTGGTATCTCAACGGTAAAAAAGAGCACAAGCCGAACAGCTTCAACGACTTTATCGACGCCTCCCGTGGGCTGGTTGAACAGGGCTATGGCAGCCCCGCTCGGCTCTACGGCATGGGCGGCAGCGCCGGTGGCCTGCTGCTCGCTGCGGCGGTGAATCAGGCACCGGAACTGTTTAAGGCGGTGGTGCTGCAGGTGCCGTTTGTCGACGTGCTGAACAGCATGCTGGACAAGACCTTGCCGCTCACCCAGCAGGAGTACGAGGAGTGGGGCAATCCTAACGATCCGGTTGCTTACCGGCAGATCAAGGCCTGGAGCCCTTACGACAATCTTACCCCTCGCGCCTATCCGACGATGCTGGTGACCAGTGGGCTGTATGACTCGCGCGTTCCCTACTGGGAAGCCGCCAAATACGTCGCGCGCCTGCGCACGGTCAACCGCAATCTCTCATCGCAAATCCTGCTGACCACCAATATGCAGGCCGGCCACGGCGGTCGCTCGGGACGCTACTCCCGCCTTGAAGACTCCGCGCAGGCATTCAGTTTCTTGATTCACCTTGATAACAAAAATAGCCAGACACCAGGAGCACCGCGTTGAAATATTACTCTTTTGCTAACCTCGCGTTAGCCAGTTGCCTTGTTATACCTGCCGTTGCCAGCGCCGAGGGGGAAAAGGGTAGCACCGTCTTCTCCACCCTCAGCGTGTCGGACAGCAATCATAAAAAACAGGCTGATGATGTGGGGTCATCCGCCGAAACCTTCTCCACTCCGGGCGCGGTCAGCTCGCGGGGAGCCGACAAAAAGCTGCAAAGCCTGGACAATACCCTGCGCGGGATTCCCGGCACTTTCACCCAGCTCGATCCCTTGCAGAGCGGGGTGAGCGTTAACATTCGTGGGATGAGCGGGCTGGGGCGCGTTAACACCATGGTTGATGGCGTGACGCAGACTTTTTACGGTATGGCACCGACCAACTATCACGGCGGCAGCAACAGCGCCGCTTCCGTGCTGATCGATCCTAACTTTATCGCCGGGATTGATATCACGCGCGGCAACAGCGCCGGTTCTCAGGGGGTTAACGCCCTGATGGGCAGCGCCGGCATTCGCACTATCGGCGTGGACGATGTGGTGCAGGAAGGCCGCCAGGTGGGCGTGCTGAGCCGCTTCTCCGTCGGGGATAACGGCATGGGCCGCAGCGGCATGGTGTCGGTAGCCGGTAAAACGGAAGAGTTCGGTAACGGCGGCCAGCTTGGTGCGCTGGTGGGGATGAGCGGAACCACCACCTATGCCACCTATAAAAACGGCGCGGGTGAGAGCAGCAAAGACTTTATCGGCGACGATACTGACTTTATGAAGCAGAATCCGCAGTCGCAGCTGTATAAGCTGGATTTCAGCCCGGACCGCTACAACAAGTTTGAATTTAACGGTCGTAATTACAGCAATACTTTCACCCGCCGTGATATCACCAGCGATGACTACTCGCTGCGCTATAAGTTTAACCCGCTCTCCGAGCTGGTGGGCGTGAACCTGCTGCTCAGCAGCAGCCGTTCCAATCAGAACTACGTACCGAATGCGTTCTCTAATTTCCGCAGCTCCTCCAGCACCAATAAGTCCAACGCGGTGGATTTAAGTAACACCAGCCGCTTCTCGCTGGACGATTACGACTTCACTTTCCTGCTGGGCAGCAAGGTGATGAAAACCGATTACACCCGTCAGTTTACGCAGTGGAATGACACCGATCGCAATGCGTTTGCCCCGGCCGGTAAGCAGAAGATCGAGTCGCTCTATACCGGTCTGACGATTAACAAAGACATCTACCAGCTCGATCTGAACCTGAACTACACCCGCAGCAAGGTGAATGGCCACAAGCCTGCCTGCGCCGATAACGAAAAATGTTTCCCGCAGGGCGAGGCGGAGCTGAATCTTGACGATAAAGCCTTCAATCCGTCGGTGATGCTCTCTGCGCAGGTGACGCCGTGGCTGCAGCCGTTTGTCAGCTACAGCCACTCATCCCGTGCGCCAAACGTGCAGGAAGTGTTCTTTGCTAACGAGGGCGGTGCTTCGATGAACCCGTTCCTCAAGCCGGAAAGAGCGGAAACCTGGCAGCTGGGGACCAACGTGAATCTGGAAGGGCTGGTGGTGGAGAAAGATAAGCTGATGCTGAAGGCATTGGTTTATCAGACCCGCACCAAAGACTACATCACCAGCGAAACGTTCTTCCTGTGCTACGACGGTTCGCTGTGCAAGGATGTTGATAATTCCGAGGCCGGTTTTAACGCCAACGTTTACGTTAATTCACTCTCGCCGGTGCAGTCGCGAGGTTATGAGGTAGAGGCGAACTATGATGCGGGCCTCGCCTATCTGAATCTTTCCTACAGCGAGCAGTACACCAACCAGCCGACTTCGATTGCCAGTACGTCAAATCTGTTTGCCTATGACGATCTGGCCGATCTGCCGCGCCGCTATATTACGGCCGATTTGGGGGTGCGCCTGCTGGATGAGAAGCTGACTATCGGTAGTCTGATTAAATATACCGGCAGGTCGAAGCGCCTCGATCCTGACTGGTGGAATTCTGACGATGCTACCGTCGTGACTAAGCACAGCATGCCGAAGATCCCGACGATTATCGATCTCTACAGCAGCTATCAGGTGACGGATAATTTGCAGCTGCGTCTGACGGTGCAGAACGTGCAGAATAAGGATTATGCGGAAGCGCTGAACCGCATGAACCAGGATTTGAGTACGGCGGCCGAGGGTGTGTCGGTGAATACGACTGCGCGTGGTCGTACGTGGGTGTTCGGTGGGGAGTTCCGTTTCTGACGGGTTAAGCGTTAGCGTCTTCTGATTCACACTGACTGAACCGCTGTTTTTTTTGACGGCGGTTTTTTTGTGGTGTTTCGCTGGTGGACGGTGGCCCGGAGGCCAGCCTCTGCGGCTGCCGGACGGTCCTCACGTTATGCTGTATGATGTCTTCAGCCCGGTTGGTGCTGCTTTTCGCTGGTGGATGGTGGCCCGGAAGCCAGCCTCTGTGGCTACCGCACGGTCCTCACGTCGCGCCGTGCGCGATGCCTTCGGTTACGGCTTCGTGCCTTCCGGACCGGCCTGGAGCGGGCGTCCTGCCCGCGCCATGCCTGACGCCAACGTCCTGTTGGCGTCTCCTGGCTCGTAGCCTCCACCTCAGCGCTGCGGATTGTCCGGTAGCCGCAGAGGCTGGCCTCCTTTTATTGTTCTGTGCTCGCTTTTAACTGCTTAACTGCTTAACTGCTTAACTGCTTAACTGCTTAACTGCCCGACTGCCCGACTGCCCGACGACTGAACTGTTGAGCTGCTGTAACTATGGTTTTAGGCGTCGCATATTTGTGAGTTCTTTGACGTCGAGAACCCATTTCAGAAATATGGACTAATACAGAAACAGTGGTGTCTTCTCTGAAGCAGCACCGGTACAGGTCGTATCACATTTCAAAATTAGATTTACGCGGTCGTATTGAATTGTTCTGAAGTGATTTTTAACTGACAGACAGCACTGCTGTATGAAACGGGCTGGTTGTATTCCCGATCGTACAATCCGCATCGCTGAATACAAAGAAAATGCCGGGATTCCTTCTTCAGACAACACGGAAGTCAGATAGCAGGCTGGTTGTGCCCCCGGGCGGGCAATCCGCAGCGCTGAACGGAGAGAGGAAGCCAGGATTCGGCCGCATGGACGCGGCCGAAAGGCACAGCCGCGCAGGACGCGCGTCTGTGCCGGTCTGTCCGGCTGACGAGCGAAGTGAGGGCACCGCAAAGCGGCGCGAGGACCGCCCGCCCGGGGGCACAACCAGCCAGCGCCAACTTCTGACTTTGCAAACGACCGTCTAAACCGATCCGTCAGGCTGACGAACGAAGTGAAGGCACAGCAAAGCGGCGCGAGGACCGCCCGAGCGGAGGCACAACCAGCCAGCTGTACACCACAGCCATCGACAACGCCGCTTCGCTACCCCCTAACGATTCACCAGCCTGGCAGGCAAAGCCACCACCAGTAGCGAACTGAGCAACAAACAAACCGCAAAAAACCACATCGCACCGCTGCTGCTGCCGGTCAAATCCAACGCCAGACCCATAATCGAATTACTCACCAGCCCGGCAATATTGGCCACCGAACAGGCCAGCGCAAATCCCGCCGCCGCCGCCGTACCCGTTAAAAAGGTCGCTGGCAGACTAAAGAACACCGGCACGGCACCAATAATCATCGCCTGCGCCAGTGAGAAAAGCAGAACCGTTGCCAGCACGCTGTACCCGGCAAACGTGCTGGCCGCCATCGCCCCCGCACCGATGATAAATGGCACAATAATGTGCCAGCGGCGCTCACGCATACGATCCGAACTGTAGCCAATCAGCAACATCCCCACCAGGGCGGCCAGGCTCGGAACGGCCGTCAAATAGCCGATAGTACTGATATTGCTCACTCCGGCCTGTTTAATCAGCGTAGGCAACCAGAAACCCATGGCGTAGGCGCTTAGCAGAATCGAAAAATCGATGCCGCCAAGCATCAGTACGCGGATATTTAACAGCCCGTCGCGTAGCCGATGCTTACTCTCGCGGCCCTCCCGCTCATCGGTTTCCAGATCCCGCTGAACGCATGCCTTCTCCTCCTGACTCAACCAGTTCGCCTGCGCCACGCTGTTGGGCAGCACCCACAGCGTCATCACACCCAGTAACACGCTGGGCAGCCCCTCGAGCAGGAACATCCACTGCCAGCCTCTCAGGCCATGAAGCTGGTCAAAGTGGGTCATAATCCAGCCCGACAGCGGTCCGCCAATCAGGCTGGATAGCGGCAGGCCAATCATAAATAGCGCGATGATGCGGCCGCGTCGCCACGATGGATACCAGCGGGTCAGATAAAACAGCACCCCCGGCAGGAATCCGGCCTCTGCGACTCCCAGGAAAAAACGCAGCGCGTAGAACTGCGATGGTGTCTGTACCATCAGTGTGGCCGCTGAGAGCAACCCCCAGCTGATCATGATGCGGGCAATCCAAACGCTGGCCCCTACGCGCTGTAGGATCAGGTTGCTGGGCACCTCAAACAGAATGTAGCCAACGAAAAATAACCCGGCACCCAAACCAAAGGCCGTTTCACTGAGCTGCAGGTCGTTGGCCATTTGTAGCTTGGCAAGGCCAATATTGATGCGATCCAGATAGGCAGCCAGATAGCACAGACACAGAAAGGGGATCAGTCGCCAGGTGATTTTACGGTATGCCGCAATCGTTTGCGTTGCTGGCTGGATAGCCGGATGCACATCAGCATCAGTCATGGTTCTCTCCGGAATCTTAATGAAAGGCAGTGGGGAAAAGCGCACAAATTCTATCAGAGTTGGAACTTGCCGATAATCATTATCATTTAAAAGGGGCTTAGAGCCCGGTATCTGCGTGACGACTTTCACGAAAGGCGGTGTTGTTTCGCACGCAAAGTTTGAGTTGTTGGTCCCGTCGGGTTTTACACTAGCTGGCCAGACTGGCTTTTAGCGCACCGGCGACGATAATCAATTTACAGGTTATCTGATGCTTTAAATCGGCAGCAGGATAGCTTTTTTCTGCACTGGCAACGAGAATACCCCCATACTCACCGGCGCGGCTGGTGAAAATGTTATGTGGAGAGAGGTAACGCTATGCAACAGGGTCCCCTGACGGAAGAACAGCTGGAATGGCTGGATGATATTTTAATGAAATATTCTACCGACACTTCGCTGGTCGATGCCTCCGAACTGGACGGCATGTTGACGGCCATCGTTTCTGCACCGGTGCCGATTCCGCCAGGTGAATGGCTGCCTGCCATCTGGGGCGGAGAGGAGGAGATGCCTGACTGGGAATCTGAAGAGGAATTCCGCCGTTTCCACGACCTGCTTTCCCAACATATGAATGATATTGTCGATCGTCTGACTGATTATCCTGACCAGTTCGAGCCGCTGTTTGGTATTAACACCGTTAACGGTGAAGATTACACGGTGGTAGAGGAATGGTGCTTTGGCTATATGAAAGGCGTTGATCTGGGAGACTGGTCTTCTTTGCCGCCATCACAGGAACCTTCTCTGCTGGTTATCGCCTTACACGGGCGTGAAGAGAACTTTGAGCGGCTGGAAACGCTTACCGTTGAAGAGTATGAAATCAGCGTTGAGGCCATTCGTCCTGCTGCAATCAGCCTGTATGTGAAGCAGCCACTGCACTAATTTTAAGAAAAATACGTTACTCACTGCGCAACAGGTACGACAAATCCTGTTACGCAGTGAGTTTATTAAACGTGTTTAATGTCCCGGGTGACCGAATAGTCAATTTATTTCTGGCTTACATGGTGGAGAAGGCATTCATAATGACACCACCAGAAATAATCAGCAGCATGGCAAATATCGCGGGTAAGTCGGGTTTCTGTTTGTATAAAATCATTGAGCAAAGCGTTACGCCCACAATACCAAACCCACACCAGAGTGAATAAGCCACTCCCACCGGGATTGTGCTCATTGCCCTGGTCAGTGCAAAATAACAAACGGCATAGGCAATAATAACCAATATGGAAGGTGCCAGTTTACTGAATCCGGAGGTTTTTTTTATCATTGAAGTGCCGGTTATTTCGGAACAGATCGACAATGCCAGCCATAAAAATCCCACGTTAGCCATGATAATTCCCCTTAGTGTGTTGGTGAACTTTTTTCAGTGAGTTCAGAGGGTAGAGGTGTTGTTTCTTCTGCATCTTCATTGCCCATGCGGGAAAATAAATTCATAATAATAATGCCGCTGGCGATAACCAGCATGCCGATAATCGCTGCGGTATCGGGATGCTGGCCGTAAAACAGCATACCCAGCGTTGAAACGGTTAAGATGCCGGTACCTGACCAGGTGGCGTAGGCCAGGCCAACCGGGATATCTTTCACCGCCCGTGACAGGGAGTAGTAGCAGATACAGTAGAGCACAACGATAAGCCCCAACAGCAGGGTTTTAGTCAGACCTTCACTGTTATCAAACATTTTTAATGTTGAGGTTGCTGACGTTTCGGAGACGATAACCAGCAGCAGCCATAGCCAGCATTTCTTTTTCGAAGACATGGGTAAACTCCTGAGTGATATTTTAAAAAATAATGAATTAATGGCGAACTAAACGGATATCAAAATCAAACGTTTTAAATCGTGATTCCATGTAATTTAATTCTTCCGGTGTGTATGAAGGATCGTTTAATACCGGGTAGTCCATATCAAGTTTTTGATATTTACTTTTGCCAAGCTGGTGATAGGGGAGAATATCAATGCGGCGAATATTTCCTCGCCGTGAAAGTTTTTTTATATAATCAATTGCGGTGAGCACGGATTCTTCAGAGTCATTGTAACCCCGCACCAGTGGAATGCGGACAACGACATTGGCTCCTGAATCAACCAGCCATTCCAGGTTTCGTTTAACGCGTTCGTTGCCCATGCCGAACAGTGTCTTATGGTTCGCGCTATCCATTTCTTTCAGATCGAATAAAAAGGTGTCCGTAACGGCTGCCAGTTTCTTGTAATTTTCCAGCGGCGTTGTTCCCTGCGTTTCTACTGCCGTATTGATCATGACTTTTTTGCATTCGCTAAACAGCGCAACCGCAAAGTCCGTTTGCAGGCTCATCTCACCACCGCCAATAGTGACGCCACCGCCAGAGGAGGTATAGAAAAAGTAGTCCTGCATAATGACCTCCATCAGTTCGCTGACGGTGTAATCTTTGCCGACGATGCTGATGGCATCCTGAGTACAGATTTCTTCGCATTTTCGGCAGCCGCTACAGCCCGCTTCCCGGTTGATGAAATGTTTCAAGCTGCCGTTGATATTGGCCCGGTAGTGGGTCCCCGAAGGACAAACGCTGACGCAGTCGCCGCAGTCAATGCATTTATCGTGGGAGTACATCACCTGAAAGTTGCCGTTCAGGCCTTCCGGGTTTGAGCACCAGGGACAGCTGATATTGCAGCCTTTGAAAAAAATCAGCGTGCGAATGCCATCTCCATCATAAATTGAATATTTTTGGATATTGAAAATCCGCCCCGTCAGTTCCTTAGTGGTCATCATTTCTACCTCATGCCTCTGTGTGAACGTCCCTGTTCATCGTTCTTCCCTGTGGATTATCCTCAGAATCCGTCAATTACCGTACGGCTGATAATTTCATCCTGAACCTCTTTGCACAGCTCAACGAAGTAGGCGCTGTATCCCGCCACGCGCACAATCAGGTCGCGATATTTTTCTGGCTCCTGCTGGGCTTTTTTCAATACTTCGTTGTCGACATAGCTGAACTGCATCTGGCCATTGCCCATAATTGAGGCGGTGCGCAGCAGCGTGATCAGACCTGTACGGCCTTCAGGTGTGTCGAGCAGCCCTTTCAGGAACTTGAAGTTGTGCACCATGCCAATGTTCATGGTTTCCACGTTCATTTTGCTGACCGACTTGATGATCGCCGTTGGCCCCTGTTTATCAGCGCCCTGGGTTGGGCTGATCCCATCTGACAACGGCATCCACGCCAGTCGACCGTTAGGTGTGGCGTTGGTCAGTTCACCAATTGGCGTGTTGTTAGAAATCGACAATGTGCCGTGGCTGAGGGTGGAGTAGAGCATGTCGTATTTACGGCACTCTTTCTCGGTCCATTCGGTAATGTCGGCGGCATACTGGTCAACGTAGTTATCGTCATTGCCATATTTCGGCGCGTTCAGACAGTCGCGGCGCATTGCCTCGTAGCCTTCGAAGTTGGCCAGCAGCGCATCACGCAGCTGTTCCAGCGTGTATTTCTTATCTTCGTAAACCAGCTTGCGAATGGCGGCCATTGAGTCAACGTAGGTCGCCAGTCCTGAGAAGATCAGGCCAGGGCCGTGGTTAATCATTGCGCCGCCTGCGGCAACATCTTTACCGCTTTCCATACAGCCCTCGACCAGCAGAGACATCAGCGGTTTTGGTGCGACGTCACGGTGTACGCGCTGGCTGATAACGGTGCCGATAGCCGACAGGCGAACAATATGCTCAACCTGCTTTTTGACCGCAGCGTCAAACTGCTCGAAGGTACGTAATTCACGCAGATCGCCAGTATCCAGGCCCTGATGGCTGTCAAACAGCACCATACGCCCACGGTTCAGTACAAATTCAATGGCCATTGGCCACTGGGTATAGCCGGTGGAGGTCCACTGATAGATACGACCCGATTTCTGCGGTTCCACGCAGCCCATCAGGCAGTAATCACGCGCATCGTCGAAATCAAAGCCTTTGCGCAGCATCATGCGAATATGCGAGTCATCGAAGTGACAGGCCGGGAAGCCCATTCCCGCTTTCACTACGTCGACAATTTTCTCCATGTATTTCTGCGGTGACTGGTTGTGAATACGGCATGCCAGCGATGGCTGGTACACTTTCACGAATCGGACCGCATCCATAATCAGGTAGGTCAGATCGTTACAGGCATCGCCGCCCGTGCGCTTCTGGCCGCCGACCGTGAGGTTGATAAAGGGCTGATAGCCAGCAAAGTATTTCGCGCCTGATTCGCTGGACATCCACATCAGCTCGGCACATTTGATGATAAAGGCCTCCATCATTTCCAGTGCGGTCTCCTCGGTGAGGCGGCCTTCACGGATATCGGCTTCATACATCGGGTAACAATATTGATCGACGCGGCCCAGAGACAGGCCGGTCTGGTTTTCTTCTACTTCAAACAGCGATTCGACAGTCCAGATACTTTGCAGCGCTTCCTGCAGCGTTTTTGGCGGATTAGCCGGTACGTTTTCGTTAACCTGCGCGATGTTCAGCAGCTCGGCTTTACGCTGCGGATCTTTCTCCGCCGCTGCCAGTTCGCGGGCGTGTGCTGCTATACGCTTAGCGTAATTAACCACGCCGGTGCAGGTTTCAATTGCCGCTTTGTAGAAGTAAATCCGGTCTATATCTCCTGGGTTTTCCATACTCAGTGCCGCCAGATGGGCTTCGGCATCGGCTTTAATGCCGTTCATCCCTTTGGTAAACAGCAGTACGTCGTAGCCAGGGCAGGTATCGCCGCCGCCGTTAATCTGGTGATACGAGAGATCGCTGACGAAGGTTTCACCGCTGAAAGACCATACGCCGGCTTCGCGATACTGTGCTTCACAGATTTCATCCAGCGAACGACCTTCCCAGAAGGGAACGATTTCTTCACGGATAGTTTTTTTATCTTCTTCGCTGATGACGAAAGGATCCTGTGGACGTGTGCCCATGGTGTCCAGTTCGTCCCGCACCCAGCGCCAGGCGATGTCCGGTGAGAACGCACCCGCCCGGGGCTTGCCGCAAGGATGGCCCACGATCAGTTCCTGGTCCTGAATCAGGATTGGTGCCGTTTCGCAGGCGTGGCGGAAGGCTTTTGCTCGCAGCAGGATAACAGGCAGGCCGGGGTTGTTTTTTACCACCTCGGTAAACGCTAAAGCGCGGTAAATTGAAACGCTTGGGCGTGCTTCAAGGTAGTGCTGGCGAAGATATTGTAGTCGCGGTGACAGCCCTTCAGTCACGCTGTTCTGATGCTGAGTGGCAGGAATATCCGTGGCGCTGAAGCTTTTCTTCGGCACATTATTATGTACGGGAGTCGCTAAAGTATCATGTTCCATATTACTCTCCTGAATCTATTCCAGTCGTTCTTAATACGGGTACGAGCTGTGCTCGCGGTGACGGCCACCTGTGGAAAAGGTGGCCGTGGTCCAGAGTGTGGTTATTGATGGATCACCGTTATTGCCGGGCTATACTCATGGCCAAAAAACGGCTACTGGCGCAGGTCTTCAATGGATCGAACGCCAAATCCGACTTTGCGAATGTTGACCAGGTTCATCGGTCCGACGTTATCGGAGGTAGAGCCACCGCCAATGGCTCCGCATCCCAGCGTCAGCGCCGGAGTGAGGTTAGTGGTGGCACCAATGGCCCCCAGCGCTGCCGGGGTATTGATCAAAATGCGGTGGACGGGTTTTTCCAGACTGAACTGGCGGATAACTTCCTGGTTCCGGGTATGGAGCACCAGCGTGTGGCCGAGCCCTTCGTTGTTTAACAGTTCCACGACCCGATCGCAGGCCGATTTCCAGTCATCTTCCACGTACAGCCCCAGTACCGGGCACAGTTTTTCGCGCGAGAAAGGATTTTGTTTTGAAACAACGGTTTGCACAGAGACAAGTACACGAGTATTGGTTGGAACGCTAAAACCGGCCATCTGGCTGACGGTCAATGCGGTTTTTCCCACCGTTTCCGGGTTGATGGTGTTGTTGGCGCGCATCAGCAGGGCGGAAATTTTCGCGCTCTCCTCCTCATTCATGAAGTAGGCACCCTGCGCCTTCAGCTCACGTTCAGTCTCTTCCCAGATGCAGCGTTCAACGATAATCGACTGCTCGGAAGCACAGATAACCCCGTTGTCGAAGGTTTTACTGGTGATGATGTCTTTCACCGCCTGGTGGACGTCTGCCGTGCGTTCGATAAATGCGGGGCCGTTACCTGGTCCGCCGCTAATCGTTGGCGTGCCGGATGCATAGGCAGCCCGCACCATGCCTTCACCGCCCGTAGCCAGAATGAGGGAGACGTCTTTGCTGTGCATCAGTTCCTGCGTTGCTTGCAGGGTCAGTTCGGTAATGCCGCTGACGATACCCGCCGGTGCTCCTGCGGCTTCAGCGGCCTTTCTTACAACGTCGATGGCCTTCCAGCTGCATTCACGAGCACCCGGATGCGGAGAGAAAACGATGGCGTTGCCGGATTTCAACGCGATGATGCTCTTATAGAAGATGGTAGAGGTGGGGTTAGTGGAAGGGACCAGAGCGCAAATCACGCCTAAAGGCACGCCCACATCCATCACTTTTTTTTCGTTATCTTCGTGGATAATTCCCACGGTTTTCATGTCTTTAATTGATTCATAAAGGAAGGTTGATGCGAAGGTATTTTTCAGTACCTTATCCTGCCAGTTGCCAAAGCCGGTCTCTTCACAGGCCAGTTTTGCCAGAGGTTCGGCCTGGGCAGCTGCTTCTTTGGCAACGTTTTTTACGATCGCATCAATTTGCTGCTGTGAAAATGTGGCCAGAACCGCCTGCGCTTTCTTGGCATTACGTACCAGGTCCCGCGCGTTCTGCCGGGAGAGTAAATCCTTATCCATTGTCATCATCAGTTATCCTTAATCAGGGTCAATAAAGAAAACCAGGCGCATCAAATTGTTGCTTTGAGGCGATGAGTTCACTATCGCCGATACGCGGTTGAACTTGTGCTGAACAACAGCAATAAGAACTCCGACTACATCGTGATTAAAATGCGTAACGAATGCTCTTCAGCTCACTATATCCCTGAATATGGAAATCAAAATTTAAATTCAGATTTTTGAGGTTTTTAGTTTTTTCATCTGAAATTTAGCGTTCACATGTCCTGTATTTACTTGTCTGTGCTGATTTTTACTGTGGTTGTGGTTGATTAAAGATGTCTGATTTCCTGGCTATTCGCAGGCGTGTCACTTTGTTAGCCCGATGCTAATGGTTTGAATATGAGTAAAGACAACCACCCATAAAACTGTGGCGTGCCTCATATTTCACTGGGTTTTTTAGCTTAGCGCTAAATACATAATGTGCTGTTTTTCAGTCTTGCGGATAGGGCGGTGGCGTTATTGAATTTAATTGAAAGTGCTGCCGGATTTTAGGGTGCAGATATATAAAGGTGAGTTGATTGAGCTGAATAACACGGTTTTGCTGCTTAGCCGACGTGCATTCAGAAACAGACCATCGCGACTGTCTGACATTTCACGCATGAAATAGTCAAAGATGATATCCGGCGACCTGTCGATTGAAGAGGCGCTTGCCTGCCACTGATTAATCATGTAGTGATTTTCCGCCGCTGAGACGTGCCTGACGCTATAGGTGAATTTGACGTAGCGCTGAAGATAGAGGGAGCCTTCATCCGAATCGGTATAGCCTTCCACCACCATGGAGCCTTTCCCGCCCGGGCCGAAGTTGAAGTGAACCGAACCGTTCACGTTTTCCTTATCCATATTTTCAAACCGCATGATAACGCGCGACGAACAGTCAATCTGCGTTGAAGCCTGGTGCGGTAGTAAACGCCAGCCGGTAAATGCCGCTGTTGCGCTAAATATCATCAACGAAACGGCAAAAAAAGATCTGGGATACATCTTCATTTTGGCTCCCATGAATAATAAAAGTAGTTATCACAGTAACCGAAAGGGATATTCCCATGAATGGCGCAGTGAGCGAGGAAAACGCGACCTAATCCTTTGGTCTGTAATTTGTCACTGTAGAAAAATATGTACCGCTGCCCGGGTTTGCAGGTAAGGTTAAGTTCATGTAAGACATTTAAAAAATTTTTTTCATAGTCGTGAGTGGTCACCGATCCGACCATATCCGTTGTGCCTGATAATTCACAGCCCTGGCCCGAGACCGAAACGGGGGAGATAAAAACCGGATGGAGACGGTTAATTAAGGAAAAGGGAAGCATTAAGAGCGATAAAACCAGCAATACGGCGCTGGCAATATTCCAGTTGATTTTTCTGGCCGCTGGAAAAGCTTGATGTTCTTCCACCATCTTCGGCGGCGTCGTCTGCTCAGAATGTACTTCTGGTGCGGGCTGAGGGGAAAGACTATCGAGCATCTCGACTGCAATATCCGGATTAAACTGCAAATTACCCCGCGAAATAGTCAAAATAATATTTTCTATATCATAGTGGCGGAATGTTTTGCGCAGCATACTCAGATACTGATTAAGGTTGCTGTTTGATGATGTTAAGCCGTTATCATCCCAGACTTTTTTTAGGACTTCTTCCCGGCTAACAACCTCCTGATGCTGCAGGAAAAACAGCAGTAGCGCACTGGCCGTAATCGAGAGCTGAGTATCCGGAGCATTACTGCCCGGCAGCGAAATGCTTCCGTCTGCGGCGTCATAAATAAGACTGGCGTTAATGTTGTATCGCATTGGCAGCTCATCCATGTTGCCCGTCATTAAGCAAAGTCATTATGAGATTGCTTACCCGTGTCTCAGTGAAGTTCTCCGTGGTTGAAAATAGTCAGAACGAAACAGGAAAGTAGCCAGGTCATGAGATTCATTTTACAGGTCGGATCATACCGATGAGCAGGTATGATCCTTCTTGATCGCGATCAACGGTGTGCGGCGTCGTTGAAGATTATCCAAATACTGTGTGGCTTTTCACAAATATTTGATTTTAGTAATCTAAACAACTGGCAGTGTTAATCATTATGGCACTGCGACTGAGTGCGATTACCAGCCTGCAACGGCACCGCCGTTGAAGATTTTATCCGCAGCGGCTGCCACTTCCGGCGACTGATAGGATTTAATAAAATCGCGAACGTTCTCAGCGTCTTTATTCTCTTCACGAGTCACGATGATATTCACATAAGGTGACTGCTTATCTTCAATAAATACGCTGTCACGCACCGGATTCAGCCCGGTTTGTTGAATATAGGTGGTGCTGATAATTGCCACCGTCACTTTGGCATCATCCAGCACGCGGGGCAGCTGTGCGCCTTCCAGCTCCATGATTTGCAGATGCAGTGGGTTAGCGGTGATATCCACGGCGGTTGGTAACAGACCGGTATCCGGTTTGAGCGTAATCAGCTTTTCTTTCTGTAACAGCAGCAGTGCCCGGCCAAGATTGGTGGCATCATTTGGGATGGCGATGGTGTCGCCATCTTTCAGTTCACTGATTGTTTTGATTTTTTTTGAGTAACCAGCCATTGGGAAAACGAACGTATTGCCAACCGCGACCAGTTTATAACCATGGGCTTTATTATCCTGCTCAAGGAACGGTCGGTGTTGAAACACGTTGGCATCCAGATCGCCGCCTGCCGTGGGTTCATTAGGCAGCAGAGAACCACTGAAACCAACCAGTTCAACATCTAATCCGTATTTCTCTTTAGCGACCGTTTTCGCCACTTCAGCGACATCCTGCTCCGCACCGTTAATGACGCCAACTTTAATATGATGGCTGTCAGCGGCTTTCTGATCGCAGCCGGTGAGTAGTAATCCCAGCAGAAGTGCGGTAGTGGTGACAGAACGAGTTATGGCAGGCTTGAACACGATATTTTCCCTGAATTCAAAGAGGTAGAAGGCTGTCAAATAACCGTAATTCCTCGATCGAGTCAACCGTTCGTCCATATGATAAAAAAGAACAACTTATAGCCGGATGATGTAAGGGGCGCGTGAGAGGCTATCTGATGTGGTTTTCGTGGTAGGCGGGTGCTTTAGTTTGAGCCGTTATGGTGCTCATACCAGTGCTCTATGATGTCGGCCAGTTCATCTTCCTGTGTGTAGAAATAGCATGCGGGCACGTGCAGAATGGCTGCCAGGCGGCAAACCAGTTCAAAATCGGGTGTATGAATACCGCGCTCGTATTGGTTCATTCGGGTACTGGCGGTGGCTTCGTCAATTCCGGCTAAAATCCCCAGCTTCTGCTGCGATATCTTCATCCTTGTTCGCGCTTGTTTTAAACGTTGTGGCAGCATGTCGATCCTGACTTCTGAACAGATAACAGGATTCTCTTAGCCGCTCGAATAAAATGTACTAAGTAGAACTTAGTCTAATCGACTGGGGGCGTAACAGGGAATGCGTTTTAGCTTTTAGTGTGATTTATGCTGCGAGTACCAGGCCAGCACCAGTCTGGCAAGTTCATCTTCTACCGTATAAAAATAGCAGGATGGCACGTCCAGGATAACGGCCAGACGGCATACCAGTTCAAAATCAGGCACGTGAATACCCCGTTCGTACTGGTTCATACGGGCACTGGCTGTGGCCTCGTCAATTTGCGCTAAAACGCCCAGTTTTTGCTGCGATAGCCCTTTTCTCAGGCGAGCCTCTTTTAAACGATGTGCCAGCATAATAATCCCGGTATTGAAACAATTAACGGGATTCTCTTAGTTGCTAATGCAAATTGTACTAAGTAATACTTAGTGTTAGATTGAGCATAAAACAGGAACTCACCGACACGCAGAGGATGCTATGGCGAAAAGACAGGATATGCACAGTGCAGATATTATTGCTGCGATTAAAAAACGTAAAAATTCACTAGCGGCACTTTCGCGTGAGGTAGGGCTGAGTTCGGGGACGCTGGCGAACGCACTGAAAAAACCCTGGCCAAAAGGTGAGTTTATTATTGCCGCCGCGTTGGATATGCACCCATCGGAAATCTGGCCGAGTCGTTATTATGATAAGCGCGGGCGTCTGCTCCCGCGCGAGAAGCTTATCCGCCGCACACAGGGTGATGTTGCAGCAGATGATTCAGCATTAACTGAAGAAGGGGATGCAGAATGAAATGCATACCGAACGTAGCACAATCAGTTTGCCATAATGCTGGCGGCCAGCTGAGCGCTGCCTGACGTGTTACCAATCATCTCGGTAAGCAGGTTATTGACGCCATCACTCATTGGCGTGAAGCGGGTTTCATTCGAGCGGGCGACAACAATAAATACACCTACGCTGTACTGTGGCACCATCGCCATATAGGTAATAAAGCCGCCACCTCCACCGGTTTTTTCAATGATCCCCGGCCTGCCTTCGCGCGGAGCCATGTAAACCCATCCCATACCGAGTGCATCTGCACGACCGGGGACATCCATTCCCTCTACTTTAGTGAGCTGGCTACGCTGGTAAATCATCGTTTGTAGCCGGTCAACATGTGCGCTACGCGCCTGTACATCGGATGACAGGAATTGCTGCATCCAGCGACCCATATCATCCGGTGTGGAATAAACCCCGCCGCTGCCAATCGCAGCCAGTGAGTTATTGCACGGGCTGGGATTCTTCGCCGGGATAATTAGCCGCGCGCACTGGTCTGGAGAGGGGGTGAAAGTGGTATCTTTCATTCCCAGAGGTCGAGTGACTTTCTCCTGCAGCAGGGTCGGATAGGGTTTACCTCCGGCTTTTGCCAGGGCGTCACCCAACAGGTCAAAGGCTAAATTAGAGTAAGAAGCAACCTGACCGGGAGCTGACTTTAGCTGCGCGGTACGCAGCCATGCCCAGCGCTGGCTGTTAGTAGGCCAGGTAAACACGGGCCGCATCGCTTTACCGCCGGGTTGCTCACGGGGCAGGCCGCTGGTGTGCGTTGCAAGGTTAATCAGTCGGATGGGCTGCCCGTTCCAGGTTGGTACGCGGGCACCGGCAGGGGCGTATTTACTAAGAGGATCGTCCAGTTTGAGCCGACCTTCTTCCGCCAGTTTGACCATCAGTTCGCTACTCATCAGTTTGCTTAGCGAGGCGATACGAATCAGTGAATCTTTTGCCGGTGGCTGTTTGCTTCCGGGGCGCACTACGCCGCGGCTGGCGAAGATACGCTGGTTGGCATCAATGGCGACAATCGCCATCCCGCTGGCTTTGGTGTTATAGAAAATATTATCGGCGTAGCGATTAACCAGTTCGGAGGCCAGCAGCGGATCGGGCGTTTTCTGCGCCTGGCTTTGCATTGGCAGAGCAAGCACAGGTAAAAATATCAGGGCGTAGCGCAAAGATTTCAACGGGAAGGCTTTCCTGTGAGTGAATGGTTACTACGCCATAGTAATTTTTCTGTTTTTTACTGCAAGCCCTTCATGTGAATAAAAGTGTCACGACAGGTATCGAATGGAATCAATAGCGGGCAGGTGTTTCATTCTGGTAGGAAATAAAGCGCGGCGAATTAACAACGGTTCTGAAATAACCCCCGCGAAGGCATAAAAATACCGCCAATAGTACAAGCCGGGCGTTTGGTTAGCAGAATCTGGGTTAGTCGAAATTCCAGATTTATCATTCGATAAAATGACAAGCGCCCCCGATGTCGGGGGCGGGTTTGTTTACTGCTGTGGCGATACTTGCAGGTCGATAAGTCCAATGCCCAGTCGGCGGGCAGCAAAACCATCAACGGTACCCAGCGTTGACTCAACCGGTTCTGGAGGCACCAGAATGATACTGCGCGCACCTGAAGGGTTGCTTACCTGTAACGTCAGGGTGGTATCGCTTTCGCCCAGAGAGATCTCCTGCTGCCAGTCACCCACTTTAACGATTACCGGGCGTAATGCGTTGTTACCAAAGGCGCGCGCCGTCAGCTTCAGCTGGAACGCTTCAGGCAGAGGTTCCAGATACTGTATGGTCACTTCCGGTAGCAGATTCGCATCAGACCATCGGCCCCATGGCTCAACGTAAGACATACCGGTGATTTTCAGTACCTGCTGCGGTAGCCCTGGCAGGTTAAACAGAATACGGTCCGAGCGATATTTTAAATCGGCATCGGCGATTCGCAGGCGGGTTACGCTGCGCTGATACTGTTCGTCACTGCTGCTGTTGGTTGGGGTAAAGGTGATTTTCCCCAATGTGCTGCCCGGTTTGAGCTGTTCAATATGCGGTTTCGCATTCAGCGTGCCGTTGGCAACGCATAGCCCGTTATTCAGCGTCAGGGATTCATCCCATACGCTACCAATTTTGTAACAGCGATCGGCCCAGACAAATTTGTCATCAGGACCAAATCTCGCCAGCTGCTGTTTCAGAGGCGTTGCCAGATAGGCATCAAGCTTGGGTTCAATCTTGTCAGGCATCACCGATAAAAGCAGCGGCAGCTTAAAGTGGGAGCCGGAGAAACTGAATGTATTATTTTTGCTGTCTATTTTGTAATCCGAAATCGTTTTCGGGAAGTTCCACAACTTAATCACGTCGGGCTTCCACTCGTTGATCTTTTCTTTGATATTCAGATAAGTGGCAGAAAGTGACGTGGATGAAAGCGAACTGCGCCCCAGACCGATAAAGTTATCGCCGCCCATGGCATCCAGTACGGTCGCACCGTTATCCAGCGTACTGCGTTTGGCCGTGATAACTTTGCTGCTGACGTTGTCGCCGCGCAGCATAAAGAACAGGTCGCGACGATCGTGCTGGTTCAGGTACTTAAAGGCGGTGTTGTTCATTGCCAGGTGATCGGAGCCGACAACGATAATGGTATTTTTGAAGTACGGTGTTGCACGTATTCTTTCAATCAGCCGGGCTATATGTTCCTGACCGCAGGCGACGGCAGCAAAAGACTTATTCTCTTTTCCATCAAATGGATAGGACTTTCTCTGACAGCTGCGGGAGATGAATCCGTCTGGATGATGGGTATCCACGGTGAGCGCGAACAGTGAGAAAGGCTGATTTTTCTTCGCCAGTTCCAGATACTTATCAAAGACGATATCGAGCACGGTATCGTCGTACCAGCCCCAGTCGTTACGATAGTTCTGATCTTTCACCATGCTTTTCAATTCATTGAAACCATAAATATGGTCGAAGCCGTGGGAGGTGAAGAACAGATCTTTACCGGCAAAGCTCAGGCTGGCTCCCTGATAGAAATAGTTCTGATATCCGGACGCTTTAAGGATGTCACCCAGGCAGACGTTTTGCGGATAGAAGGTTGAAAGCGAGCTGGACGCGTTGCCATCAAAAGGAGCAAACAGCGGGATGCCGCACTGTGAGGCGACAATGCCGGCAATCGTATATTCGGTCCCGGGCAGCTGTTCCGTGTTGCTGAAATCGAGTGAGTCCGCTTTGATCTGATTCAGCTCGGGAGCCAGGCCGGGAAACGCTTTATCATCAAAGTAGGTGCGTTCCAGGCTCTCCGCGTAGATGTAAACCAGATTTGGGCGATCGCCGCGCAGGTTCTTCCCCGGCACCTTGTAGTGACTGTAAAAGTCGGAATCCCCTTTTGCGACCTGTGATTTGATCAGATCGCTAACCTGCTGGTACGCCGGTGTTGTTTTAATGGATGCCGCAGCGAGCACCAGCGCCAGCAGGCTATATAATTTGCTGTAATTATGGTTTTTACGCAGACGTAAAACCCAGGATAAAAACAGGAATAGCAATAATAACCCGACGATCAGGCCAGCAGCGGGCATAATATATTTTTGTAATCCTGCGCCACTCAGACTGCTGGTTATTGTATAGATAACCGCATCGTTAATTCCTTCACCGGTAAAGTAGTTACTGGCAAAAAGTGAAGCATTTAGAATGATATAGATGCCGAGCAGCGCCAGCACGGCAGAAAACCACAGCTTATGTTGCCCCCCCTTCCAGGTGTAGAGAGCAGCAGAAGCGACAAACAATATTAAAGATAACCATTCTGAAACCATTGGATCGATTTTACCCTGTGTATGACGCAATCCCTGTCAGGTAGCGGCGAGATGAAATGATTCGAGTGAACGAAATAATTTAACGCAGCGAATTATCTCTGGCAATAAATGGGGGGGACAGCGAAATGTGGGTGTCGGGGCCATTCAAGCCTGTCCGTTTAGGTTTTGTTTAACTTTCCCGAGAGTAAACGTAACAAATGTTAAGCAAAGCCGGTTTAACTCAGCTTGCAATGGCAGGGATATAAAACTCTTTTATATCATTAATTTATTTCTTCGTTATCTGCCATGTACTATCACAGTGTTGATGAGAGAATGCATACGGTGAGCGATTGGGTAAATATTGCTAATCTTTCTTTTCATCCTGCAATAATTACAAAACTCAGATGCGGCTCACATTCTTAATGGCTGTTTGGCACTTCTCTTTCGTTTGCGGGTAGGCGTCACATCAGCCTGTTATGATGGGAAAAGACCCACGTGAAGGAAGGGGGGACGGTCGTAATGGCGAACCCCATCTCATTCTTTACCCTGACGGCCAGGGCGATAACTTTCCGGTGTTTTGCGCGACGACAAGTGAATTTCTGCGTTATGCAGTATGATTTTTAAGCGAACAAATAATGCTATTGTTTAACTAGTATATATAGGGAGTAAGCACAAAATGATTAATTGCGATTGTTTTGAAATATATTGAAAACAAATATTGGTTATTTACTAAGAGAAAAAGCACAAAATAATAAGGTTGGTGTGTTTTATATTAGTTTTTCCAGTGTAATATTTTGTTCAATATTTATTTTCCAATATTACACAGGAATACAAGATGTTAATTAAAACACGTAAGCTTGCTCAGGCAGTGGCGCTGGGACTGATTGTGGGCAGTGCTTCTTTCGCAGCCAATGCTGAAATTACCCTTTTGAAACAAGATCCTCAGGCAGGCGATCCGCTTAGCCGCCTGAACTTTACCGTGGGCGGCAGCATTCGACCACAGTTCAACAATATGACCGGCGATGGTGATAAAGGTTCATATAAAAGAAACGGTTTTGATGGCGGTACGCGTTTCCGTTTCGCGGCAGATTATTATCTGTTCGATGATATTAGCTGGATCAGCTATTACGAACTGGGTGTGAATATTCCGGCGCTGTTCGACTGGGATAACCATCATGCCGAAGGTGCAAATAACACTTCACGTCGTATGCTATATACCGGTCTTAAAAGCGCAACCTGGGGTCAGTTGACCTTTGGTCAGCAGAACAGCGTCTACTACGATGTTGTCGGCGCTAAAACCGATATCTGGGATTACGATATGCTGGGCCAGGCACCGGGCAACGGGATTAACGGCGATTATGACGGCTCTTACCGTAGCCGTAAGATGCTGAAATACAAAAATACCCTAGGCAATACCGACTTTTACGCTTCCTATCTGTTCTCCGACAATGAATACCTGCCGGGTAATGGCCTGCGTTACAAACGTCAGGGCGGCGGCTCGCTGGGTGTGGACTACCACATCACAAAAGATCTGACCTGGGGTACGGCATGGAACTATACACGCGCTGAAATGCGCAATCCTGGCAACGGCGATGATAAATCCTACGATCAAAATATCTTCGGTACGGCACTGAGCTGGACGCCGGATAACTGGACCTTCACCGCCGGCGGTGGCTGGTATGATAATTTCCTGACCACCAAGCAGGCTAACGTTCACAACTACTTTGCCGGTGATGCGTGGGGTATCGAATATCTGGCAGGTTATACCATTCCGGTACAGCAGTACGGGCTGAAATCAGTGATGCCGTATGTGATGGGTGACCGTCTGGAGTACGTCACTGGCCGCAACTACAAGCGTATCGACAACGGTCTGGGTGTTACCTTCAAGCTGGATTACGGCTTCCGTGTTGACTACGAGCACGTCTTTACCTCAAGCACCGACAATCTGGGTGATATGAACCTGGTGCGCCTGCGCTACGACTTCTGATTTAACTGTGCTCCCCGACGGCTGTCGGGGAGCGTTTTAATCTGGATACGTCTTACAGTTCGCCGGTCAGGTACTGTGCCACGCCGTTGCCGAAACTCCAGTCACCTTTCTCATTAGTGATAAAGGTAATCATCACATCTGAAGGCAGGATACCGCAGCTCTCTTTAAACTCGCGGCACAGCTCCGCCATAAAGAACTGCTTCTGCTCGCTGCTGCGCGGGCTGGTAAATACCCGCACCATCACCAGATTATCGGTTCGCTGTAAACCCAGACCGGTATCTTCAAATACCATCTGGTAACCTTTGTTTTCGTGAACAATCTGGTAGCGATCGCGCTCCGGTACTTTAAATGCTGCCAGCACTGCACGGTGCGCGGCATCAAGCAGCGTTTTCAGCTCTGACTCGGAACGGCCCTGAATAACATCAAATTGCAGTAATGGCATAATAACCTCGACACTCTCTATTGCTGGTTTTATTGGGCCGGTTTGCTGTGCTTTTATGGAAAGCTGTCAGCCCCTCCTGCTCGTCTCTGGTGATAAATTTACCCATAAACTCCGTTGGGAAAAAGCGCTATACTTGAATTGATTATTTACTATAGTGAACAATGTCGATGAAAGAACTGAAGACCGATGCGCTCTGGACGCATCTGCACTGGCTGACGGTGCTGGCCGAGCAGGGGAGTTTTACCGCCGCGGCCGATCGGCTGGAAGTCAGTAAGGCGGCGATGTCGCAGAAGATTAAAGAGCTTGAGCAGCTGGCGGGTGTGCCGCTGGTAACGCGAACCACGCGCAGCGTACGATTGACCAGCGCGGGTGAAAAGCTGGTTGACGATTTGCGAGCGCCGTTTGCCCAGATCGAACAGAGTTTTTTCAGCGTGCGTGATTCTGCCGGACCGCTGCGTGGTCTGGTTCGGGTCACTGCACCGGTGGCATTTGCCCGCCAGCAGCTGGTGCCGCATATCACCGCATTTCTCCGCCAGCATCCGCAGGTCAGGGTACAGCTGGAGGTCTCTGACCGGCTGGTTTCTCTTGCCAGTGAAGGTTTTGATCTGGCTATTCGCCACAGTAACACCCTGCCGGAAACCCACGTCGCACTGCCGCTGTGTACGACCCGTGCGCTGGTCGTGGCATCACCGGACTATCTGGCACGCTACGGTACACCGGAGACGCCGTCGTCACTGAGCGAGCATCAGTGCCTGTATTATCCACGCGGCGTGGAACCTCCCCGCTGGAGCTTTCAGCCTCTTTCCGGTGGTGAAAGGCTGGCAGTTAACGTCAGCGGCCCGTTTGCCACCAATAACAGCGAATCGATCCGCGATGCGGCGCTGGAAGGGTTGGGGATCGCACTGCTGCCGGATTTCAGTGCGCAAGCAGCATTAAAGGAGGGGAAGCTGATTCAACTGCTGCCAGAGTGGCAAACCGTCGGGGCTTTTGCCGACATGCTTTATGTTGTGCGCCCGTGGTCGGCCCAGGTGCCGCGCGCGGTAAGTGGCTTTATCCACTGGCTGCGTGAGGCATTTTCTGCCGGGTGAGCGCTTCACTATCAAGAAGGGCATGATTGCCCTTTGTTACAGGAAATAGTTGATCTGCTTCTCAAATAAAATATTTATTTCCTTTTGTGATTTATTGGAAAAATAACTTCATTTATCCTGCAAGCCTGATTTCGTCAAACTTGCCGGAGATGTTTTATGTCAGCCATTCCCAGCCTTGAAACGCTGTTACAGCAGGAAGCCACCGTTCGCGTTAGCCAGTTTGATTTTGATACCGCATGGAAAATTGGCTCGCTAATCCGTGAGCGTGCCGTCAGTGAGAAGATGCCGGTCGCCATTGAAGTGTTCGCGTTTGGACAGGTGTTGTTCAGCACCTCGCTGAGCGGTTCGAGCGCGGAAAACCTTGAGTGGATTGCACGTAAGCGCCATACCGTCCTGCGCAATGCCCACTCCTCGCTCTACACCCAGGAGCTGAATAAGTCAAAGGGCACGCCGATGTCCGAGATGAACTACATGGACCCTGAGCGTTACACCGACAGCGGCGGCAGCTTCCCGATCTTGTTGGGTAACGGCGGCGTGATTGGCACGGTCACCGTCAGCGGTTTGCCTTCTCATGAAGATCATGCGCTGGCCGTCTGGGCCATCCAGCAGGTGCTCTGAACCCTCATCGTGTAGCCGGATGAACTACCCTTATAGTGTGATAAAACTAAGGGGTATCTGTATGCCGCTAACCGATCGCCAGTTTGGCCTGATTGCCGTTGATAAGCAGGGCAGCAATGTCCTGTTTATCAATCCGCAGACCTTTGCCGTAGATCGCGAGCTTAACGCTTTTCCACCCCGTCCTCATGAGTTGCTGATCCTGCCCAAACAGCGCAAGGCCTGGGTGCCGATCTACGGTGATGGCATCCACGGCGATAACCCCCATCCTGGTCATAAAATCGCGGTTATCGATCTGGCATCTCGTGAGCTGACGGGATTTATCGATATCAGTCCGCTGGAGTCGCCGCATACCGGGCGGTTGGGTAGTGATGGTTACGTCTATATGTGTTGTGAAAATAGCGCGACGATTCTGATACTCGATCCGGAAAGTGAACGGATGATCGGTCATATTCCGCTGACTTCATACAACAGCCACCGACTGACTATTTTGCCGTCCGGGCGTAAATTATTTACCGATAATGAAGAGGATGCGACGATTACCGTCGTCGGACTGGCTAACGGCAGAGGTGAGGTGCTGGATAATATTCTGATGCCGGGGCCCATCAGCGGTATTGCCGCCTCGCCGCTCTATCCTTATTTGGTCGCTACCGATGCGCGGCGACCGCTGCTCTATGTGGTTGATGCGCAGAGCCATCGTATTCGGCAGCATCTGCCGCTGAACGGCCACAATAAAGCAGCACAAATTACCCGCTTCAGCGAAGATGGTTCCCTGCTGGTGGTCATTGGCGATAGCGAGCCCGTTATCAGCCTGTATGATGCCACCCTGAATCCACTCGGGCAGATTGCCGTCGGCCATAAACCCATGGATGGCTGCTTCAGCCCGGACAACAGCCAGCTGCTCATCGCAAACGAAGATGACGGTACGCTGAGCGTGATCGATCTGGCCAGCAGGCAGGTGATTGCCACGCCGTCGGTCGGCCGCGGCTGTGAAGTGCTGAGCTATTTTGCCCTGAATTAACCTAAGGAGAGTCATGAAAAGCTATCAAGTGGCGTTGATCCCCGGAGACGGTATCGGCGTGGATGTGACTGATGCAGCCTGGCAGGTACTGGAACACAGCGCGGCTAAGTTTGATTTTTCCCTCAGCGGTGAGCGCTTCCCGTGGTCCTGTGAGTACTATCTTGAGCACGGTGAGATGATGCCGAAAGACGGCATCGATAAGCTGCGCCAGTTCGATGCCGTACTGCTGGGTGCCGTAGGCTGGCCGGAAAAAGTGCCTGATAGCGTGTCATTACATGGCCTGCTGTTGCCCATCCGCAAGCAGTTCGATCTGTTTGCCAATGTCCGCCCCCACCGCCTGCTGCCCGGTGTAGAAGGCCCGTTGCGTAGAGGTGATTTCGATATCCTCTGCATTCGTGAAAATACCGAAGGCGAGTACAGCGGGGCTGGTGGTCGCATTCACCAGGGAACGGCGGATGAGGTTGCGGTTGAAACCTCTATTTTCACCCGGCGTGGCGTTGAACGCATCCTGCGTTTCGGATTTGAGGCGGCGCGCAAGCGCAGCAAGCGTCTGGCATCGGTGACCAAATCCAACGCGCAGAAGTTCACCATGGTGATGTGGGATGAAGTCACTGAGGAGATCGCGAAGGAATATCCTGACGTCAGCGTAACCCGTTATCATATTGACGCCATTGCAGCCCGCATGGTGATGAACCCGGAAACCCTGGATGTCATTGTTGCCTCCAATCTGTTCGGCGATATTCTGACCGATTTAGGGGCGGCGATTCAGGGCGGACTGGGCTATGCTGCTTCAGCCAACCTTAATCCGAATCCGGGTGTACCCTCGATGTTCGAACCGGTACACGGTTCCGCTCCGGATATTGCCGGTCAGGGGATCGCCAATCCGATTGCGGCGATCTGGTCTGCGGCGCTGATGCTGGAGCATCTGGGTGAAACCAAGGCGGCTGATGCTATTCTGCATGCCGTTGAAGCGGTTACCGCAGAAGCAAAAGTGAACGGTGGGTTAACAACGGCGGAAATCACCGCAGCGGTGATCGCCGCTATCTGATTTCAATCCGGGCCTCTTTAATCAGGAGGCCCGTCTGAAAGGAGCCTTTGCTGTATGGAAGCGCACGGTATTACCGATATTATTCAGCCCGGTCTGCGGGTGTTGTTCTGTGGTATCAACCCCGGAAAATCTTCAGCTCATACCGGCTTTCACTTTGCCCATCCCGGTAACCGATTCTGGAAAACTATCTTTCAGGCAGGATTTACCCTGAGCCAGCTCAAACCCGAACAGGAACAGCGGCTGCTGGAAACCGGCTGCGGCATTACTATGCTGGTGGAGCGTCCGACCGTACTGGCCAGCGAGCTTGCGGGCAACGAACTGCGTGACGGCGGGCTGGCGCTGAGGGAAAAAATCGAACGCTATCGACCGGCGGCGCTGGCCGTTTTGGGAAAACAGGCCTATCAGCAGGCCTTTCGCCGCAGCAAAGTGGAGTGGGGCAAGCAGCCGGAGTTAATCGGTGATACGGAGGTCTGGGTTCTGCCTAATCCCAGCGGGCTGAATCGTGCTTCGCAGGAAGAAATGAGTGCTGCCTATGCGGCGCTGGAGCAGGCGCTGACGGCGCGCGGCGTTTGAACGATTAAAAAGAGAAAAGCCCCACTAAAAAAAATGGCCCCGTAAAGGGGCCATTCTGTTACGCGATGCTTCGATTAATCATCGAGGAAGCTGCGCAGCACTTCGGAGCGGCTTGGGTGACGCAGCTTGCGCAGCGCCTTCGCTTCGATCTGACGGATACGCTCACGCGTTACGTCAAACTGCTTGCCCACTTCTTCCAGCGTGTGGTCGGTATTCATATCAATACCAAAACGCATACGCAGAACTTTCGCTTCGCGGGCCGTCAGGCCTGCCAGCACGTCGTGGGTGGCAGAACGCAGGCTCTCAGAGGTGGCAGAGTCCAGCGGCAGCTCCAGCGTGGTATCTTCGATAAAATCACCCAGATGCGAATCTTCATCATCACCAATTGGTGTCTCCATGGAGATTGGCTCTTTGGCAATTTTCAGCACCTTGCGGATTTTATCTTCCGGCATCAGCATACGCTCAGCCAGTTCTTCCGGCGTCGGCTCACGTCCCATTTCCTGCAGCATCTGACGGGAGATACGGTTGAGCTTGTTAATTGTCTCAATCATATGCACCGGGATACGGATGGTACGCGCCTGGTCAGCGATAGAACGAGTAATCGCCTGACGAATCCACCATGTCGCATAAGTCGAGAACTTATAACCACGACGGTATTCAAACTTATCTACCGCTTTCATCAGGCCGATATTACCTTCCTGAATCAGGTCGAGGAATTGCAGACCACGGTTGGTGTATTTCTTCGCGATAGAGATAACCAGACGCAGGTTAGCCTCAACCATCTCTTTTTTCGCACGGCGGGCTTTCGCTTCACCGATAGACATACGACGGTTGATATCTTTTACCTGCTCGATAGTCAGACCGGTTTCTTCTTCAATCTGTTGCAGCTTCTGCAGACTGCGATAGACATCTTCAGAAACGTCGTTCAGCTTCTCTGACCACGGTTTGTTCATCGCCAGTGCGGCTTTGAACCAGGTTTCGCTGGTTTCATTACCGGTGAACAGAGTGATGAAGTTTTTCTTCGGCATCTTACACAGTTCAACACACAGCTTCATGATCAGACGTTCTTGAGTACGAACGCGGTCCATCATGGTACGCATGTTGTTAACCAGGTAGTCGAACTGCTTCGGTACCAGGCGGAACTGCTTGAACACGTCGGAAAGGTTCTGAATTTCAGCGATAGCATCAGCGTGGCTGCGGCTCTTCGCTTTAATCACAGTGCGAGTGGCTTCATACTGCACGCGCAGATCGTTAAACTTCTCACGGGCCAGTTCAGGGTCGATGCTGTTGTCATCTTCCGAACTGTCGTCGTCAGACTCTTCGTCTTCATCTTCGTCGTCATCACGCTCTTCTTCAGAGAGTTCAGAACCGACGTGCGTTGCCGTTGGGGCCAGATCTTCTTCAGCATTTGGATCGACAAAGCCGATAATCAGATCGGACAGGCGTGCTTCACCTGCTTCTACGCGATCGTACTGTTCCAGCAGATAGGTAATGGCTTCAGGATATTCCGCGACGGAGCACTGAACCTGGTTGATACCATCTTCAATGCGTTTTGCGATATCGATCTCGCCTTCGCGCGTTAACAGCTCAACGGTACCCATTTCGCGCATGTACATACGCACCGGGTCGGTTGTACGACCGATTTCAGATTCAACGCTGGATAAGACCTGAGCGGCGGCTTCCGCAGCGTCTTCATCGGTGTCGGTGCTGTTTTCGTTCAGCATCAGATCATCGGCATCGGGTGCTTCTTCTACCACCTGGATGCCCATGTCGTTGATCATCTGGATGATGTCTTCGATCTGATCGGAGTCGACGATATCTTCCGGCAGATGGTCATTGACCTCGGCATAGGTCAGATAGCCTTGCTCCTTACCACGGGTGACAAGAAGTTTCAGCTGTGACTGCGGGTTTTGCTCCATAAGACGGTATCCACACTTCTGTTAAATTAGATTGGTGTCGGTCGGCTAACATGCCAACAATAACAGTGAGGGCGTTTGGATTATTGCCGCTGCCCATCGTGGCGGCTGTCAGGGTCAACCTGACGGATAATCGGCACCTAAGCCGCTGAGATCTCGTTTCGAAGCTCGCGCTTCTGAATTCTGTCGTTTAAGGGGATGAGCAATAAAAATGTCACCCGCTGTCAATAATCTGTAGTGTAGCCAATATGGCTTTTACTGCTTTTTCAGCGCCTGGCTTAGCGCCCATAATTCGCGGCGCTCTTCGGCATTCAGCCCGTGAGTGCGGTCGCGGGCGATGAGCTCTTCAAGCCGACGCTCAAGTGCGGCATCGTACATGCTGGCCAGCGCATCCTGAAACATGGTGTCGACTTCGTCATCAACAATCATATGGTTCCAGGTTGCCAGCGTTTCAAGGCTCTGGCTAAATTTTGTTCCGCGATATAACTCTAGTAGCTGTCCGGTGGTCAGGCCAGGGTGAGCAACGCAAGTACTCACTAATTCTACAAAGAGCGGGAATCCTGCGACCTCTGATTGCTCCAGTCCTTCAAGGGAAGGGACCATGGCACCCAGATGCGGATTCTGCACCAGCAGCCCAATAAGTATACGCATGGTTGTGCGTTTTAGCTGGGGCTGCGCGGGCTGTATAGCATTTTCGGCCTTACCGGGCATCAGTTTCTCAAGCTGGCTGTCGTCAAGAATGCCCAACTTATTGCCCAGCTCCTGGCGCAAATAGATGCGCAGCGTTTCACCTGGCACCTGGCTTATCAGCGGCAGCGCAAGGGTACTGAGCTGGGCACGGCCATCAGGAGAACGTAGATCAACCTGCGGCATCAGCGTATCAAACAGAAACCCTGACAGCGGCATGGCCTGCTCCATCCGGGCCTCAAACGCTTCTTTGCCCTCTTTACGAATCAGCGTATCCGGGTCTTCACCGTCGGGCAGAAACATAAAGCGTAGCTGACGCCCGTCGTTCATGTAAGGCAGAGCCGTTTCCAGTGCGCGCCAGGCGGCTTCACGCCCCGCCCGGTCACCGTCGTAGCAGCAAATGACCGTATCGGTGGTGCGGAACAACAGCTGTATATGCTCTGCCGTGGTTGAGGTTCCCAGTGACGCAACGGCGTAATCCACGCCAAACTGCGCCAGGGCAACCACATCCATATAACCTTCAACAACCAGCAGTTTCGCCGGTTCAGGATGATTCTTTTGCGCTTCATACAGACCGTAAAGCTGACGGCCTTTATGGAAAATATCGGTTTCCGGTGAGTTCAGATACTTCGGCATCCCGTCGCCAAGTACGCGGCCACCGAAGCCAATCACCCGTCCACGCTTGTCGTGGATGGGGAACATCACGCGTTCACGAAAGCGGTCGTAGCTGCGACCCTGATCGTTAGTGACCAGCATTCCGGCATCGATCAGCGTTTGCTTATCATCCGGATTACGGCCAAAACGCTTTAAGGCGTTGTCCCAACCCGCAGGAGCAAAGCCGATAGAAAAGTGCTGTATAACATCATCGCTCAACCCGCGCTGTGCCAGATAATCACGTGCGCCAGCGGCCTGGTTTTGAGACAGCGACTGCTGATAGAAATCCCGCAGGCCGGTCATCAGCTGATAAAGACTTTGACGCTGGTGGCGCTCAAGCTGACTGGGGCCAGAACCGCTTTCGTACGGCACTTCCAGGCCATAGGCCGTCGCCAGTTCTTCAATGCTTTCGACAAACTCCAGACGGTCGTAATTCATCAGGAAGTCGATGGCGTTACCGTGCGCGCCACAGCCAAAACAGTGATAAAACTGCTTTTCGCCGTTTACGGTGAAGGAGGGGGTTTTCTCATTATGAAAAGGACAGCATGCGTGATAATTTTTACCCTGCTTTTTTAGCTTAACGCGAGCATCGATAAGATCCACGATGTCCGTGCGGGCCAATAAGTCATTGATAAAAACACGCGGAATGCGTCCAGCCATAAATCCCCTTCGAATGCTGCCCTGAGAATAATCCGTTATTCACTTATGGCTATAAACGAGAACAAGCCGCGCATTCCTTTCGGAAAGCACGGCCTGATAACTACTAACTTGTCTGTGAAACGTGAGGGCGAACCCTCAGGAAATTAGTACAGACGAGTGCGGCGTGCGTTTTCGCGAGCCAGTTTCTTCGCGTGGCGTTTTACTGCAGACGCTTTAGCGCGCTTACGTTCGGTAGTAGGTTTTTCATAAAACTCACGACGACGAACTTCAGCCAGAACGCCTGCTTTCTCGCAAGAACGCTTGAAGCGACGCAGTGCTACGTCAAATGGCTCGTTTTCACGTACTTTAATTACCGGCATGTAACTCTCACCTCGGATAAATTCGGTTTTGCCGCTGGCATCAGTGCCAGCTCATTTCAAAATGGTGCGGAATTTTACTCCAACACAGGCTGCGTTGTAAAGCACCATAGCATAAAGTAACCAACAGATGCGCCTGTGCGGCTGCCGGCTTTTTTCAGGGGGCAGATTATACATCAAACAGGCATCGGCGGTGGGAAAAAATTCACCTTTTGCACAACAGTTAACCACAGGAAGGTTAAAATTGCCGCCGTTAAAAGCCCGCTCGTGCTACACTGCGCGCCGCAAGAATTGAGGTAAAAAAGACAGCCATGCGTGTTCTCGGAATTGAAACATCCTGCGATGAAACCGGCATTGCCATTTACGACGATGCTGCGGGTTTGCTCGCTAATCAACTTTACAGCCAGGTCAAACTGCACGCTGACTACGGCGGCGTGGTGCCTGAACTGGCTTCGCGCGACCACGTGCGTAAAACCGTTCCACTGATCCAGGCCGCGCTGCGTGAAGCCGGGCTACAGGCGCAGGATATCGACGCCGTTGCCTATACCGCGGGTCCGGGACTGGTTGGTGCGCTGCTGGTGGGAGCAACCATTGGCCGTTCGCTGGCCTTCGCGTGGGATGTTCCGGCAATCGCCGTGCATCACATGGAAGGGCACCTGTTAGCGCCGATGCTGGAAGATAATCCGCCGGAATTCCCGTTTGTTGCACTGCTGGTTTCCGGTGGTCACACCCAGCTTATCAGCGTCACCGGTATCGGCGAATATACGCTGATGGGTGAATCGATTGACGATGCCGCCGGTGAAGCCTTTGATAAAACCGCTAAGCTGCTGGGGTTGGATTATCCCGGCGGGCCGATGCTGTCGAAAATGGCGCAGCAGGGCGTAGAAAAGCGTTTTGTTTTCCCGCGACCGATGACCGATCGCCCGGGGCTGGACTTCAGCTTCTCCGGCCTGAAAACCTTCGCGGCCAACACCATTCGGGATAATGACGATAGCGACCAGACCCGTGCCGATATTGCGCGCGCGTTTGAGGATGCGGTGGTGGATACACTGGCGATAAAATGCCGCCGTGCGCTGGATGAAAGCGGGTTTAAGCGTCTGGTGATTGCCGGCGGCGTGAGCGCTAACCGTACGTTGCGCAGCAAACTGGCGGAAATGATGCAAAAACGCGGCGGCGAAGTGTTTTACGCCCGGCCTGAGTTTTGTACCGACAACGGCGCGATGATCGCCTATGCGGGCATGGTACGCCTTAAAGGCGGGACTTACGCCGGGCTGAACGTGACCGTGCGCCCTCGCTGGCCGCTGGCGGAACTGCCGGCGATTTAAGCCTGACCGCCTGAAATCGCTGTATTTCAGGCTGGCTATTCAACATTACGGCTGGGGTTTATCCTGGCCGTTTTTCTTTTTCTTCTTCCAGATTTTATTTTCCTGGCCGCGCCACAGGCGCTGGATATTGTCATGATGCCGCAGCAGGATCAGGCAGGAGAGCATGGCGACCGGGAAGGTGAACTGCGGTTTGAACCACCAGACATAAAACGGCGCAATCAGTGCGCTGATAATCGCCCCCAATGACGAATATCCACTCAGCAGTACGGTCAGCAGCCAGGTACCGGTCATCAGGCCGGTCAGATCCCAACCGATGGGTGCAATGGCTCCGAATGCCGTCGCCACGCCTTTGCCGCCTTTGAAATGGAAGAAAACAGGGTAGATATGGCCGAGGCAGGCCGCAATCGCGGTCAGGCCAAGGTAGAGCGGCGTAATGCCCTGACTGTAGGCCAGCCAAACCGGCAGCATACCTTTGAGAACATCAAAAACCAGTACCGTCGCCGCCGCAGCTTTTCCGCCTAATCGCAGTACGTTGGTGGCACCCGGGTTGCCCGATCCATTTTGGCGTGGGTCCGGCAATCCGAACAGTCGGCAGACCAAAATCGCGCTGGAGATGGAGCCACACAGATACGCGAAAAGGATCATGCCAAGCGCGAATACACTCATAACACCGTTCCGTCTTGTTGGGGTCGTTTTGTTGTTAACATCCGTGGATAATACGCATAAACCGCCGGGGATGGTATCCGGCAACCACAAAAACAGAGAGCCGTATCATGGATATCGTATTTATTGATCAATTGTCCGTTATTACCACCATCGGCGTTTACGACTGGGAACAGACCATTCAGCAGAAGCTGGTGTTCGATGTCGAAATGGCGTGGGATAACCGTAAAGCTGCCGCCAGCGACGATGTGAATGACTGTCTGAGCTATGCCGATGTATCAGAAGCGATTATTGCCCACGTACAGAATGGAAAATTTGCGCTGGTTGAGCGCGTAGCGGAAGAGATAGCCACACTCCTGCTGAACCAGTTCGCCTCGCCCTGGGTGCGCATCAAGGTCAGCAAACCCGGTGCCGTTGCGCAGGCACGCCAGGTTGGCGTGATTATCGAACGCGGTAATATTCCGAAATAAATTCAATGTGATTGCCATCACAATGAAACCAAATCACAGTAAGGTTTGTCTTAAGTTGCGGCTTAGGGGTGATCCTGAATTTTTACTGTAAATTCAGGGCTGATTGGCGGAAGCGTTAGCAACCGCCTTTTTCATGATTTTAAAGGGCGAAAGGTATTTTGATGGCAGATATTCATCAGCTATGGGTTGCAGCGATACTAGGGATAGTTGAGGGGTTAACGGAGTTTCTCCCCGTGTCATCTACCGGACATATGATTATCGTGGGTCATTTGCTGGGGTTTGAGGGAGAGAAGGCGGAAACCTTCGAAGTTGTTATCCAACTAGGTTCGATTCTTGCCGTAGTGGTGATGTTCTGGCGTCGTTTGTTCGGCCTGATCGGTATTAACTTTGGTGAAGTTAAGCATGAAGGCACCGGCACCGGGCATTTAACGCTGATTCATATCCTGTTGGGTATGGTCCCGGCGGTGGTTATCGGTCTGCTGCTGCACGACAAAATTAAAACCCTGTTTAACCCTGTTAACGTGATGTATGCGCTGGTGGTCGGTGGTGTCCTGCTGATTGCTGCCGAACTGCTGAAGCCGAAACAGCCGAAGGCAGTGGGCGTGGATGATATCACCTATCGTCAGGCGTTTATTATCGGCTGCTTCCAGTGCCTGGCGCTGTGGCCTGGTTTTTCCCGCTCGGGTGCGACCATCTCCGGCGGAATGCTGATGGGCGTAAGCCGCTATGCTGCATCGGAATTCTCATTCCTGCTGGCGGTGCCGATGATGATGGGTGCCACCGCGCTGGACCTCTATAAGAGCATGGGCTTCCTGAGCGTCGCCGATGTGCCGATGTTTGCGGTGGGCTTTGTGACCGCCTTTATCGTGGCGCTGATTGCTATCAAGAGCTTCCTGCATATCATCAAACGGATTTCGTTTATCCCGTTTGCGATCTACCGCTTTATTATCGCCGCTGCCGTTTATGCGGTGTTTGTGCTGTAAGTGATACCAGGGGCGGATCGCCGATCCGCCCTTACTGCACCTGCCAGACCTCCAGCGCCGCAATGCGCCTGCGTGTCAGTTCTTCCCTCACCGCTGCACCTTTAAACCCGGCCGCGACCACATCGCGCGTAGGCACTTCTGACACAATTCTGAAGGCTTCTCGCAGATACGTTCCCTGTGGATAGGGGTTATTTTCGAACCCGCTACGCCCACGCGCATCGGCTTCGCTGGTCAATGCAATCTGCTCAACGCGGTGCGGCTTACGCCAGGCGTCGAGCCTGTCGAACAGGTTAACCAGCGTGGCGGCAGAATGATTTTGGATCGTGTGAACGAGATCGTGAAATTCGGTAACCAGCAGCGCCAGATCGCGAACGTGATTCGGCACGCGCAGGCGTTCGCACAGCGCGGCAACCAGCGGTACGCCAGCCAGCCCGTGGCCGTGGTGGCTGGGCCATTTTTCCGGCGACGTCAGGGCCTTGCCGACATCGTGGAACAGCGTAGCGAAGCGCACATCCAGCTCCGGGCTGAGATATGCTGCCATCGCCAGCGTCATCAGCGAGTGAACGCCGCTGTCGATTTCCGGATGCCATTTCGCCGGGGCGGGCACGCCGTAAAGGTTGTCCAGCTCGGGGAACAACACGGCGAGCGCACCGCAGTCGCGCAGCACCTGGAAAAACACCTGTGGATTACGGGTCAGCAGCGCGCTTTCGGTCTCTTTCCACACGCGTTCCGCCGTCAGATGATTCAACTCGCCGCTGTGCGCCATAGAACGCATCAGCTCCAGCGTTTCATCGGCGATGCGGAAGTTAAGATGGGCGAAGCGCGCGGCAAACCGTGCGACGCGCAGCACGCGCAAAGGATCTTCATTAAACGCGGCGGAAACATGGCGCAGAATACGTTGCTCAATGTCCGCACGACCGTTGTAAGGGTCGTAATACTGGCCGTTATCATCGCGCGCAATGGCATTGATGGTCAGATCGCGGCGCGCCAGATCCTGCTCCAGCGTTACGTCGGGTGCGGAATAGCAGACAAACCCGGTATAGCCATTGCCTGATTTTCGTTCGGTACGTGCCAGCGCATATTCCTGATGATTTTCGGGATGCAGAAAAACCGGGAAATCACGTCCGACCTGGGAATAGCCCAGCTCAAGCATCTGCTCGGGGGTGGCACCAACCACCACCCAGTCTTTATCTTTCAGCGGCAAATTCAGCAGTCCGTCGCGAACCGCGCCACCGACAAGGTATGTTTTCACTGCACATCTCCAGAATAAAACGTCGGGTCAGAGGAAAAGCATTTTTTATAGTAGCCGTAATACTACAACATCCGTCAGGGATGATGCCAAATTGCAGGTATGCGAAAGGGGGCATCCACGGATACCCTTTGGCCAAATCGGGACGGTTAGTTCATCCAGCGGTCGTTTTTCTTCCTGCGCGGCAGCATATGCGGCAACAGCAGACCGAGCAGCAGGCCGAAGCCGGCAACGCCGCCGCCGTACATAAACCACTGCATAATGATGGTGCGTTGCTTATCATCCAGCTGAACGTTGGCGGCATCCACCTTTTTACTGGCGACCACCAGCTGGTTCTTTAACTGCTGGTTTTCTTCTTTCAGGCTGTTGATCGCATCGTCACTGCCGGCCACTTTTTTCTGCATTTCTGCCGTACGTTCATTCCAGCTGCCGTCAATATTCGCCAGTTTGGCGGTCAGGTCTTTAACCTGTTGCTCCAGTTCCGGCACGCGTGAACGCAGGCTGGGCTGTTCACTGAGCTGACTCAGCGGTATCCAGGTTGTTCTGCCCTGCGCATCACGGATCTGTCCGTATTTACTGTTCTCATTAGACTGCAGCAGGGTGACTTCTTCCCCGGCGTTCAGCGTGCCGATCAGGCGATAATCATTGCCGGGACCGCTGCGAACCCAGGTGGAGAGTTCATCGGAAATGTAACGTTTTTCTTCAGCATGCACGTTAGCGACGGCGCTAAAAGCCAGAAAAGTCAGGCCAATAAAGTGAGTTTTTTTCATTCGAACTCTTTTTGCATAAGTACTGGGCGAAAGTAATAGCACAGTCTGGAGCGGCCTCGCAGAAAGCTGAATGAGAACTGTCCTGATCTCAGGCGACATGGGAGGCAACGCGCGAAAGCGTAATAAAGCAGAGACATCCCTGCTGCTTGTGCATTACTCTTCTTGGTATCTCAGGTGCGATGATCCGCAAGTTGCCCTGCTTTTTTGCAGCGGCTGAATCAGCTCTTTCTGCGCTATCGGGAAATTTGCGGTTATTATCAAACACTACCACCATTTACCGTGCCGGTAATCATTTAGATAAGACATTATGACCATCGAAATCGAGCTAAAGTTCATTACCACCGCCGATGCTGCGACAAAACTCGCCAGCCAGCTGGCTCTCTGGCCCCATGAACACACCCCCGGGCAGAAGCTGAGCAACATCTATTTTGAAACGGTCAACGGCCAGCTGCGCAGCTGGGACATGGGTTTGCGCATTCGCGGATTTGGTGACAGTTTCGAAATGACGCTGAAAACTGCCGGACAGACGATTGGTGGTCTTCACCAGCGACCGGAGTACAACGTCGCACTCAATGAACCGGTGCTGGATATTCATCAGCTTCCTGCCGACGTCTGGCCAGAAGGTACCGATCTTGATGCTCTGCAGCAGCAGCTAAACCCGTTGTTCAGCACTCATTTCGTCCGTGAGAAGTGGGTGGTGATCTATGGTGAAAGCGAAATAGAAGTGGCTTTCGATCTGGGAGAGGTGAGCGCCGGAGAACTGAGCGAGCCGCTGCATGAAATAGAGCTGGAGTTGAAAAACGGTAATCGCGACGATCTTCTGGCATTTGCCGCCGAACTGGCAAAAATGGGTGGCCTGCGTCTGGGAAGCCTGAGTAAAGCGGCGCGCGGCTATGCGCTGGCGAAAGGCAACCCACCTCGTAAGTTGCGTCCGGTTCCGCTACTCAAGGTCAAGCCGAAGGCGACGGTAGAGCAGGGGATGCTGGCGGCTTTCCTGCTGGCGCTCAGCCAGTGGCAGTACCATGAAGAGCTGTGGCTGCGCGGCAATGCTGACGCGCTCGGGGAAATCCAGGAGGCGCTGGAAACGCTGCGTCAGGCATTTTCTCTGTACGGTGCGCTGGTGCCGCGCAAGGCCAGTAGCGAGCTGCGTCAGCGCCTGACCGAGCTGGAAGCGGCGCTGCTGGAGGACGATCTGGACGCCCTGTCCGTGTGCTTTAGCACGCTGTGGCTGGAAACGCAGCTGGCGCTGACCACCTGGATTGCAACGGCGCGCTGGCGTGATTTTATCGACGCGAAAACCGATGCCAAGCTACAGGGCTCCTTTAAGCGTTTCAGCGATATCATGCTGGGGCGTATTTCCGCCGATCTGAAAGAGACTTTTGGCCAGGTCAATCAGCTGAATGAATACCAGGATAAGCTGACACGCCTCCATCGGCAGCAGCTTGCCGTACATCTGCTGGCCGGTAGCTATGACGAGGCAGCGGTAAGTGAGTGGCTCGGTCACTGGCAGCTACTGCGTCAGGCGATCATCGATCGGCAGGATGTATGGCTGGATGGCCACCGCCGGCAGGCGCTGAAACAGCCGGCATTCTGGAAAAATGGTAACGCCTGAGCCGTTAGAAACGCTTATTTTCCAAACCCGTTGATCGTGTGTTGCAGGATGGCAGCCAACGCCCCTGGAGCCTGAGTCTCGGGGGTGATTAATCAGGGAGTGTTTATGGTGCCTTTACTATCGCAGCCGCTGCCATCTTTGCTGGCTGAACAGATTTCCGTTATCGATCCTCTGCCGGACGGGACCACTCCGCAGCAGCAGTCCGTGCTGGCGTTTAGTGACTTCATCAGCGATAACCTGACGAAACATCCTGAATGGTGGCAGCAGCTGCAAACTCAGCCGCCGCTTGCCGACGAGTGGCAGCACTATACCGCGTGGCTGGCAGAGCGGCTGGCCTCGGTGCTGGATGAAAACACGCTGATGCGCGAACTGCGGCTGTTTCGCCGCCATATGCTGACGCGCATCGCCTGGATGCAGACTCTGGCGACCAGCAGCACCGAACAAACGTTAACGCAGCTGAGCGAACTGGCAGAAACCCTGATCGTAGCTGCCCGTGACTGGCTGTGGCACGCCTGCTGCAAGGATTTTGGCACGCCGGTTAATGCCGCCGGAGAGCCGCAGCCGCTGCTGATCCTCGGCATGGGTAAACTGGGTGGCGGCGAGCTGAATTTCTCTTCCGATATCGATTTGATCTTCACCTGGCCGGAAAATGGCGTGACGCAGGGCGGACGGCGTGAGCTGGATAACGCCCAGTTCTTTACTCGTCTGGGGCAGCGGCTGATCAAAGTGCTCGATCAGCCAACCGTGGACGGCTTCGTCTACCGCGTAGATATGCGGCTGCGGCCGTTTGGTGACAGCGGCCCGCTGGTGCTGAGCTTTGCGGCGCTGGAAGATTATTACCAGGAGCAGGGGCGCGACTGGGAACGCTATGCGATGGTCAAGGCCCGGTTAATGGGCGGCGGTGACGATCGCTGGAGCCAGGAACTACGGCAGATGCTGCGGCCGTTTGTCTTCCGTCGCTATATTGATTTCAGCGTGATCCAGTCCCTGCGCAATATGAAAGCGATGATTGCGCGTGAGGTGCGGCGGCGCGGGTTGACCGATAACATCAAGCTCGGTGCCGGTGGTATCCGTGAAATAGAGTTTATTGTTCAGGTCTTCCAGCTGATCCGTGGTGGTCGCGAACGATCGCTGCAGCTGCGTTCATTACTTCCTACTCTTGAATCAATCAAAGAACTGAATTTACTTCCACAGCCTCAGGTCGCGCAGCTGCACGACGCCTATCTGTTCCTGCGGCGGTTGGAAAATCTGCTGCAAAGCATTAATGATGAACAGACGCAGACATTGCCGGCCAGTGAGCTGGATCGTGCGCGTCTGGCCTGGGCGATGGGATTTGCCGACTGGCAGGGCCTGCACGATCGGCTGGATGGCCATATGGTGGCGGTACGCTCAATCTTCGACGAGCTGATTGGCGACGATGCCCCGGAGAGCGGCGAGAACCGTGAAGCCGGGGAATATGGTGTGCTGTGGCAGGACCAGTTAGAGGAAGCTGAACTGCTGCCGCTCGTCCCGCATCTTAACGGTGAAGCATGCCAGCAACTGCTGCGGGCGATTACCGATTTTCGTCTGGATGTGGATAAGCGCACGATCGGCCCACGTGGCCGCCAGGCGCTCGATCAGCTGATGCCTCGTCTGCTCAGCGAGGTAGTGCCGCGCGATGATGCGGTTGTCACGCTTGGCCGCCTGACGCCGCTGCTGCTCGGCGTGGTCACACGCACCACCTATCTGGAGCTGCTCACGGAATTCCACGGCGCGCTCCAGCATCTGATTCGCCTGTGTGCCGCCTCTCCGATGGTTGCCAGCCAGCTGGCGCGCTATCCGCTGCTGCTTGATGAGCTGCTTGACCCGGCGACGCTTTACCAGCCAACGGCAACCGATGCCTATCGCGACGAGCTGCGTCAGTATCTGCTGCGTATCCCGGAAGAGGATGAAGAGCAGCAGCTGGAAGCACTCAGGCAGTTTAAACAGGCCCAGCATCTGCGTATTGCCGCGGCGGATATCGCCGGCACGCTGCCGGTAATGAAGGTCAGCGATCATCTGACCTGGCTTGCCGAAGCGATGATAGAAGCGGTAGTACAGCAGGCGTGGAATATGATGGTACAGCGCTACGGGCGGCCATCGCATCTGACCAGCGACAGCGAGCGTGGCTTTGCCGTTGTCGGCTACGGCAAGCTGGGTGGCTGGGAGCTGGGTTACAGCTCCGATTTGGACCTGGTGTTCCTGCACAACTGCCCTCAGGAAGCGGTCACGCTGGGCGATCGCAGTATTGATGGGCGGCAGTTCTATCTGCGGCTGGCACAGCGGGTGATGCATCTGTTCAGTACCCGAACTTCGTCAGGTATTCTTTATGAAGTCGATGCCCGCCTGCGCCCCTCGGGTGCTGCCGGTATGCTGGTGAGTACCTTTGAAGCCTTTGACGATTACCAGCGCAATGAAGCCTGGACCTGGGAGCATCAGGCGCTGGTACGTGCTCGCATCGTTTACGGTGATGGGGAGCTCAGCCAGCGCTTTGGAGAAATTCGCCGGGGTATCCTGGCGCTGCCGCGTGAGGCAGAAACCCTGAAGGTTGAGGTTCGGGAGATGCGTGAAAAAATGCGTGCGCATCTTGGACAGAAACATAAAGGCCGCTGGGATATTAAAGCCGATGCCGGTGGCATCACGGATATTGAATTCATTACGCAATATCTGGTCCTACGCTATGCCTCACAGGATCTGACGCTGACCCGCTGGTCCGATAATGTTCGTATTTTCGAACTGCTGGCAAACGGGGGAAAAATGTCAGAGCCGGAGGCGAAAGCACTGACTCATGCCTACGTCACGCTGCGCGATGCATTGCACCACCTGGCGCTACAGGAGCTGCCGGGGCATGTGGAAGAAAGCGCCTATGCCAGTGAAAAAACCCAGGTTAATCAAAGCTGGCAAACCTGGTTTGGCGACTGAGGACGCAGAGCGTATCCGTGGTTTGGTGACGAAGTGAACAACGTGGCCGCGATAGTCAGGCACGGCAACATTTGTGCTATTATCGCGCGCCTGAATTTTTGGTTTTTATGCTGTCTGGAGTGGAGTGTCTGAATGAAAGTTACACTGCCTGATTTTAAACGTGCGGGTGTTCTGGTTGTTGGTGATGTGATGCTGGATCGTTACTGGCACGGGCCAACCAGCCGTATTTCTCCCGAAGCTCCGGTGCCGGTTGTCAAGGTTGAACACGTGGAAGAGCGCCCCGGCGGGGCGGCTAACGTGGCGATGAATATCGCTTCTCTTGGCGCTGAATCTCGCCTCGTGGGACTAACCGGCATTGATGATGCTGCGCGCGTACTGAGCGAGACGCTGACTGGGGTAAACGTGCAGTGTGATTTTGTTTCTGTACCAACCCATCCAACCGTCACTAAGCTACGCGTTCTTTCACGTAACCAGCAGTTAATCCGCCTTGATTTTGAAGAGGGGTTCGAAGGGGTTAACCCGGAACCTGTGCACGAGCGCATTCAGCAGGCCTTGCCTAAAATCGGTGCGCTGGTGCTTTCTGACTACGCCAAAGGCGCGTTGTCGAGCGTAGAAACCATGATTAAGCTGGCACGTGAAGCCGGTGTGCCAGTGCTGGTGGACCCGAAAGGGACCGACTTCGGCCGCTATCATGGCGCCACCCTGCTGACGCCGAATCTTTCGGAGTTTGAAGCCGTAGTCGGTAAGTGTAAAAGCGAGTCAGACATCGTTGAGCGTGGCACTGCGTTGATGCAGAAGCACGGCCTGTCGGCGCTGCTGGTGACCCGTTCTGAAAACGGTATGACGCTGCTCCAGCCGGGCAAAGAACCCTTCCATATGCCAACTCAGGCGCAGGAAGTGTTCGATGTAACCGGTGCTGGCGATACTGTTATCGGCGTACTGGCTGCCGCACTGGCGGCAGGCAACAGCCTGGAAGAGAGCTGCTTCCTGGCCAATGCGGCTGCGGGCGTGGTTGTGGGTAAACTGGGTACATCGACGGTTTCCCCGATTGAGCTGGAAAATGCGATTCATGCGCGCCCAGAGTCGGGTTTTGGCGTGATGGATGAGGCTCAGCTGAAGGCTGAAGTCGCTAAAGCACGCCAGCGCGGCGAGCGCGTGGTGATGACCAACGGCGTATTTGATATTCTCCATGCCGGGCACGTTTCCTATCTTGCGAATGCCCGCAGGCTGGGTGATCGGCTGATTGTAGCGGTCAACAGCGACGCGTCTACCCGCCGTTTGAAGGGCGAAACACGTCCGGTTAACCCGCTGGAAAATCGTATGATCGTTCTGGGTGCGCTGGAAGCCGTAGACTGGGTGGTGGGTTTTGAAGAAGACACACCGCAGCGTCTGATTGCTGAAGTGCTACCGGACCTGCTGGTTAAAGGCGGCGACTATAAGCCAGAGGATATCGCAGGCAGTAAAGAAGTGTGGGCTAACGGCGGTGACGTACGCGTGCTGAACTTCGAAGACGGTATCTCAACCAGCAATATCATTAAGACGATTATCAATCGTAAGAACTAACCGGTATCGATTGTAAGAACACACAGGTATCGATTGTCAGAATGAGCCGATACCCGTCGTCAGAGCTAAAAAAAGCTGCCCGGTTGGGCAGCTTTTTCTTTGTAAATCAGACAGGATCTTTTGCATCCCCAGGCTCTGATGCTGCCTGCGCAGCAGGTGCCGTCGTGACCGGTGCAGTGGCCGTTCCTGCCGCCGCCGCTGGTGCAGCAGACTGATTCTCTAGCGCCGCCAGGCGTTGTTCCAGCACTGCCAGCTTTTCGCGTGTGCGCAACAGCACCTGAGTCTGCACATCAAACTCTTCACGGTTTACGACATCAAGACGGGTCAGCTGGGCCTGGATGGTCTGACGAATTTTCTTTTCCACATCATCGCCTAACTCGCGGATACCTTTTGGCATAGATTCATGGATCTGGCGGGCCAGTTGTTCAATTTTTTTAGCATCAATCATGTCAGCTTCCTGGTAGCAGCAAATTTTCTCTAAGTGTAATCCCTCCGGGGGAAAGGATAAACCGGAAATGAGCATAGCGAATAAATGGATATAAATTTGCCAATTTTGTTCGTTGCCCGCGTTCATTATCAGCGTTATAGTAAGTCTGCTTATTCTCAGGGCGGGGCGAAATTCCCCACCGGCGGTAAATCAGCTTCGGCTGAAAGCCCGCGAGCGCTTCAGGGTCATTCCTGAAGGACAGCAGATCCGGTGTAATTCCGGGGCCGACGGTTAGAGTCCGGATGGGAGAGAGTAACGTATCTTGTCGGGCCTGCGCTCGCCTCGCGTTATTTTTTTGTCACAGCTTGACACTCCTAAGCACGCCCTGATTCTGGTAACCCATACATTTATTAAGGTTTATTTACCATGAATCAGTCGCTACTTTCTGAATTTGGCACGCCTGAACAGCGTGTAACCCGTGCTATCGAAGCGCTTCGCGCTGGCCGCGGTGTAATGGTTTTAGATGATGAAGATCGTGAAAATGAAGGTGATATGATCTTCGCCGCCGAAACCATGACCGTAGAGCAGATGGCATTAACTATTCGTCACGGCAGCGGTATCGTCTGCCTTTGTCTGACCGAAGAACGTCTCGGTCAGCTTGACCTGCCAATGATGGTTGAAGATAACACCAGCGCCTACGGCACAGGTTTCACCGTCACCATCGAAGCTGCGCAGGGTGTCACTACCGGCGTTTCCGCTTCAGACCGCATTACCACTATCCGTACCGCTATTGCTGATGATGCCAAGCCTGCCGATCTGAATCGCCCGGGGCACGTCTTCCCGCTGCGCGGTCGTGCTGGCGGCGTGCTGACCCGCGGTGGGCACACCGAAGCCACTATCGATCTGGTGACGCTGGCGGGCTTCAAGCCGGCGGGCGTGCTGTGTGAGCTGACTAACGATGATGGTTCAATGGCACATGCGGGGGAAGTCGTTGTCTTCGCTAAGCAGCATGACATGCCGGTCGTCACTATCGAAGATCTGGTGGCTTATCGCCGTAGCCACGAAACGCGTCAGGCAAGTTAATCTTCTCTGGGCCGGTTTACCCGGCCCTGTTAATTTATCCTGCTTCCTGCTTCCTGCTTCCTGCTTCCTGCTTCCTGCTTCCTGCTTCCTGTCTTCAGACCACAGCGGCAGTCTTGATATACATCAGCCAACCGTCATCCATTCTGCAATCTCTGTTCAAATTATCTGAATATCTTCATCAGGGTTATCCAGGTTCATCACGATACATATGGGCGTAATGTAAGCGTCATTGAACGAACACTTCTGGAGTAAGACCATGAGTCACCAACGTATGCCCGCACTTTTCCTTGGCCACGGTAGCCCGATGAATGTGCTGGAAGAGAATATCTATACCGAAACCTGGCGCAAGCTGGGTGAAACATTACCGAAGCCAAAAGCGATTATTGCGGTTTCCGCGCACTGGTATACGCGCGGAACCGCGGTTACCGCGATGGAGAAACCACGTACCATTCATGATTTTGGTGGTTTCCCGCAGGCCCTGTTTGACACGCGCTATCCTGCTCCAGGTTCCCCGGCGCTGGCCCGCCAGATTGCGGAAGTGCTGTCGCCGGTTGACGTTCAGCTCGATCAGGAGTGGGGCTTTGACCACGGCTCCTGGGGAGTGTTAATTAAGATGTACCCGGATGCCGATATTCCGGTTGTTCAGCTGAGTGTTGATGGCACAAAACCAGCAGCGTATCACTTTGAGCTGGGACGCAAACTGGCGCTACTGCGCGAGCAGGGCGTGATGATCGTTGCCAGCGGCAACGTAGTGCATAACCTGCGTATGGTTCGCTGGCAGGGAGAAGCACCAGCCTATCCGTGGGCTGAGTCGTTTAATCAGTACGTGCGCGATAATCTGGCATGGCAGGGTGACGATGCTCAGCATCCGCTGGTTAACTTTATGCAGCATGAGGGCGCGGCGCTGTCGAATCCAACGCCAGAGCACTATCTGCCGCTGCTTTACGTGCTGGGCGCCAGAGCGCAGGATGAAGCGGTAACCGTGCCGGTGGATGGCATTGTGATGGGGTCGTTGAGTATGCTGTCCGTGCAGGTGGGCTAGACTGCCAGGATGACTTGCCGCTTTGATATTGGGCGAGGGTAACCTCGCCCGAAAAGATTACTCGATAAACGCGTGCGGATAGAAGCGTGACAGATCCTGGGTGATCAGTTCGCGATCTTCCCTCAGGCCAATTCCCGCTGGCTGATCGTCGATCAGCCAGGAACCGATCAGCGTATAGCTGTCGCCAAACTTCGGCAGCGGATGGAACTGCTGGACGATCATTCCCTCTTCGCCGTAAGGCCCGTCAACGCGGGCGATCTCTTTACCATTTTCCACGATGCGAATATTCGCGCCTTCACGGGAAAACAGTGGCTTAACCACGTATTTATCCATATGCGGCACGTTATCTTCGGCAAAGTAAGCTGCAAGCAGATTCGGGTGATTAGGGAACATTTTCCATAGCAGCGGCAGCATCGCTTTATTGGAAATGATGCTCTTCCATCCCGGCTCCAGCCAGCGCACACCGGCATCGGCAAGCTTAGTGGAGAACATCTCGCGCAGCATAAACTCCCAGGGATAGAGTTTAAACATGTTGCTTATCACCTGGTCATTTACATCGGTGAACTGGCCTTTTTCCCCCAGACCAATCTCGTCTATAAACAGGAATTCACTCGGTAAACCGGCCTCGGTCGCGCAGTCCTGCAAATATTGCACCGTGGCGCGATCTTCTTCAGTATCGCGGCAGCAGGAGAAGTGGAGCAGGCCAAAACCGTGTTTCTGATGCAGATCGGCAAAACGTTCGATCAGCTTTTCCTGCAGGCTGTTGAACTGATCGCTGCCTGCCGGAAGTTTCCCGGTGTTAAGCTGTTCTTCCAGCCAGACCCACTGGAAGAATGCGGCTTCATAAAGTGAGGTTGGCGTATCGGCGTTATTCTCCAGCAGCTTGGCAGGAGAGTGCCCGTCCCACGCAAGGTCTAAACGGGAGTAGAGCGATGGCTGGCCGCTTTTCCAGGATTCACGCACGAAATCCCAGGTGTGCTTAGGAATGCGAAACTTCTCCAGCAGCTCTTCGCTGCCGGTGACCAAATCCACCGCCTGTAAACACATCTGATGAATTTCGCTGGTGACATCTTCCAGCGTTTCAATCTGCTGCAGGGTAAACTGATAGTAGGCATCTTCACACCAGTAAGGCTCGCCGTACATGGTGTGAAAATTAAAACCGTACTCAGTGGCTTTTGCTCGCCAGTCAGGACGCTCAGCAATAGCAATGCGTTTCATCCGGCGTTAGCCCCCTAAACTGCGGTTGGTGGTGCTGGAACGATTGCTACCGGACGCACTGCTACGCTGCATAGTGGATTGTTTAGCCACGCTTTCACCAAAGCCACCGCGCGTTACCGTGCTGGTGGTTGCAGGTTTAGGCGCCATCGCTGTTTTCGGTACGTTCATCGTACGGCCTGATACAGCCGGGCCATAGCTCTTACCGGCGGCATCCACGAACTTACCGTTAGCCGGGCTGGCCGGGTTTTTTGAGCTAAAGAGTGGCTGCTGCTGGCCCATGCCTCCGCTCATCATTCGACCCATCATGTAACCGGCCATCAGCGGCATCCAGAAACTGCCGCTGGACTGATTTTCCGCATTGGTGGTTACACCAGCCTGTGCCGGAGCCTGCTGGCACTGACCTTCACCGAATTCGGCCACGCAGTCTTCACGGCTGGCATACTTCGGCGCGGTCTTAACAGCTTCTTCTTTCGCTTTATTAAATGCGACGGTGCACTGCTCTGATTTACCCGGATTGGCGCTGGAGCAGTCATCCGCATTCTGATACATCGAAACGCTTTCGTCCGTTTGCTCACAGCCCGCCAGCATAATGACTGCGGTCACCGCAAGGGCCACCGGCGTTAAATGACGTGCGCCCCAGCTTTTACGAAAAGAGGCGTGATTGATCTGTTTAGTCCGTTTCATGGCTTTCTGTCCTGTGCCCAAAGATAGTGCATAGGATAGGGGAACGGCGGTGAAAAATGAAGCGATGCGGCTGGATGGTACGGGGATCTTTACGTAGCTATACGTTTGATTGTGAAGGACGGCTTACAAATTGCATTTGAAAAGCAGAAGGGCAGCGCAGGCTGCCCTTCTCGATAGTTACTGACCGGCGGATTATCGCTGGCCTTATTATTTATTGCGCTTTAACCGATTGGCTCAAATCACGATCGGCGGCAGCATCCTGTTTTGGATTCTCAGGTGCAACAGCATCCGGCGTGGTGGGAATATCTTTGCCGAGATGATTATTCAAGGCAGTCAGATCGTCTTCGTTGAGCGTACCCAGAGCGGATTTGATGTTCAGCTGATTAATCATATAGCTATAGCGCGCATTCGCCAGTTGCTGCTTGGCGTTGTACAGCGTTGTTGTCGCATCCAGCACGTCAACGATGGTACGCGTACCGACCTGATAACCGGCTTCCATCGCATCCAGTGAGCTCTGTGAAGAAACTACGGCCTGCTTATAGGCGTTGATGCTGCTGATAGACGCGTTCACGTTATTAAATGAAGAACGGACGGTCTGAACGGCAGTACGGTGGGCGCTTTCTAACTGCTCACTGGAGGAAACAAACGCATACTGCGCCTGTTTGACCTGTGAGGTGACCGAACCACCGCTGTACAGCGGCAGGCTGAAGTTTAAGCCGACCTGGTTGCTGCCGCTGATATTGTCAGTGCCGGTAGAGCGATCGCCATGGTAACGATTATTGGACAGACCGGTTGAGGCGGTCAGACCGACGGTTGGCATATGACCGGTTTCGGCTGAGCGAATTTGCTCACGAGCCAGATCCTGTGACAGACGTGCGGAGAGCAGGCTGAGGTTGCGGCTTTCCGCTTCTTTCAGCAGATCTTTCACCGGCTGTGGCTTATCCGTTTTGAAACGATCAACGTTAAGCGACGCGAGGCTTGGATAGTAATTCCCGGTAACCTGGCGCAGAGACTCTACGGCGTTATCGAGGTCGTTACGTGCGCTCACTTCGCTTGCCAGCACGCTGTCGTATTGTGAACGGGCGTTCTGCACGTCAGTGATAGCGACCAGCCCAACATTAAAACGCTGGGTGGTTTGATCTAACTGGCGGTAGATTGACTGCTTCTGCGCTTCGGTATAGGAAAGGGTATCAATCGCATTCAGGACGTTGAAATAGGCCGTTGCCGTGTCCAGAATTAGCTTCTGCTGTGCGGTCTGGTAGGTGACATCCTGAATCCCGGCTGTTTTTTCCTGCAGTGTCAGCGCACGCCATTTTGACATATCAAAAATGGTCTGGGTAAGCTGCAGCGATGCGCTTTTCGTATCGCTGTTCGAATCACGAGCATCGCGATAACCGTTAGTATAGGTATAGTCCGCTCCCAACCCGAGCTGCGGTAACAGTGGGCTACGGGCTTCGTTAATTTTCTCAAAAGCAGCATCGCGATCGGCCGCTGAGCTACGAAGATCAGGGTTGGACAAACGAGCCTGCTGATAGACCTGAAGCAGGTTTTCAGCCTGGCTGGCAACACTGAAGCCGCCCAGGCTCAGACCAATGAGTAAAGGGAGCAGTTTGTTCATTTGCATTCCTTGTAGTGCCGCAAAATTGCTATGGTAGCGCTGGCGTAGGCCAAAAAATTATCGCCGATTCTAGCAGAGTGTGCCGTTAAGGTAAGTTGGCTGAAAGTGCCATCTCGCTTTAATTTACGCAAATAATTCCTCAGAAACTACAAATCTAGCGGTATTACTATTGCACTTTTCGTCATTGCGATCATTTTCAGGAGAGGTTCCTATGGCAATCTGTAACACATTCCCGGTAACGTTTACCAAAGACGATGTAGAAATTATCGCACGAGAGACGCTTTATCGCGGTTTTTTTTCGGTGGAACGTTATCGCTTTCGCCACCGCTTGTTTAACGGCGAAATGAGTGGTGAAGTGAGCAGGGAAATTTTCGAGCGCGGTCATGCTGCGGTGCTGCTACCCTATGATCCGCTGCGTGATGAAGTCGTACTCATCGAGCAAATACGCATCGCCTCCTGGGATACCAGTCCGACCCCGTGGAAGCTTGAGCTGGTTGCAGGAATGATTGAGGAAGGTGAAGCACCGGAAGAGGTCGCCAGACGTGAAGCGGTTGAAGAAGCCGGATTGACCGCCGGGCGAACCAAACCTATCAGCAATTACCTGTCCAGCGCGGGGGGCACGACCGAGCGATTGATGGTGTATGTTGGGGAAGTGGATGCCAGTGTGGCGAAGGGAAACCACGGACTGGAGGAAGAGAATGAGGATATTCTTGTCCATGTGGTGAGCCGTAGTCAGGCTTATCAATGGGTGGAAGAGGGGAAAATAGATAATGCAGCGGCGATCATTGCCTTACAATGGCTCGAGTTGCACTATAAACAACTATGTAATGAGTGGAAGCCTTAACGATGAAGCGTTACGTTCCTGACTTTCCCGAAATGATGCGCGTGTGCGAAACTAACTTTGCACAACTGCGGCGCTTACTACCGCGTGACGACCAGGCCGGAGTGTCAGTGGCGTACCAGGTAAACGGTGCCAGCTATCAAATTACCATTTTGGAATCGACGCGTTACACCACGCTGGTGGAGATTAAGCAAACCGCTCCGGCCGTGAGCTACTGGAGTCTGCCTTCCATGTCGATCAGGCTTTATCACGATGCCATGGTGGCGGAAGTGTGTTCAACACAGCAGATCTATCGATTTAAAGCACGCTATGATTATCCTAATAAAAAGCTGCATCAGCGTGATGAAAAACACCAGATTAACCAGTTTCTGGCGGAATGGCTGCGCTACTGTTTATCGCATGGAGCGGTAGCCGTTCCGGTTTGTTGAACCCGCTGCAACACGTTGTAAGAGAGCGGTAACCCTAAGGACTTTGATTGGATAGCTTGTTGAAACTTCCTGTGGCGAGTGGGTCCAGTATCAGGATTTTACAGATAACGGATACTCACCTTTTTGCAGGCAAACATGAAACGCTGCTGGGTGTGAATACCTGGGCCAGTTATGAAGCGGTGTTGGAAGCCATCGCGGCACAACGGCGGCATTATGACCTGATCGTCGCTACTGGCGATCTGGCTCAGGATCACACTACCGAAGCCTATCAGCATTTTGCTGAGGGTATCGCTCGTCTGCCTGCTCCTTGCGTATGGCTGCCAGGCAACCATGACTTTCAGCCGACGATGTTCAGTACGTTGGCAAGCGCTAGCATCGCCGATGAAAAACACGTCCTGATCGGTGACTGCTGGCAGGTTGTGCTGTTGGATAGCCAGGTTTTTGGGGTGCCTCACGGCGAGCTGAGTGAGTATCAGCTTGAATGGCTGGATAAAACGCTGGCCAGGGAGCCGCATCGGCATACGCTGGTTTTGCTTCACCACCATCCCCTGCCTTCTGGCTGTACGTGGCTCGATCAGCACGGCCTGCGAAATCCACATATGCTGGATGCCGTGCTGCAGCGTTATCCGCTGGCGAAAACGCTACTCTGTGGCCATATTCATCAGGAGCTGGACCTTGAATGGCAGGGCCGGCGCGTGCTGGCTTCTCCTTCAACCTGCGTGCAATTCAAGCCGCACTGCACCAACTTTACCATTGACGCAGAATCTCCCGGCTGGCGCTGGCTTAATCTGTTCGATGATGGCCGCGTAGAAACTGAAGTCTGTAGGCTGACAACGCGAATTTTCAGCCCTGACCTGGATTCGGAAGGTTACTGATCGATGGCGACGCTGCTCTACCTTCACGGTTTTAACAGCTCACCCCGTTCGGCTAAAGCGACCGCGTTCGGTCGCTGGCTGGGGGAGCACCATCCGTCGATCAATTTGCTGGTTCCACAGCTCCCTGCCTTTCCGGCTGAAGCGGCGGCACTGCTTGAAAATATCGTATTGCAGGCGTCAGGGGAGCCGCTGGGCATCATCGGCTCATCGCTTGGCGGATATTATGCGACCTGGCTTTCCCAATGTTTTACGCTGCCTGCGGTGGTGGTGAATCCCGCTGTGAGGCCGTTTGAGCTGCTGGTGGATTTCCTGGGTGAAAATCAGAACCCCTACACCGGCCAGCAATATGTGTTAGAGTCGCGCCATATTTACGATCTAAAAGTGATGCAGATTGACCCGTTAGAGTCGCCGGATTTGATCTGGCTGCTGCAACAAACGGGTGATGAAGTGCTCGACTACCGTCAGGCCCTGGACTATTACAGCGCCTGTCGTCAGACGGTAGAAGAGGGCGGAAATCATGCTTTTATCGGATTCGAACGCCATTTCTCCGCTATGTTTGATTTCCTGGGGCTAACCTCGCAAGCGTGAAATCAGACGGAGTTTGGGCAATCATTTTTAGCCACTAATTCAGATTGTTACCATGACTCAATCCAGCTATAACGCTGATTCCATTGAGGTTCTCAGCGGCCTTGAACCCGTGCGTCGTCGCCCGGGTATGTATACCGACACAGCGCGGCCTAACCATTTAGGTCAGGAAGTGATCGATAACAGCGTGGATGAAGCGCTGGCCGGCCACGCTAAACGTGTGGAAGTAATTCTGCATGCCGATCAGTCGCTGGAAGTTATCGACGACGGGCGCGGTATGCCGGTGGATATCCATCCCGAAGAGGGCGTGCCGGCCGTTGAGCTGATTTTCTGCCGCCTGCATGCCGGTGGTAAATTCTCCAACAAAAACTACCAGTTCTCCGGCGGCCTTCACGGCGTGGGTATCTCGGTGGTAAATGCGTTGTCAAAACGCGTGGAAGTGACCGTGCGCCGTAACGGCGAAGTCTACGAAATGGCTTTTGAAAACGGTGACAAGGTGCAGGACCTGTCGGTGACGGGCACGGTAGGCAAACGCAATACCGGCACCCGCGTGCAGTTCTGGCCGGATGAATCCTTCTTCGACAGCCCACGCTTTTCCGTTTCGCGCCTCAGCCATTTGCTGAAGGCGAAAGCCGTGCTTTGCCCGGGTGTTGAGATCGTCTTTAAAGATAAGGTTAACAACACTGAGCAAACCTGGTGCTATGCCGATGGCCTGACAGACTATCTGATGGAAGCGGTAAACGGATTGCCTGTATTACCGGAAAAGCCGTTTGTTGGCGCATTTTCCGGTGATGTTGAGGCGGTTGACTGGGCGCTATTGTGGCTTCCTGAAGGCGGTGAACTGCTCACCGAAAGCTACGTTAACCTGATCCCGACCATGCAGGGCGGCACGCACGTTAACGGTCTGCGGCAAGGGCTGCTGGACGCAATGCGCGAGTTTTGTGAATTCCGTAATATCCTGCCGCGCGGGGTTAAACTTTCGGCGGAAGATATCTGGGATCGTTGTGCTTACGTGCTGTCGGTAAAAATGCAGGATCCCCAGTTCGCCGGTCAGACAAAAGAACGTCTGTCATCGCGCCAGTGTTCAGCATTTGTTTCAGGTGTTGTGAAAGATGCCTTCAGCCTGTGGCTGAACAACAACGTGCAGACGGCAGAGTTGCTGGCCGAGCTGGCAATTTCCAGCGCTCAGCGCCGCATGCGTGCCGCTAAAAAAGTGGTGCGTAAAAAGCTGACCAGCGGCCCGGCGCTGCCGGGTAAACTGGCTGACTGTAGCGCACAGGATCTCAACCGTACTGAACTTTTCCTGGTGGAGGGGGATTCAGCGGGCGGATCGGCTAAGCAGGCGCGCGATCGTGAGTATCAGGCGATCATGCCGCTGAAAGGTAAGATCCTGAATACCTGGGAAGTCTCCTCCGATGAGGTGCTGGCTTCGCAGGAAGTACATGATATTTCTGTCGCTATTGGTATCGATCCGGACAGTGAAGATCTCAGCCAGCTGCGCTACGGTAAGATTTGTATCCTCGCCGATGCTGACTCCGACGGACTGCATATCGCCACGCTGCTGTGCGCGCTGTTTGTTCGCCATTTCCGCACGCTGGTGCAAAATGGTCACGTTTACGTCGCCATGCCGCCTCTTTATCGTATCGATCTGGGCAAAGAGGTTTACTACGCGCTGGATGAGGAAGAGAAGGCCGGTATCCTTGAACAGCTGAAGCGTAAGAAAGGCAAACCGGGCGTGCAGCGCTTTAAAGGTCTGGGTGAAATGAACCCGCTGCAGCTGCGCGAAACCACGCTCGATCCCAATACCCGCCGCCTGGTACAGTTAACGGTCGATGAAACCGATGTGGATCAGACGCTGGCAGTCATGGATATGCTGCTGGCGAAGAAACGCTCCGAAGATCGTCGTAACTGGCTGCAGGAAAAAGGCGATACTGCCGAAATCGAAGTATAAAACGCCGGAGCGGATCGTTATTTACGATCCGCTTCAGCTCATCCATAATCTGCTAAGAAACCTCATTCTCCTCTTCTCCCAAAGGCCGACCCATTGAAAATTACCCTTGAAGAACTGCGTGCGTGGGTGGTAGTGGTCGACTGTGGCTCGATTACCGCCGCTGCTGAGCAGCTAGACCAAACCACTTCCGGTATCAGCCGTGCGTTGAGTCGGCTGGAGAGCAAGCTGCAAACCACGCTGTTGCATCGAACGACCCGCCGCATTGCGCTGACCGAAGAGGGGCAGATTTTCTTGCAGCATGCCCGGCAAATTATCGCCTCCGTAGAGGCCGCCGAAGAACAGATCGCACAGCGTCGGGAAATTCCGTCAGGAAGACTCCGGGTGAATGCGGCTTCCCCGTTTATGCTGCACGTCATTGTGCCGCTGATTGACGGGTTTATTCAGCGCTATCCGCTGATCGAGCTGGAGCTGAATACCGATGACGTGGTGATTGATTTGCTCGAACAGCAAACCGACATTGCGATTCGTATTGGCGAGCTGCGGGATTCGACCATGCACGCACGCATGCTGGGCAGCAGCAAACTGCGGCTTATGGCCAGTCCGGCATACCTGGCAAAGCACGGTACGCCCCAGAGCGTAGCCGACCTGGCGCATCATCGGCTGTTGGGATTTAGCCAGCTGGAACAGCATAATATCTGGCCTGTTCGCCAGGCCGACGGCGAGCTGCTGCAGATTAAACCTGGCGTAGGGGCATCCAGCGGTGAAACGCTGCTGCATCTGGCGCTGCATGGGCAGGGGATAGTGCGTGTTTCAGATTTTCTCTGCCGGGAGGCGACGGCCAGCGGCCAACTGGTGCCGGTACTGGCGGCCGAAACCTGCGAAATGCGCCATCCGATCAATGCAGTTTACTACCGTAACAGTACGCTGGCCGCACGGATCAGCTGTTTTCTGGACTACCTCAGCGAGCAGCTTGCCAGCAAAAATTTGCTGTAAGCCGCTCGCCAATGACCTTCTTACGCGGGTTCCAACACGAAGATCTTCACGTCGACCACATCATCTTTGATGATCGCGCGGTGGGTTTCCATATGATCCGCCTGCTGATGCTGCTCCAGATGACGCAGCGATTCCCAGTGTTCCACCATAAAAATTGAGTCCGGTGAGTGCTGCTTCCACGGCACCTGAGCTTTATGATCGATCAGTGCCTGATAGCTGCCGCATCCTTCCTCCTCCAGTACCAGCGGAATCAGCCGCTCGATCGCTTCAAGTACGGCGGCGCGACGGCCCGGTTTGATACAAATTTCAGCCACAACAGTTAACATAGCGCTCCTCGGATCGATGAATCGAATTAACAGACTAAGTTAAGCAAAAATTGTACTCAGATGAGTCCGATAACGGGAGATATCCCCTGCGATATCAGGCTGTTTTATCACATCATTACAGATAAAGGTCGGTAATCCTTCCATACCCAGGAACTGGTTAGCCTTATGGAAGTGCAGATAAACGCCGTCCACGCCAACGCCTTCAAAGAACTGTTCCGGGTCGGTAAAGGCCTGCAGCGGCGCATTCCACGTCAGAGACAGCATATACTTTTTGCCCTGCAGCAGGCCGCCGGAACCATATTTTTTTGCCGCATCTGAGCGCGTGCGCCCGTCACTGGCATACAGTTTGCCGTGGCCTTCGGTAAAGACTTCATCTATGTATTTTTTCAGGGTCCATGGTTCACCCATCCACCATCCAGGCATTTGATAAATGATGGTGTCAGCGGCGAGGTATTTTTCAATCTCGTCGGCAACGACGTATCCGTCATCCACTACCGTGACGTCAACATGATGTCCGGCATCGCGCAGCCAGCTGGCGGCGATACCGGTCAAAGTGTGGTTCAGTTCACCTTTAGAATGTGCAAAGGTTTTACCGGCATCGATAATTAAAATATGGCTCATGACTTAATCCTGATTCTGTGAATTTGATGCAAGTCTACAGCAGCATATGGGGGCGTAAAATGCGGTATGGGTCACAACACTCTTGCCTGGCAGGCAACAATAAGGGAGCAATTGCGTGAGCGATAAAGCGTATGAACCGGCCCCGTACAGTGATGTGCGGGGCCGAAGGTGCTGGTGCTTCTGAAAGCGTTTAGCTTCAGCGGCTGTAAGGCTGAACCTTACTGATAGGGGGTTTGATAAGGGCTCAGTGTAACCTCGGATGATTCTCCGGTGTTTTCAAACTTATCGCTCTGAATTTCTATAGGATTAGTTGATGATAATTCTCCTTTGATATTCAGGACTTCAGGAGCATTAATCATCAACTTCTCGTCGGCAGAAATCTTTCCGCTGGTGTTCGTCAACGACGTACTGGCCTGTAGCAGCGCTTTTTTTGCACTGCTGATAATGTTGCGATTTTCAATGGTATCCGCCTTAATGACCAATTCATTAGCAGACTGAATTTCTCCGGCATTCACGAATGAACCACTGCGATCATAGCTGAATTTATTTCCGGCTTTTAAGATACCCTCATTAGTGAACTGGATACTTTCATCGCTTCCATTGTTGCTGATAACCAGATTGTTGCCTGAATCAAGGGAGGTATTTTGGTCGAATTCGCCAAGGGTATTGGCTTCAATGCTAATATCATTTTTAGCAAGCAGCTTACCCGAGACAATACCAAACTCTTTACCTTTCAGTTCTTCGGCATAGATATTGATCGTATTGGCGGAGACATCAGCATTATCCATGTTGATATCCTGCTGAGAGGCCAGCGCAACAGTACCATTCTCAGAATGAACGACGCCCGCACTATTGTTCAACAGACTTCCTGCATTAATTGCAATGTCTCCTTTTGCAATAATTCCACCTGATGTCGGATTTCTTTTACCGTTAGTTTTAGTCATTTCTTCATCATTGATAGCATATTTTTTGCTATCCTGATTGATTATCTGATTGGCAACCAGACTGATATCATTGCCCGAAATTAGCCCTGAAGTGTTATCCAGGGTGCTGCCGTTAAGCGCAATGGATTTAGCGCTGCTAACAGTCCCCTGGTTGTTATTGAGTTCGTCTGCGGCAATCATGAAAATATCCCCAGCGCTGGAGATAGAGCCAGACGTGTTATCAACATTCATTGCAATAATGTTCGCATCGCGACTGGATGTGCTAATCTTACCGCTATTGCCGATCGTCCCCATCGTTGTAATGTATAGTTCGGAATCTGCGGAAATTAACCCTTTGTTGCTGATTCCTGGACCATCCTGATCTATTATCATTGTGATTTTATTTGCGTACATTCCCCCGAGTGCAGCAATATCGATACCCACAGCCCCAGGCTCGGCGGCTGTTCGAGAGTTCGTCTTACCAGCGTTGACCTTTAAATCATTAGCGCGCAGTTCTGCACTGATCTTAACTGTATTGGCCAGCAGATTGGTAAAATCAGATTTATCATTCATTCCATTTCCGGTAATGATGATGTCACCTTTTTTGACATTAATACTTGTCAGTTTGTCATTCTGAATCTTAATGTTTCCAGTTGTCAGGGTGCCGTTCCCGGTATTGATAAATCCACAGCCGTCGCATGATATTCCCGAAGGGTTAGCGATGATTACATCAGATTTTTTTCCCGCCACTTCAATCATACCGTTTAGCTGGCTGGGGTTGTTTGAGATAACTTCATTTATGATCAATGACGCCGGGCCTTTCGCCATATTGGTATTACCGGCAACATTCCCTGTCAGAGTCGTTGTGCTTTCACTGGCGTTGTTATTAAGAATGACGCCATTCTGATTTACATCAAATTGATTGAATTTATTATGAGATATTCCGGATGATGATGCACTGTTGATATTTATTGTCGTGGACTGATTACTGTTATTGATAATGGTTGGGATGTTGCTTTGATTTTGTGAAGCAATGATTTCGGCATTGGTTGGTGAAATATATCCCAGAGATAGCCATGTCAACACACATACTGGTGCGATACGTGATACTTTACTGAGGTGATTTTTTTTAGAACATCCATATGATGAGTTTTTCATGCTCATGATTCTTTCCTTGTTAATTGATTTAACTAATCGCCTGATGTATTCGTTAATTATATTAATGTAACTTTTATTATTTAAAAATAGTAATTTATTTGTTTTTGATGTAAAAAAGCCCGCAGATTGCGGGCTTAAAAATTAAATAATATTATAAGTAAATAGTGTTATGGTTTTTAGTTTAATGGGTTCTGATTAAGGGTTCCAGAAGTGTAACCCGTATTGGTATATTTGTTGGTATAAACATCAATGCCTTTTTTACCGATTAATCGACCGCGGTAGTTATTAATGGTGGGGCCGCTTAGCGTTAGGTTTTTCATGGATGAGATCATGCCATTAAGATCATTGTAAATGGACTGACTGGCATCAACTTTCACATTGCCATATCCATTAATAACGGCATGGTTAATAAGTTGGTTTGTTTTAATGCTAATTTCATTGCCAGCATCTAATACACCATAGTTGTTGATGATTCCATGGTCATAATTAATGTTATTTGATGCGGAAAGTGTTGCATAGTTGAGGAACGTCCCTGTATTACGCCCATCCAGGCTGCTGATATTAATGTCATGGCCCGCATCCAGTACGGTTGTTCCATCAAACTTGCCAAGATTTCCCACTACAAAGTTAATATCATTTCCCGCTACCAGATGTGCATCAATTGGGTCTGGCTTTGGTCTTGCTGGATAGTCAACGGTTTTCGATGATACCAGAATATCCTTGTTGGCGTAAATTCGAGAATAGTTCAGAACCATGTCGGTGTTTGATACCAGAGAAACATTCCCTGAATCAGAATAAATCCAACCGGCAGAGGTGTTTAGTAAGCCATTGGTATTCACACTGACATCTTTTTCAGCATAGATCCCGCCTTCACTAACAGCCTTAGGATTGTCGGAAAATAACTTGCTGTTGGTGTTTGTCAGCGTGCCCGACACAATACTAACTTCGTTCCCGGTAATAAATCCACGATCGTTGTTTACGTTTGTGCCGTTGATAGCCACCATCTTCTCGGCATTAATGAGCCCTTTCGAGTTTGTCAGGGTATCTTCCGAAAGAATGTCGATATCCTTACCAGCAAAAATTTTTCCAGTAGTATTGTTAAGACGTTTTCCACTCAGACTCACGCTGCCAGTTTTTGACTCCAGAGTACCAGCAATATTAGTAATAGTGCCATCAAGATTAATGTTCAGATCTGAGTTCGCAGAAATGATACCCTTGTTACGAACACCATCAAGAGTTGATGCAGCCATTAAGGTAATCTTGTCTGCATACATACCGCCCAGTGCAGAGACGTCAATACCTACGGCGGGAGCATTTTTAGTATAGCCAGTATTGACCAGTTGATTACCTGAAGTAACGATATTACTGTTAATACCAGACATTACCTGGATTTCTTTGGCATCGATTTTGGCATTAACCTGTAATGCGGCAGCCAGCAGCGTGGTGTAGTCAGCGGTATCCGTCATCCCCTGACCGTTGATGATGATCTTTCCTTTCTGTACATTAATACCGGTAAGGCTGCCATCGTTGCCGATAGTGGGAGTCCCGGTGGTTAATGTACCGCGGCCGGTATTGATAAAACCGCATCCACTGCAAGTAATTCCTGATGGGTTAGCGACAATAACATCCGCTTTCTTACCGGCAACTTCAATCTGGCCGTTAAGCTGGCTTGCGATATTTGATGTGACTTCGTTGATAATTAACTTTGCTTCACCGGCACTAAGATTAGTATTTCCAGCAATCTGGCCCGCTAACTGTGAGTTTATCGCTGCTTTGCTATTGTTTAGAACTAAACCCTGTTTCGTAACGTCGAATTGAGTGTATTTATTATGGGAAACTCCTGCTGATGATGCAGAATTAATGTTAACCGTGACAGAACCATTTGTGTTGGCTTTTACCCAGGGACGCTCTGCTTGTTTAATATCAACAACTACTGCTGCCTGTGCAGTGGTAATATATCCCATTGCCAACCATGTCATCATGCAGATTGTCGATGCTTTAAATAAATTAGATGATTTTCCATTGATCATTGTGTGTCTCCATATATTGAAGAATGAGTACTTGAGTCCAGTACTTATATCCATTTTAAAGGTTTTAATTATTTCATATATAGTAATTTATTTAATATGGGTGCCGCGCCTGTTATTTTTTAGGGGTGGTTATCAAATAGTTGATTTTTTATGTCGCCTGCTTCCATTCTGGATTTATACAAGTAAACTAATGAGCTCCCCACAAACGGTGAGGAGCTGGTTGATTACTTGTAAGGCTGTACTTCTACTTTTCCTTCTATTTTTCCATCGTTACGATAGAAATTACTCATTACTTTAGTTCCATTAATTGAGGTGATTCCTCCTGTATTTCTAAAGAATCCTTTGGAACTCAATACAATGTTTGTTTTACTCAATATTTGACCATTATCCTTATTGTAAAATCCACTTGTTGAGTTGATATTGACTTGATTACCGCTGATTTTTGCGTAATTATTAAATCCGGCGGAATGAATGTTCATAACTTTCCCTGCTTCAGTTGTACCAAAGTTCGAAAATGCACCGGAACTTTTATAGTTGAAGTTATTGCCGGCAGAGAATGTGCCTAAGTTATTCAGGTTTCTTGCATTCTCATCCTGATTAGCAATATTGAGGTTGATATCATTTCCTGCTTTAATAGCGGAATCTGATGTGATAGCGAAAAGTGAATTGAGATTTATGTTAACATCTTGATCTGCTTTGATTACGGTTCCATCCAGGCCATTCACAATAGGGCTGTTGGCAAAAGCAGCATTGATAACAACATCTTTCGCATTGATTTCAGTTGAGTTGATTCCCAACCTGTTGCCTGCTTTGAGAGAAACACTACCTTTTGATGCCGTTATTTTTGTTCCGCCGTTCCCGATTGACATTTCTCCATTAGTCACAATGATCACATCACCATTTTTTGCGATGATTTGACTTTTCTTATCTGAATCTGAAGAACCACGTTTACTATTTTTGATATTTTGTATTGAAGCAGATTTAATATCCACACTCTCGGCCGTGATAGCACCATGATAGTTGTTGATGTTAGCATCGGCTAAAATATTTAATTTACCATCGGCAAGTATGCTGCCCGATATGTTTTCCAGTCTTTGTGATGATGACATAAAGTTTCCACCAGCGGTCAGGCTGCCTTTGCGATTATTGATCGTATCGGCATAAATTGTCATATCATTTCCACTGGATATACTTCCTGTGTTTCTGATGGTGCCGTTATTTTGAATAACCAGGTCGGTATCCGCAGATATGATTCCCCTGTTTTTTATTGATACACCTTTCTGCCCGGCAATAAGCGTGATCTTATCTGCATACATACCACCAAGTTTAGCAACATCAATCCCCACATAATCAACCTGTTCATTTTCGGCTGCGTGACTCTTCAGCACGCCGTCAACATGATTGATATCAGCGTTTTTACCCGCCATCAGCGTTAAATTATTTGCAGAGTTTTCTTCAGCAATGATATTGATAGTGTGAGCGATCAGTGCAGTGTAGTCAGACTGATCCTGCAAACCATTCCCTTGCAGAATAATATTTCCTTCTGAAACACTCATGGACGGATTGTTTGAAATGTCCACTTTACCGGTAGTCAACACACCTCGTTCCGTATTGATAAAACCGCATCCGTCACAGGATATTCCTGACGGGCTTGCAACAATGACATTTGCTTTTTTACCTGCAACTTCAATCATGCCATTTAACTGAGTCATGTTTTTTGATGCCACTTCATTGATGATAACCGTGGCGGGTCCATTTGATAAATTACTGTTTCCTGCTATTTTTCCACCAAGAATAGTCCTGGATTCACTTGTGTTATTATTAAGTACGAGCCCGTTTTTATTAACATTGAACTCAGTGAATTTATTATGTGAAACGCCATTTTTTGATGGGTCGTTAATGTCAACAATGGTTGGTCCGGTCAGATTTTCATGGATACCAGGCCGGTTTACCATGCCCGAATCCGCAATCACTGCACCTTCTGCCGAAAAAATGCCACCGAATATCGCCCATGTCATCAGACAAATCGGGGCTACTTTGAAAAGCTTTGAAATTTTACTATCAGTGTTGCTTTGGTGATTTATTTTAATTGATAACATAACCGATCCTTGTTTGTTTAAATGAACTTAATATAGCCAGTAATGTTATAATTTCTTTTTATGCTCTATAAATAGTAATGTATTTATTCTATTTTCAATGTTTAACTTTTCAATACATCCATTGTAGGGTGAATCCTAATGTCAGATGATCGGTAACCAGTCCTTTAGGTTTTGAAATCGGGGTGCCTGCAAAGACGTCATACCCGGTTTTCCATTTCATACCACGAAATCCTATCGTACCGCCGGAAATTGATTTACCGGTAACCCACTCCTGATTAATATGTGAAACCCTGCCATAATCCACGCCCACATAGAGCTGATTATTCCATGATTGGGGCATATCTATATTAATTGTATTGCTAAAGTACCAGCCGCGGTCACCCATAAGGGTGTTTTCACCGTTGAAACCGCGTACCGTCCAGCGGTTGCCAATGTTGAACTGGTCCTGCGTAATCAATTGGTCGGGGCTGTATTGTTGGTAATAACGTGGCTGCCAGCTCATTGCCAGGCCAGCAAGCTCAAAGGGGGCCTGCGCCTGTAAATCCAGAGTCACTATCCGGCTAATATCGCTGGTTTCACCATACTTTGAACTGGCCGTTTCTTTACTCCCAAACCAGCGAACATTTCGCTGGAAGCTCAGATCGGCATCGACTACCGAATTTCTAAGATAGTGGCGATGGGCGAGATCGAAACGTAGGTTAGTCAGATTTAATCTCTGTAACTCCATTTCCGTATCGCCAATGTGATAGTGCGCATCGCGCTTGATCACCTGCGTACTAAATGTTGTTTTTTGCTGCGCACCGCGATGCACAACACGACTGACTTTACCAATAACCACTTTGTTATTTCCGCGATAATGATAATTAGAATAGTCACCGACAAGAGCCTGATGATACTTGTTTTCACTGGCATAAACGTTAAACGACCAGTATCCAAACGGTACGGTATAATTTAGTGAGGTGCTTTTATTACCTTTAGTATGGCTGTCCTGAAGATCATGCGATGCTGAGATGTAAAACAGATCGTTCAACGACGTTGGGTTATCAAGGTAAAGTGCAAGTCCTGCCTGATAGCGTCCGGTACTTCTGCTGCCTGAGTCATCAGCCCAGCCAGCCACGCGCCAGAATGATTGCTGTGACCGGTCGATAGCGACATCGCTTTTTCCTTCTTCAGAAGAAGGGAGAAGATTAATATGCACATCCGTCGTTGGAATCCCCTGCATATTTTCCAGTCCCTGTTCAAGATCGCGAAGATCGAGAATTTTTCCTTTATGAGTTGGGAAGGTGTTGGTCACGTGAACATATTTATCTGAACCATCTTGCAAGAAAATATTCCCAATCAGGCCTGATACTACCTTGATTTTTAAATCACCATCTTTAACGTTTTGTTCCGGTAGCTCAGTACGGGATGTTATGTAGCCTGAAGCGATAAGTTTATTCTGTAGGGTGATGGCTATTGTTTTGATATTACTGGCATTCATGCAATGACCCACGGCCTGATTGGCGATCCTTTGTAAAGGAAGCCAGTGGGGGACCGCGCCATCTTTATCCAGCTGTACGTCTTTAATTTTTAGACAATCAGGCTCATCAAGATATTTTTGTCCTTTAATTATATCCGGGGCAGGTTCTGAACGTACATCTTTACCTGTTGTATCCAACTGGGACTGTAGCGCTTTTTGTTGTTCTTGCTGATTCGCATTCTGTTGTTGAATATTGGCGACCGGATTGGCAGGAAATGCACTTTTTGTCACCAAAATGAGTAATATTGCCAGGTGATGAAGTTTAAAAGCATACGGTGTCACGATAAATCTCCATTAAAAAGCACACTTCCAGAAAAAATTAATTGAATCTGGCAGTGTTTTGGCTTTCCTTGCCTTTTTTGCTTGCCGTTAACGCTATCAAAGCGATAATGATGTCATTAAAGAATGCGGTTCGTTGAAAAACGAATGTTTAGATGAAATGCAAACAAGCCCACTTTGCTGAGCTATCTAATTTAAATTTTATTGATGATTAACATTTTGTGGGTCAGCAGTATAGATGTTGAAAGTCAACGGTGGAATAGTAATTAATCTAATGTTTTTAAGTTATATTAGATATTTTTGGAGTTTTAATTTGTCATTTTAGATGTTTTTAATTATCAAAGTCGCTAAATTTTAATGCGATTCCCTGCTGTATTCTCTACTGAACCCTGTGACATGCCCTAACCGGATAAGGTACTATCCTCGCCAAACTTACCGCGATGTGGGGCGGAGTTGCCTGACTGAGAATGGCAAGATATCAACCTGTTGTTGGCTTCCGTTCGATGTTGTCAGGCCGGAGCACCGCAATGTGAGGAAAAGAGAACAATGAGCGATCTGATGCAGGATGGTGCCGAGCGCCTTGCGCTGCACAAGTTTACAGAAAATGCGTACCTTAATTACTCCATGTACGTGATCATGGACCGCGCACTTCCCTATATTGGCGACGGTCTTAAGCCGGTGCAGCGTCGTATTGTATACGCGATGTCTGAGCTGGGACTGAGTAACAGCGCGAAATTCAAAAAGTCAGCCCGTACCGTGGGTGACGTGTTGGGTAAATACCATCCTCACGGCGACAGCGCCTGTTATGAAGCGATGGTACTGATGGCGCAGCCGTTCTCTTATCGCTATCCGCTGGTTGATGGCCAGGGAAACTGGGGGGCGCCGGACGACCCGAAATCCTTCGCGGCGATGCGTTATACGGAGTCGCGCCTGTCAAAGTATGCCGAAGTGCTGCTGGGCGAGCTGGGGCAGGGAACGGTCGATTACATTCCGAACTTTGACGGCACCATGCAGGAGCCGAAGATGCTGCCTGCGCGGTTACCTAATATCCTGCTAAACGGCACCACCGGTATTGCGGTCGGCATGGCAACGGATATTCCACCGCATAACCTGCGTGAGGTGGCTAAGGCGGCTATCGCGCTGATCGACAGCCCGAAAACCACGCTGGATGAGCTCCTGGATATCGTCCAGGGGCCGGATTATCCCACTGAAGCCGAAATCATCACGCCGCGTAGTGAGATCCGCAAAATTTACCAAAGCGGCCGTGGTTCGGTACGGATGCGCGCAGTGTGGAAAAAAGAGGATGGCGACGTGGTGATCACCGCGCTGCCGCACCAGGTTTCCGGGGCTCGCGTGCTGGAGCAGATCGCCGCCCAGATGCGTAATAAAAAGCTGCCGATGGTGGAGGATCTGCGTGATGAGTCGGACCATGAGAACCCGACCCGTCTGGTGATCGTGCCGCGCTCCAATCGTGTCGATCTGGAGCAGGTGATGAATCACCTGTTTGCCACCACCGATCTGGAACGCAGCTACCGTATCAATCTTAATATGATTGGTCTGGATAACCGCCCGGCGGTGAAAAACCTGCTGGAGATCCTCAGCGAGTGGCTGGTTTATCGCCGTGAAACGGTTCGTCGTCGCCTGAACTATCGTCTTGAGAAAGTCCTGAAGCGCCTGCATATCCTTGCCGGTTTACTCGTGGCCTTCCTGAATATCGACGAAGTGATTCATATCATTCGCAGTGAAGATGAGCCTAAGCCGGTACTGATGTCACGTTTCAACATTTCAGAAACCCAGGCTGAAGCCATTCTGGAACTGAAACTGCGCCATCTCGCCAAGCTGGAAGAGATGAAAATTCGCGGTGAGCAGGATGAGCTGGAAAAGGAGCGCGATCACCTGCAGGGTATTCTGGCGTCTGAACGTAAAATGAATACGCTGCTGAAAAAAGAGCTGCAGGCCGATAGCGATACCTACGGAGACGACCGCCGTTCTCCGCTGCGCGAGCGTGAAGAGGCGAAAGCCATCAGCGAGCACGAACTGGTGCCTTCCGAGCCGGTGACCATTGTTCTGTCGCAAATGGGTTGGGTGCGTAGCGCCAAAGGGCACGACATCGATCCGGCGGGCCTCAGCTATAAAGCCGGGGACAGCTATCGTGCAGCGGCACGCGGGAAGAGCAACCAGCCGGTCGTCTTTATCGACTCCACCGGGCGCAGCTATGCGCTCGACCCTGTCACGCTGCCGTCGGCGCGCGGGCAGGGCGAGCCGCTCACCGGTAAGCTGACGCCGCCGCCGGGGGCGATAGTTGAACAGGTACTGATGGAGGCTGATGAGCAGCGGTTGCTGATGGCATCGGATGCAGGTTACGGATTTGTCTGCACCTTCAGCGATCTGGTTTCTCGTAACCGTGCCGGTAAAGCGCTGCTCAGCCTGCCGGAAAATGCCAAAGTCATGACGCCGCTGGCTATTCATGGTGATGACGATCTGCTGCTGGCGATTACCGCTGCCGGACGTATGCTGATGTTCGCGGTTGGCGACCTGCCGCAGCTCTCCAAAGGGAAGGGCAACAAGATTATCTCTATTCCGGCGGCTCAGGCGGCATCGGGTGAAGATAAGTTGGCCTGGCTACTGTTGCTGACGCCGCAAAGTGCCATTACTCTGTACGTCGGCAAGCGTAAGCTGACGCTGAAAGCGGAAGACTTACAGAAGTTCCGTGCAGAACGTGGGCGTCGTGGCACTCAGCTGCCGCGTGGACTGCAGCGTATCGATCGTGTTGATGTTGATGGTCCGTCACGTCCTGTCGTAGATGACAGCGAGGAGTAATTCTCCTGTGCCGATTGCAGGCTGGGGACGCCAATGTCGCCAGCCTGCCGAAATCATCAAATAAAAAAACAGTTAAGCCACTTTTAGTCAGCGTATGATGCCGAAATCATTCGGTCAGCATACGTTGTCGGCATGCAATAACGAGGTTGTGATGCTCTCTATTTTACGTATCATTGTGGTTATTATTTATTCGATACTGGTTTGTGTTTTTGGCTGTATTTATTGCCTGTTCAGTCCGCGAAACCCGAAGCATGTTTCTACCTTTGGCCGCCTTTTCGGCCGGCTGGCTCCGGTGTTTGGCTTAAAGGTTGAATTGCGCCGCCCCGAAGGCCATGAAAATTTCCCCAACGCGATCTATATCTGTAACCACCAGAACAACTACGACATGATCACCGCGGCGAATATCGTTGAGCCATCGACCGTGACCGTTGGCAAAAAAAGCCTGCTATGGATCCCTTTCTTCGGCCAGCTGTACTGGCTGACCGGCAACCTGCTAATCGATCGTGATAATCGCGCCAAGGCACACGGTACGATTGGTGAACTGGTTAACGAGTTTCAGAAGAAAAAAATCTCATTCTGGATGTTTCCGGAAGGCACGCGTAGCCGCGGCCGTGGGCTGCTGCCGTTCAAAACCGGTGCGTTTCATGCTGCCGTTGCTGCCGGTGTGCCGATTATTCCGGTCGTCGTTTCCAACACGCATGACAAAATCAAACTAAACAGGTTGAAAAATGGCCTTGCTATCGTCGAAATGATGCCACCTGTCGATACAAAATCATTTGAAAATCAGTCCGTTCGAAAGCTTGCGACCCACTGCCGCGAGCTAATGTCGGCAAAACTTGATGAGTTAAATGCTGAAGTCGCTGCACGCGAAGCATCAGGTAAGCTATAAATTATCGGAGTGAGCATGGCCCCATGCTCACTCTCAGTTATTGATGCGGCAGAACAGCCCGCGCACCATGATAACAATGGATTTTGGCCGCCCTGTTGGCGGTTTTTGGCTTACGGAGTCGGGTATGTCCCTTAGTCGTCGTCAGTTCTTTAAGGCCTCAGGCATTGCCCTTTGCGCTTCCTCGTTACCTTTCAGCGTGCGGGCGGCAGGACCGGGCACGCCACTGCCGGTTCCACCGCTGATTGAGTCTCGCCGTGGGCAGCCGCTGTTTCTGACGATGCAGCGTAGCCACTGGTCTTTTGACGGCAGCAGCAAGGCGCAGGTGTGGGGGTTTAACGGTCTCTATCTGGGGCCAACGGTACGCGTATGGAGCGGTGACGACGTCAAGCTGATCTACAGCAATCGGCTAAATGAACCGGTAGCGATGACTGTCAGCGGTCTGCAGGTGCCCGGTGCGCTGATGGGGGGAGCTGCCCGCATGATGTCACCGGGCGTTGACTGGTCGCCGGTCGTTCCCATTCGTCAGGCTGCTGCAACCTGCTGGTATCATGCCAATACGCCGAATCGTATGGCCCCGCATGTGTATAACGGGCTGGCGGGAATGTGGCTGGTAGAGGATGAGGTTAGTAAGTCCTTACCCATTCCCAAACACTATGGCGTGGACGACTTCCCGCTCATTATTCAGGACAAACGACTCGATAACTTCGGCTCGCCGGAATATGACCCGCCCGGCGACGGAGGCTTTATTGGTGATACGCTGCTGGTTAACGGCGTGCAGAATCCTTTCATCGAGGTTTCTCGCGGTTGGGTTCGCCTGCGTTTGCTGAATGCCTCCAATGCCCGCCGCTACCAATTACGTATGAGCGATGCCCGCCCCTTCAATGTCATTGCCAGCGATCAGGGTTTTTTGCCTGCGCCGGTTGTGGTTGAACAACTGTCACTGGCACCCGGTGAGCGTCGTGAAGTCCTGATCGATATGACCCAGGGGGATGAAGTTTCGATTACCGCAGGTGAAGCGGCAGGTTTTGTCGATCGGCTGCGTGGTATCTTCGAACCCTCCAGCATTTTGATCTCCACACTGGTACTGACCCTGCGCCCTACGGGGCTGTTACCGTTAGTAACCGATAACTTACCTATGCGCATTCTGGCGGACCAAATCATTCCCGGCACCGTCAGCCGAACCCGTGAATTCCGCCTGGGTGACTCCACGCCGGGTATTAACGGCGCGCTCTGGAATATGACGCGAATTGACACCCAGGCACAGCAGGGCAGTTTTGAGCGCTGGATGATTCATTCAGATATACCGCAGGCGTTTCATATTCAGGGCGTGATGTTTCTGATTAAAAGCGTCAATGGCGCACAGACCATGGCCGAAGATCGCGGCTGGAAGGATACGGTTTGGATAGACGGTGACGTGGAGCTGCTGGTGTCATTTACTCAGTCATCTTCCGAGCACTTCCCGTTTGTTTATTACAGCCAGATGCTGGAAATGGCCGATCGCGGCACGGCGGGGCAGATGCTGGTCAACCCTGTGTTATAGATCCCGGACGAATTGCCCGCTGTTGAGGCGGGCAAATCGTGGCTGATTAATTGAAGCTTTCCGGGTCCGGACCCAGGCGATTATTACGATCGAGCGATGTAATTTCACTGATTTCCGTTTTCTCCAGGCGGAAATCAAAAACTTCAAAATTCTCTTTAATACGCGATGGCGTCACGGATTTAGGAATCACCACCAGTCCGCTATCCAGATGCCAGCGGATAACGATCTGAGCCGGGGTTTTACCGTACTTCTGCGCCAGCCGTTTGATAATCTCCTGATCGAAAACGCCTTCACCGCCCTGTGCCAGCGGGCTCCATGATTCCGTCTGAATATGATGCATCGCGTTCCATGAGTGTAAAGTGCGCTGTTGCAGCATCGGATGCAGCTCCACCTGATTGATAACCGGGCTGACGCCGGTTTCATCCAGCAATCGCTTAAGATGCGGCTCGTTAAAGTTGCATACGCCGATACTTTTGGTCAGCCCCTGCTGCTGGAGCTTGATCATCGACTGCCATGCCGCAACAAACGTGTCTTTTTCCGGGCACGGCCAGTGCATCAGATAGAGGTCGACCGTATCCAGCTGCAGTTTTTTCAGGCTGGCTTCCAGCGCCTTTTCGGCATTCAGCTGGTCGTCATTCCACAGTTTGGTGGTGATGAAGATATCGTCCCGCGCCACGTCGGTTTCGCGCAGCGCCTGGCCAATACCCTCTTCATTCTTGTAAATTGCCGCGGTATCAATCGAACGATAACCGACGTCCAGCGCCGTCACTGCCGCGCTTCGCGCTTCATCCACGCTGGCCTGCCAGACGCCCAGCCCAAGCTGCGGCATCATGTTGCCATCGTGCAGTTTAATGATTGGTTGATCTGCCATGTTCGCTCCTTTTCTGCGGAAAAACCGGTGCAGGGGCACCGGTTGATGGAATTAAGTCTAGTTGATAAGCAGAGGATTCGTGGGGACTAGCGTGCGTCCAGATAGATCTGGCGGCTGATTTCCAGCGTAATGTCCTGTCGTTCACCCAGCGCGGTAAGTCCCTTCTCCGCCAGTTTTTCCAGCAGGGCGGGGATAGATGAACCGTCGAGCTGATAATCGGACATCCGGGTAGCGATACCCATCCGCTCGAAGAATTCGCGCGTAGCGGCAATCGCGCCGTCAATGCGTTCCGCCTCGCTGCCGTCAGTGATTCCCCAGACGCGCTCCGCATACTGCAGCAGTTTTTCCCGCTTGGTATCGCGTTTGATATTCAGCAGCGACGGCAGCACGATAGCCAGCGTCTGCGCGTGGTCAATGCCGTGCAGCGCGGTCAGCTCGTGTCCGAGCATATGCGTTGACCAGTCCTGCGGCACACCGGCACCGATCAGGCCGTTCAGCGCCATGGTGGCGCTCCACATCACGTTGGCGCGGACGTCATAATTTTCCGGCTCGGCCAGCGCATGTGGGCCTTCTTCAATCAGCGTCAGCAGCAGGCCTTCGGCAAACCGGTCCTGTACGCGGGCGTCAACCGGGAAAGTAAGGTACTGCTCAATGGTATGCACAAAGGCATCCACTACGCCGTTGGCGATCTGGCGCGGCGGCAGGCTGTAGGTGTAAACCGGGTCCAGCACCGCGAAAAGCGGGAACAGGTGGTTGCTGCGAAACGCCCGCTTATCGTGCGTGGCGCGGCGGTTAATCACCGCGCTGCGGTTAGACTCGGAGCCGGTCGCGGGCAGGGTCAGCACCGACCCGACAGGCAGCGCCTGTTCAATTTCAGCACCGCCGGTTTCAAGAATATGCCACGGGTCCTGCGGATAAAGCGCCGCAGCGGCGATAAACTTGGTGCCGTCCAGTACCGAGCCGCCACCCACCGCCAGCAGGAAGGTGATCTTATCCCGTTTAACGATCTCCACCGCTTTCATCAGCGTCGAGAAGTCCGGGTTAGGCTCGATGCCGCCAAATTCCTGCAGATCAAAGCCCTGTAACGCGCTATAGACCTGATCCATGACGCCATTTTTCTTGACGCTGCCGCCGCCGAACAGGATCAGCACTTTGCTGTTGGCAGGAATGGAGGTGGCCAGCTGGGCGATTTGTCCCTGGCCAAACAGGATGCGGGTGGGCGTATGCAGTACGAAATTGTTCATCGCGATAATCCTGGAAGTATGACGTTTATCAGATGGATCATTGTGCGCAGCAGGTGCGCATTGCTCAATGCACATTTCTGCCGGAATCTTGCCTGATTCTCCAAACCACTGGAGAAATGACGGGCGTCAGGCGATGATGCTGACGTAAAACTTTCAGCAGCGGGAAGAGTGAATGAACAGAAGCGCGACGTGTGAACGGCTGGCCAGTCAGGTTATCGGCCTGGTGACGCAGAATAAGGGAGTATCGTCGGTTCCCGGCATCAGCCTGATTTATGCTGACAAACATGTGTCGCGCACTCCGGTGATGTATCAGCCGGCGATTGTGATCCTGTTTCAGGGGCAGAAGACCGGCTACTTGGGTAACAGCGTGTTTAGCTACGACGCCAATAAATACCTGATGCTGACCGTACCGCTGCCGTTTGAATGTGAGACGTTCGCCACTCCGGAAGCGCCGCTGGCTGGCATGATGCTGCGGGTCGATCCGTTGAAGCTTCAGGATCTGCTGATGGATATAGGTGATGACGATGCCTTCCATCCTGAACCGAAAACCTGCGGGATTCATTCGGCGCTGCTGACGGAGGAGATGCTCTGCGCCACGGAGCGCCTGCTGGACATGATGAATAACCCGCGCGATGCCCGCGTACTGGGGCCGCAGCTGGTGCGGGAGATCCTCTATTACGTCCTGCAGGGGCCGTGCGGTGGCGCGCTGCTGGCGCTGGTGAGTCGGCAGACGCAGTTCAGCCAGATTGCCCGCGCGCTGCGGCGCATTGAACATCACTTCACCGATAACCTGAGCGTTGACCTGCTGGCGGCCGAGGCCAACATGAGCGTTTCGGCGTTTCATCATAATTTCAAGGCGGTGACCAGCACCTCGCCGCTACAGTACCTGAAAAGCTACCGCCTGCATCAGGCGCGTATGATGATGCTGCAGGAAGGGATGAAGGCCAGCGTGGCGGCCATGAAAGTGGGATATGAAAGCGCCTCGCAGTTCTCGCGCGAGTTCAAACGCTACTTTGGCGTAACGCCAGGGGAAGAGATGACGCGGATGCGGCAGACAGGATAAAACCGGCCCGGATTAGCGGGCCTTTTTACGCCTCAGAACCAGCACAACGCTACCTGTGAGTCCGGCGCAAAGCAGCATCAGCGGCAGGATCATCAGAATCGCCATGACCTGATCTTCATGACGTTTGATAAACGGCACCTGGCTGATGCCATAGCCGAGCGTCACCAGAATCGTTACCCACAGCAGCCCGCTGAGCCAGTTAAACAGCTGGAAACGGCCATTTTTCAGCCCCGAAATGCCGGCCATGGTGGGCAGAATGGTTCGCACAAAAGCGAGGAAGCGGCCAACCAGCAGCGCCAGCAGCCCGTGGCGGTTAAACAGGCTCCACGCCCGCTGGTGATACTGCGCGGGGAGGTGCAGCAGCCAGCCCTTGACCAGCCGGGTGTTGCCCAGCCAGCGGCCCTGCAGATAGCTCAGCCAGCAGCCAATACTGGCGGCGGCGGTCAGGATCAGCATGGTGGGAATAAACGCCATAACGCCTTTGGCCACCATGGCACCGGCCAGCAGCAGAAGGCTATCGCCGGGGAGAAATGAAGCCGGAAGCAAACCATTTTCAAGCAGCAACGTGATAAACATAATCCCGTAAACAACCCAAATCACATCCGGATTGGCCAGCGCGGTAAAGTCCTGATGCCAGAGCGCCTGAACAATCTCGTGTAAAACACCCATTCGTTATCCCGTTAACTACATCTATAGCTATATCCCTATAGTACTCGCAAATCGTGTCGGATATCTTGATCAAAGGCGCGAACAGCGCGCCTTATTGATAATTTGTTGAAGCACAGGCGATTATTGGCTAAGTCTGTCGAAGCCCGCGCGAAGATCCTCGATCAGATCGTCCACGTGCTCCAGACCGATATGTACCCGAACCAGCGTGCCGTTAAAATCAACGCCGCCCGCGGGGCGGATAGCCGCCAGCTCTTCAGGCTGATTGGCAAGGATCAGCGACTCATAGCCGCCCCAGGAGTAGGCCATACTGAAGTGGCTGAAGTTATCCAGGTAATGCGCCAGGCGTTCACTGCTCAGGCGTTCTTTCAACACAAACGAGAAAAGACCGCTGCAACCGCTGAAATCCCGCTTCCAGAATTCATGGCCCTTGCACTGCGGCAGCGCCGGATGATTCACCCGCTCAACTTCGTCACGTTCTGCCAGCCACTGTGCAACCTGAATGCTGCTCTCCTGATGCTGACGCAGGCGCACGGCCAGCGTGCGCAGCCCACGGCTGGTGACATAGGCGGTATCGGCATCGACCATCTGGCCCATCAGATAGGAGTTTTCGCGCAGCTGTGCCCAGCAGCGTTCATTGGCTACGGCAGTCCCGATCATCGCATCCGAGTGGCCAACCAGATACTTGGTCGCGGCCTGGATGGAGATATCCACGCCGAAATCCAGTGCGCGGAACAGGATACCGGCGCCCCAGGTGTTATCGACCATAATAATGGCATCGGGCGCTTTGCTGCGAACCGCCGCCACGATTGACGGAATATCCTGCACTTCCATGGTGATTGATGCCGGTGACTCAAGGAACACCACGCGGGTGTTGGGCTGCACTAAATCGGCGATTTGAGACCCGATGCAGTGATCGAACCAGGTGGTGCTGACATTCAGTTTGCTGAGGATTTTGGTGCAAAAGTCCTGGGTAGGCTCGTAAACGCTGCCGCTCATCAGCACATTATCACCAGCGTTTACAAACGCCAGAATGGCGTTAGCGACGGCGGCGGCACCGCACGGATACAGCACGCAGCCCGCACCGCCTTCCAGTTCGGTCATCGCATCCTGCAGCGAAAAATGGGTGAGGGTACCCCGGCGGCCATAAAACAGTTCGCCGTTGGCGCGCCCTGCGGTGGCACGTTTCTTATCGGCTACGGTGTCAAAAACCAGAGAAGAGGCGCGCTGGATCACGCTGTTCACCGATCCCTGGGTGTATCGTTTGCTGCGTCCGGCGGCCACCAGGGCCGTTTCGATTTTTTTGCTGGTCATTAAAACGATCTCTTTATTCAGTTATGTTTTTTACGTTAACACGGCTACCTCTCCTGAGGTATTCAGCCTGCGGGTAAGTGATAAAATTTCACTGTGAGCGCCATCACATCCGTAAATGAGAAAAAAATTGTTCAAAAAATGTCTTATAGGGTGTAAATAGTAATGAGAACTACTATCAATTCCTAACGGGTTTGGTATGATCTGGCCTGAATTTTTTCGCTATCAGCAATTAGATGTTGGAGACACAGCGTGACAAATGATTTGATGCAGATGGACCTTTCCGTCTGGGGCATGTACCAGCATGCAGACATCGTGGTTAAAGCCGTAATGATTGGACTGTTGTTGGCATCCGTTGTCACCTGGGCCATCTTCTTTAGCAAAACAATCGAATTGAGTTCCGCCCGCCGACGTCTGAAGCGCGAGCAGCAGCAGCTGGCAACCGTACGTTCGCTGGATGAAGCTGCAAAAACCAGCGCCGGTTTCACCGGTCAGAGCCTCAGCGCATTGCTGATTAAAGAAGCTGAAAACGAGCTGGAGCTTTCCGCTGGCACCGACGATAACAACGGAATCAAAGAGCGTACCGGTTTCCGCCTTGAGCGCCGCGTTGCTGCCTTCAGCCGCCACGCCGGCCGCGGCAACGGTTACCTCGCCACCATCGGTGCGATTGCGCCATTCGTGGGCCTGTTCGGTACCGTCTGGGGCATCATGAACAGCTTTATCGGCATTGCCAAAACCCAGACCACTAACCTGGCCGTTGTGGCACCGGGCATCGCGGAAGCGCTGCTGGCCACCGCGATTGGTCTGGTTGCGGCAATTCCTGCGGTGGTTATCTACAACGTGTTTGCTCGCATGATCGCCAGCTATAAAGCGTCTCTGGGTGATGTGGCTGCACAGGTTCTGCTGCTGCAAAGCCGCGATCTTGACCTTGCCGCCAGCGAAGGTTCTCACCGCGTTCAGTCGGCGCAGAAACTGCGGGTAGGTTAAGCGTTATGGCAATGCGATTAAACGAAGATCTCGATAGCAACGGTGAAATGCACGAAATCAACGTGACGCCGTTTATCGACGTGATGTTGGTGCTGCTGATTATCTTTATGGTCGCCGCGCCGCTTGCTACCGTTGACGTTCGCGTCAACCTGCCCGCTTCAACCAGTACGCCGCAGCCGCGCCCGGAAAAACCGGTGTATCTGTCGATTAAGGCTGATAATCAGCTGTTTATCGGTAACTATGCGGTATCGGAAGAGACGCTGGTGGATGCGTTGGTTAAGCAGACCGAAGGCAAGAAAGATACGACTATCTTCTTCCAGGCCGATAAGTCAGTGAGTTATGAAACGCTGATGGGCGTGATGGATAAGCTGCGTCAGGCGGGTTACTTGAAGATTGGCCTGATGGGCATGGAAACCGTGTCGAAATAACCGGGTTGCGGTTGCCGATTTAAGGGCTGCCGTTTCAGGTGATGTTTCTCCGGTTTAAAATTAAAGCCGCTGTCTTTTAGATAGCGGTTTTTTTATGCGTGTCGCTGGTGGCTGGTGGCTGGTGGCTGGTGGCTGGTGGGTTTGGTGCCTGGGGAGCGGCCTCTGCGGCAGTTGGGCGGTCCTCGCGCCACGCGTTGCGTGGTGCCTTCGGCTCCGGCAGCGGGCCTTACGGATCGGCCCGGAGCGGGCGTCCTGCGCGCGCCAGGCCTGAGCCCAGTATCCATGCTGGTCTCTACGGCCCCGCCGCCTGCGCCTCAGCGCTGCGGATTGCCCGACCGCCGCAGAGGCCACTCCCAGCTTAAAACGTGCTCGCTTTGGTTAAGGTCATCGTAAAGGCAACGCAAACATAGCAAAGCAGACGGGCTGTCTCCGCTTACCCGGCAATCCGCAGCGCTGAACGAAGAGAGGAGGCCAGGATTCGGCCGCATGGACGCGGACGAAAGGCACAGCCGTGCAGGACGCGCGTCTGTGCCGGTCCGTGAGGCTGACGAGCGGAGTGATGACACCGCGAAGCGGCGCGAGGACCGCCGGGTAAGCGGATACAGCCCGTAGGCGGGATCGCCGAACTGCCAGCCGACCCCAACTAAACCGTAATCGCCGGCTCGGACAAACGCCGAACCTGATACTGCTTCACCAGCCGCTTAATAATCAGCGTACCCACCAGACCGCACACCGCAGCAACAGTCAGCCATACCCCCGGCATCGCCTTATCGCCGGTAGCATGAATCAGATAGCTGCACACCGCTGGCGTAAAACCGCCAAACAACGCGGTCGCCAGACTGTAGGCCAGAGAAAATCCGGTTGCACGCACCTCGGCAGGCATCACCTCCGCCAGATACACCACCATCGCACCGTTATAACTGCCGTACAGGAACGACAGCCACAGCTCCGCCTCCAGCAAATGGGCAAAACTCGGCGAACCAACCAGCCAGTGCAGCACCGGCCACGCGGTCAAAATCATCAACACGGTAAACAGCAGCAGCAGCGGACGGCGGCCAAATCGATCGGATGCGGCACCCATCAACGGCAGCCAGAACAGATTGGAAACGCCGATGCACAGCGTCACCAGAAAACTCTGCTTATCGCTCATCATCAACACCGTCTTGCCAAACGTCGGCGTAAAGGCGGTGATCATATAAAACATCACGGTGGTGGTGACCACCATCAGCATACCCGCCAGCACCAGCGCCCAGTTGCGTGCCACCGAGCGGGTAATCTGCCCCATGGTGGGATGATGTTTACGCTGGCTGAAGGCTTCCGTCTCCTCCAGCGCACGGCGTATCCAGAACAGGAACGGCACGATCATGCAGCCAATCACAAACGGAATACGCCAGCCCCACTCGGTGACCTGGCCTTTATCCAGCAGATGGTTCAGCCCCAGCCCCAGTAGCGCCGCGAAGATCACCGCAATCTGCTGGCTGCCGGACTGCCAGCTGACGTAGAACCCCTTTTTACCCTTTGGCGCAATCTCGGAGAGATACACCGATACGCCACCCAGCTCAACACCGGCAGAGAATCCTTGCAGCAGTCGGCCCAGCAGGATCAGCACCGGTGCGGCCATGCCCAGCGTGGCATAACCCGGCGTCAGCGCGATGGTCAGCGTGCCGATAGCCATCAGCCCCAGCGTTAACAGCAGCCCTTTACGGCGCCCCTGACGGTCGATGTAGGAACCGAGAATAATTGCCCCCAGCGGGCGCATCAGGAACCCGGCACCGAAGGTCATCAGTGTCAGCATCAGTGAAGCGAAGGGGTCGTCGCCGGGGAAGAAGGTTTTGGCAATGGCGGTGGCGTAGTAGCCAAACACCATAAAATCGTACATTTCGAGGAAGTTACCGCTGGTAACGTTGAAGATCGTTCTGGCACCGCCCTGCCGCGATGAAGTGCTGACTGTCTCAGGGGTCATAGGGACATCCTTATTGTGGTTTCCCCCCGTTTTAGCCTGCCGGTAACGGTATTAATGTGATACACATCACCGTTACCGGGCACAGGATATTTACTTTGGTAACAAATAATTAACAATGCACATATTGATTAAAATCCGCACATTATTTTTAAAACGTCACATCCACCGACACCGAATCCAGATAGCTCCCCGCCGGCGGTGGCGTCTGGGTACTGATAATCAGCGCGCGATAGTTAAAGGTTTTGGTTAAGCCATCGGTGCTGGTTGCGCTGGCCGTGCTGCTGTCAACGCGATCGGTGCCGTTTGGCCCCCAGTAAGTGGTGCCGGTGGTGCCTTTATATATCTGATAGGCCAGCCGGTTGCTGCCGGAAGCCATATAGCGCTGAGTGCCCACCGCGTAGCCGCCGTTGGTAATGCCGACGGTGTAGGTACTGCCTTTGGTACAGATTACATTCAGCGACTGACTGACCGTCTGGAAGCTGGCGGGCAGCGGTGCGCTGCCGAAGTTAATGCCCGGCGCGGTGATGGTGGTGCAGTCGCGCGTGACGGTCATATTCAGCGTAATAGGCACATTAAAAGTGCCCTGCTGGCGGTTCGCCAACAGACAAATGTTGCCGATCGAAATGGAAGTACAAATGTCATAAGTGAATGACGCCGTTAGCACCACTGTATAATTTCCCGCCGCTACCACTGCTCCGGGTACCATACGGACAAACAGCGGAATCGGGAATTTAAACCCGTTTAGCAATCCGGCGAGGTCTAGCAGAGTGCTGCGCGGGATAGCAACTCCCGTGCCGTTCAGGGTAACCACTGAACCACAGTTGGAGTCGGTACACAGCAGTAACGGAATACGGTCGCTGCCGAGTCCGAGCGCCCCCTGGGTTGAGCTGTAAGTGAAGCTGGCATTAGTTAACCTGACGGTAATATTGTCTGTACCCAGCAACACCACCAGTCCGGCGCCGCAGTCAATGGTATAGGTACCATTCAGCGTGGTTTGCGCGGTAGTCACCGCGAACGAGGTCATCGTACCGAAGCTGGCGGTGCTGCTGGTCGGGCTGATGGTGCAGGCTGCCTGCGCCAGCCACGATCCGCTCATCAGCAGAAGAAAGGTCAGGGATAAAAATACTCGTTTCATGGCGTAGTTCCTGAAGGGGGCGACAGCGGGCAAACCAATGGACCGTAAGTGACCAGCGTGTCCGGCAGTTCTTTCGGCAGGGTGAGTTCCGTCTCGCAGGTGCGGCCGTCCGGCGTACGGGCGCGAATCGGGTTACGCTGTTCGAGGTTATCCATCCACACGATGCCATCCCAGCCGACCACCTCCTCCGGTGGGGCGGTGCGAATAATTGCAGTCCCTACCGGCAGCGGCTGGCCGTTTTGATCGTTGATAATCACGCTGGCGGCGCGCAGCGGTTTGATTTCCATATCCAGCAGATAGCCACTCTGGCGTTTCACCGCCACGCGTTTTTCCACGTCATCGGTGCCCAGATTCGCTGGCAGATCGAGCGTGTCGATATTATATTTGGCGGCATAGTTTGAGGTTACGCGCGGTACCAGGAGGTAGCCTTTGTTGTTGGTCTGGCCCTGCAGCTGGTTCTCGAAGCGCACACCGACATTCGGGTAGCCCGTTTTCACCAGCACAAACGAGTCGGTGACCTGATTGGCTGCAAACAGCTGGCTGTCCATCAATACCAGCGAACCGTTAACCTGGCCCCATTTGGTCATGTAATCATCGTCACCGTAGAAGCCGCCGGATGTTTCCACCTGCTGATTACGCCAGCGCAGGCTGCCCTGCCGGTAGTCTCCGCCGCTGCTCTGATTCGCCCATGAGGCATCCCAGGCGAAGCCGCCGTCGCTCGGCATGGAGCGGGAGACAAACAGGCGCTGGGAATTTTTGCCCTGCGCATCGCGCTCTACGCTGACTCCGCCGCTCATCAGGCTACTGAACGGCACGCTGAGCGAAATGGCGCCCGCCCAGTTATCTGCCTGATTGTCCCGACTGGCGGAGACATAAATACTGCTGCCGCCCCAAAGTCCACGGCTCCAGGTCAGATTGAGCAGCTTAGTACGATCGCCGTTACCGCTGGTAATGTCGATCAGCGCAGCACCCAGGCTGCCGTAACGATCCAGCGACAGGCTGGCGCTGTACTGCGAGCTGCGGCGGCTCAGCGTGTAGTAGTCCGGTTCGGCATTGTTCCACGTTTCGCCATTCTTGCGGTCACCGTACAGCGCGAGGTTGCCATAGCCGCTGGAGCGAAGCGTTTGCTGCATGCCTACGGAAAACAGGCCCGTGCTGTACTGATAGCCCCAGCTGTACTGATTGCCACTTTGCCCCATCATCTGGCTCTGGCTGACGGAGCCGTTGACCACGCCCAGCGCACCGATCCGCAGCTGACCGCCGCCGCCTAACTGTGCCAGCGATTCGGCCGCTTCGGCGTGGCTTTCCAGGGTTAACCAGTCGGTCAAGCCATAGCGGTAAGAGCCGCTGGCGGTTAACGGACCATAATCAAAGTTTTCCAGGCCGTAGTTTTCACGCAGCGCCCCGGTGGAAATCGCATAGTCCGACAGGCCGCTCTGCAGGAGGTTACTGGCAACGTAGAACGGCAGGGTGGTAGTCACCTGGCGTCCCTGTGCATCGGTGGTGACCACCACCGCGCTGCCCGCACCGTTAACAAACGGCAGATTGGTCATCGACCAGGGACCGGGCTGCACGCTGTTAGTACTGGTACGGTAGCCATTCACAAACAAATCGACGGTAGACGGCACTGCCGCCTGGCCTGAGAAAGAAGGCAGGGGATAGGTAACCAAATCGGGGCGCAGTGAGAAATCACGCGCCAGCTGAATGCCGCCGACGCGCACGCTGCTGCTCCATGCCAGGGAGTCGGTAATCAGATCACCCACCCGCAGAGTCAGCGCGTTATCTTCATTCTGATTCGACCACCAGGTATCATAGCGGATATAGCCATCGTTCAGGGCATCACCGCCCGACAGCTGGCGCTGCACGATGCCGCTGTTGGAAAACTGTCCCCAGCCGCCAAACAGGCGCAGTTCGTTCCAGGCAGAAATGCGACTACCGCCGCCGTCGGTCTGGCTGCCGTAAATATTGTAGTTGAACAGCGCACCGGCGCTGCTTTGGCCATCATAGCGGGGGCCGTTTTGCGTGGCTTTGCCAAACGTTTGCTGCGGCAGCCACTCAGGTGGCACCGTCAGCAGCAGCCGCTGCCCCTGTCTGTCATACTCGGCCTTGACGTTTTCCATTGCCGAGACGTCCATCATCGTCGAGTTGATCTTCGAGCTGGGGATGCCGACTTTCATTAAGTCACCGGCGCGCATCACATAGTGATCGCCCTGGAACTGAACGCTGACGACCTCACCCGTATCGTAGCCGTTTAGCATCAGTCCCAGCATCCAGCTCTGCGCTTCACCCACAGGTGCCTGCACCGTCGGCGGCGGCGGCAGAGAAGTCCAGGTTTCGGCACCGACGAACAGCGGCAGCAGGCAGCCGCTCAGCCCGGCCATTGCCAGCTTCAGGGGAGTTGACGCCACGAAGTCAATCCTCATCAGTTAGCGGGAACTGCGGCCGCGCCAGACGGTTTTATCACTCAATTGCGCACTCAGTTCGGCATTTGCCGCTGCCGAAAAACTGAGGGGAAAAGTATTGCTCGAATGCGGTAAAACGTAACCGAGTAGGCTGTCGGAAACGCTGCGCCCGCCGAGCGAGACGTGGCTCAGGCGAGCGTGCCCGCTACCGCTGTTGGTTACCTCAAGCGCCTGGTGGCCATTCTTAGTGACCAGTTGCCATGCCAGCTGCGGCTTGCTGCTGGTGGCGCTGGCGCCGTTACCGTAAACGAACAGCGGCACGGTATAGCGCATCTGGAAGTTCAGTCCGGCCTGATTTTGCGTTGAGGGCTGCGTCTGCGGCGACGGGATCTCGTCAATCAGAATGCGAAACGCCGTTTCTTCACCGGCGGGGACCGGCGTTTGCTTCACCAGGCGAATCAGCTGTTTTTTTCCGGGTTCAATCCGCACCATCGGCGGGCTGGCCAGCACCTGCTGCTGGGTTTGATACCGATCCTGGCCGTCCTGCTGCTGCCAGAGAAATACGCGCACCTGCATTAACGTGGTGCTGTCTCCGCGGTTTTCCATCCACAGCTCGGTGGCTTTTTCATCGCTCGCAATTTTCGGGTCGATCGGCCACAGAAGCACCGAGTTTGCCGCCCAGCTGTTAGATGCTGTTAAAGAGGCTAAAAGTAGAAAGCCGAATCCGGTGATGCGCGAGCATTTCATAATAAGCGGTTCCTTTCTTCGAAATAAATCACCAATTTAGCGTTACCGTCAGCGTATCGGTGTAGGTGCCGGCCCGGTTAACTCTGGGGATCTGCGCCAGGCCATAAATTGGCAGGACAATATTGTTAGCACTGCTATAAGTGACGTTCAGAGCCGTATTTAGCGGGATGGCCGTGGTATGCGCGGCATTGGTGTACAGAGCGTAAGACACCAGATTGGTATTATTCGCAATCTTCATATTGCGACTGCTGTTGGCGTAGTTAACGCCGCCGTCAATACTCATCGTCAGCGTGGTGCCCGGCGTACAGGCCAGGGTGATGGTGGTATTGTTGGCAAAGACGGCACTGGCCGTCGTCGCGGCAGAATTGATACCGGGTAGCGTACCGAAATTTAACGTCCCTATTGCACTTGGGTTGGTGCCGGAAACCACGCAGCCGTTAACGATACTGGCTTTTACCTCTACGGCGACGGGAGTTGGCATTGACCACCCGCTGCCGCTGATGAGCAGCAGCGGGGTGAGTAAGTGCCAGCAGTACGAAAATAAATTGATGCGATCCGGCACCATTTTTTTCCCAATTATCAGTAGTTTACTGCTACGTTGATGGTGTCAACATAAGTCCCGATAGGGACGAGGGTGCTGTTACCGCCTGCGATTTTCCCGTAGATGGTGTAGTTATCGCCGTAGGTTGCATCGGCCGTTCCCAGTGGGCTGACGATGGTGTTATCAACAATTGGGGCGGTTGACGCTGCGGAAGGGTAAAGGCCATAGGCCACCCCGCGCGTTGCGTCGGTAGAGCGGATCAGGTAGCGCGCACCGGTTGCCGGGGCGGTGCCGAATACGGTGGCTGGTGCAGTATTGAGACTGCCGGTGATTTGCAGATTGTAGTTTTCTCCGGCGGTGCAGCGGACGAAAATACCCGCCCCCTGCGATCCGGTGACCGCAGCCTGCAGCGCACCGAAGGTGGCGACCTGACTACCGAAGTTAAGGGTACCGAAGTTGGCACCGGTAGTGGCCGGTTGTCCGTTGACCAGACAGCCAGCGGTTAAGGTGAGTGTTGCAGCGATGGTCCCGGTGGTTGCAGCAATCCCCGAGGTGGCCACACCCATAGTCAGACCACAGCCCAGCAGAAAAAGCTTTATTTTCATAACCATTCCTTAATGATTAGAGTGAGTAAAGAACTTTTTCGCCTGATGAAATACCGCGCCAGCAACGCTAAACGCAGCAAGGACAATGGAAAAATAACCAAATTATGACTGAAGTGTACTTCGGTCATATTATGTTACCTGTCTTAACAGGTTAAATTATTTGAATTAACTATAGGCAGCGGATTTCCCGCTGTGAAGCACCAGCAAGAAAAAAAAATTAAATTATGGCGATGAAATTCACCAATGAAAGTTCCCCTTCCGGCACGATGGAAAGCAAACATTTTCAAGAATAATCTTAGGCCGAGCTAGGCGAAATTTTGAGGTGATGCTATTTTCACTCTGATGGAGAGGAAGATTAATAAACTTTATAAATTATAGGGATATTCTGAATGGTTAAATCAGCCTCTTTAATTATTTTCATCCCGTAGCGGCGGCTGGCTCCCAAATCGATTCGGGTCAGTTCAGCTGAGACGGGGAGATTCATGCCCTGACACACTGCTCCCGAGATCGTCACATGTTAATGAGTTCCTACAACCAGCTGCTGGTTATCATCTCGTTTATCGTCGCATTCCTTGCCTCTTATACCGCACTGGACATGGCCGGGCGGGTTGCGACCGCCAGTGGTAAAGCCGCCCGGCTCTGGCTGTTCGGCGGTGGATTCGCTATGGGCATTGGCATCTGGTCAATGCATTTTATCGGTATGCTGGCGATGAGCCTGCCGATGGTGATGAGCTATGACGCCACGCTGACTATCGTGTCGATGGTGATTGCCGTTGCGGCATCGATCTTCGCGCTGTGGACGGTTTGCTACGGTGAACTGCCCTGGTATCGGCTGAGTGTAGGTGCGGTGATCATGGGCAGCGGCGTAGTCGCGATGCACTACACCGGCATGGCGGCGCTGATGGTACAGCCGGGCATCGTCTGGCACTGGGGCTGGGTTGCGCTGTCGGTGCTGATCGCGCTGGTGGCTTCCGGAGCCGCGCTGTGGCTGGCCTTCCATCTTCGCCAGGGGACCAGCCATTTAACCCTGATGCGCAGCGGTGCATCGCTGATTATGGGTATTGCGATTGCCGGAATGCACTACACCGGTATGGCAGCAGCCAGCTTCCCGATGGACAGCCACGCGACGCACATGGGGGTCAACAGCAACTGGCTGGCGGTGCTGGTGGTGGTGGTCACGCTGTCTATCCTTGGCATTACCCTGCTGATATCCATGCTGGATGCCCGCTTGCAGGCGCGGACTTCGCTGCTGGCAACCTCACTGGCGGAAGCCAACCGCGAGCTGGCCCAGCTGGCGCTGCACGATAACCTCACGCGCCTGCCTAACCGCATTCTGCTGGAAGACCGGCTCGATCAGGCGATCAACAAAGCCACGCGGGAAAACTCGAAGTTTGCCCTGATGTTTATGGATCTGGACGGCTTCAAGGGCGTTAACGATGCCTTCGGCCACCATATCGGCGACAGCCTGCTGATCGCCGTTACCGAACGAATGAAATCGCTGCTGCTGGGGCACCACACGCTGGCGCGTCTGGGTGGCGATGAATTTGTGCTGCTGATGGAGATTGAAGACCCCAACGATGCGGCTGTTGTGGCCGGAGCGCTGGTGAAAAGCATCGAGCAGCCGTTCGATATTTCCCGCTACGAGCTGCAGGTATCGCTCAGTATCGGCGTCGCCGTCTTCCCGGGGGACGGAGTTGATGAGCGGGAACTGATGTTTAACGCCGATGCGGCGATGTATTACACCAAGAACAAGGGGCGTAACGGCTTCAGCTTCTTCCAGCCTTCTATGAATATCATCGCGCAGAACCAGCGCCAGCTGATTAACGATCTGTGGATGGCGCAGGACAACGGCGAGCTGCGCCTATTCTATCAGCCAAAATTCCGTGCGCCGGACGGCCCGATCGTCGGCTTTGAGGCGCTGCTGCGCTGGCAGCACCCGCAGCGCGGGCTGTTGACGCCGGATGTTTTCCTGCCGCTGGCGGAAAAAACCGGGCTGATTATCAGCATCGGTAACTGGGTGATCAATGAAGCCTGCCGACAGCTTCGCGTCTGGCACTTACAGGGCAACACCCGCTGGTCGGTGGCGGTTAACCTTTCGGCGCTACAGTTCGAACAACCCGGACTGGTAGAAACGGTGATTAAAGCGCTGTCGACCCATCAGATCCCGGCGGAACTGCTGACGCTGGAGGTGACGGAAACCACGGCGATGCGCGATCCGGATGAAAGTATACGCATTCTCACCCAACTGACCGAGCTGGGTGTGAAGGCATCGATTGATGATTTCGGCACTGGCTACTCCAGCCTGCTTTACCTTAAGCGGCTTCCGGCCAGCGAGCTGAAAATCGACCGCGCCTTTGTGAAAGAGCTGCAGGAACAGACCGAAGATGCCACCATTGTTTCTGCCATTGTGGCGCTGGCGCAAACCCTGAACCTGAAGGTGGTGGCGGAAGGGGTGGAAACGCCGGAACAGCAGCAGTTCCTGACCAGCCTCGGCTGCAATACCCTGCAAGGCTATCTGTTGGGTAGGCCTCTGGCGGCCGATAAGGTGCCCGAGCTGGCTGACTTCTTCACCGGTGATAAGCCAGAAGAGGTTGCGGAGAATACGCCGGTACAGTCAAAGCCCGTTGATGCCGGGTGATTGTACTGTGCTCAACGGCTGACCTATAATAGTTCACTTTTTGATGACAATGGCCTGTAACAGTCGTGGCAAAATATGAACAGCTGGTGGCCCAAATCCGCCAGCAAATTGAAACGGAAATCTGGCTGCCCGGTGAAAAACTGCCCTCGCTGAGGGAGCAGGTCAGCCTGAGCGGCGTCAGCCTGATGACGGTGATGCACGCCTATCAGGTGCTGGAAAGCCAGGGATGGATTATCTCACGCCCGCAGTCGGGCTACTATGTTGCGCCCCGCGCCGAATTTCTCAGCCAGCCGGTCAGCCATCAAAAGCTGCAACTGGCCGAGTCGGTGGATATCAATGCGTTTATTTTTGACGTCCTGCAGGCCTGCCGCGATCCGCACATTGTCCCCTTTGGCTCGGCTTTCCCCGACCCGGAACTGTTTCCCCAGCGCCAGCTGATGCGAGCGCTGACCACCGTATCCCACAGCATGAAGCCGGTGGATGCCCTGCATAACCTGCCGCCGGGTAACGAAGCGCTGCGCAAAACTCTTGCCCAGCGCTATGCCCTGCAGGGGGTACAGGTCTCGCCGGACGAGATTGTTATCACCAACGGCGCGATGGAAGCGCTCAACCTCAGCTTACAGGCGGTGACCGAGCCGGGCGACTGGGTGGCGATTGAAAATCCGTCGTTCTACGGCGCGCTGCAAGCGATTGAGCGGCTGAAGCTGAAAGCGGTGGCGATTGCCACCGACCCGCAAACCGGCATCGACCTCGATGAGCTGAGCCGGGCGCTGGAAAGCTGGCCGATCAAAGCGATGTGGATGATGAGCAATCAGCAAAACCCGGTCGGCTGCACGCTGAGCCGGGAAAAAAAGCAGCAGCTGGTGGCGCTGCTGGCGCAGCATAACGTCACGCTGATCGAGGATGATGTTTACAGCGAGCTCTATTTCGGCAATGAGAAGCCGCTGCCTGCCAAGGCCTTCGATCGTGACGATAACGTGCTGCACTGCTCGTCGTTTTCTAAAAATCTGGTGGCGGGTTTTCGCGTGGGCTGGGTGGCGGGCGGTAAACACGCCCAGCGCATTCAGCGTATGCAGCTGATGAGCACGCTGTCTACCAGTGCGCCGATGCAGCAGGCGCTGGCGACCTATCTGGGCACCCGCAGCTATGACCGCCATCTGCGGCGGCTGCGGCAGGTACTCGAACAGCGCAAGAATCTGGCGCTGCAATCGCTAAAGCGGCATTTGCCGGTTGGGGCAAAAATCAACGAGTCGCGCGGCGGGTATTTCCTGTGGATTGAGCTGCCAAAACAGGTCAATACCACCGAACTGTACTACCGTGCGCTGGAGCAGAAGATCAGTATCGCGCCAGGGAAAATGTTCTCTTCCAGCGAGCAGTACGCGAACTATTTTCGCTTTAATACCGCGTGGTGGGATGAGACTCAGGAAGCCGCGGTGGCGAAACTGGGGGCGTTGATAGGCGAACTGTTATAGCGGCGATCGGCCCTGAAGGATGAACCGATCGCCAGCGGCAGGCATCAGATAGTGGCGGCGTTTTTCTGACCCCAGGTCAGATGGAACACGTCATAAAAGTCGACTTCGCCTTTCAGCGACAGCAGCTTGTTGATGCCCTGCTTGACGTTATCCGGCACCTTTTCGCTGCCGAGAATATCGTTCACCGCTTCCGGTGACAGGGTGCGGATGTAGTACCATTCGCCGTTGTAGCACACGCGAAGATCAAGCGTATCAATATCTTCAAAGCGGTACTTGGGGTTGATATCCATCAGCATCAGCCCGCTCATCAGCAGAACGAACAGCGTGGCTCCCCAAAACGCGGGCCAGCCGAGAAAATCGGTAGTAAAGATCAGCGCCACGGTCAGCACATAGCAGCCATACATAGAAGCCCAAAGGCCCGGATGGGTTTTCAGGAATTTAAAGCTGAAACGCGGCTTATTATCGCGCTGCTCCTCGCGATTGAGCGTATCGATCTCGCGCAGCAGTATCTGTTTAACTTCTTCCATTTTTTCACCTCTGTTCAAAGAGTCCGGGCAGAGTGAAAGTAAATCACAGTTTTCGCTGCAACAGCAGACACAGTTTAGGGCTATTAAGCTATAACAGTTGTCAGCAGAAGGGAGTTTGTAGCGACCTTGCATAGCGCAGTGTAAAATTTTACCCATTCCCCCGGAAGGGCCGATAACAGACTCAATGGACAGGCATCATGGTTAACCACTCTCGCTTTTTACTGATTATTCTGCTGCTCCTGCTGGGGATGTCATCGGCCCAGGCGCTGGACTGCGGACGTGCCTCAACCGTGGTCGAGAACACCATTTGCGACAGTAAAGAGCTGACGTGGCTGGACCGCCTGTTCACCGATTCATTCCGCGATGTGGTGGTAGAAAACCCGCAGCGGGTGGAAAGTATTGTCAACAGCTGGACCCGCTCCCGCGACGCCTGCGCCAGCGATGCCTGCCTGCAGCGTGCCTATCTGAACGGTATTGGTCAGCTGTACGGCGTCCCGGCCTCGTTCGACTGGCAGGGCGTGTGGTGGAATACCACCTCCACTCACGGCAACGGTGGAAAAATCCTGATCCATGGGGCTGCCGACTGGGGTTTTAAGATGGATGCGACCGTCTGGGGCGGCGTCTACAGCTCGGTGCTGAGCGGGAGCGTCAATGATGACTACGGCGTTGGCTTCACCAATGAAATTGCCTGGGGTGGCCACTGCGCGATCGTTCTGGTGCCGCGTGCCGACGGTAAACTGGAGGTTAGCAGTGATAACGGCGGCAGCTGCGATATGCTGCTGCCGGGGGAGATGGCGATTGACGGTGTGTACGTTAAAGCCGCCAGCGATCCCCGCCCACCCGCCACGCTATTGACCCTGGGGATATTTCCTAACAAAGCCCTCGACGATCGCTTCCGCGAGCTGGTGGGCGATGACTATCAGCAGTATCTGGCGACCGCGACCAGCTTTGTGTACAGCGCGGATGAGGACAGCCTGGGCGCAACGGTGTTAACGCTGTGGGTGAAAGGCATGGCCAATCGTCAATCGGCGATGATTATGTACACACCTGACGGGAAAATCTGGGCGTTGCGCGTGGAGCCGGGGAAAAATAACAAGGGCATTCAGCTGCACTATGCCACGACCGAGAAAGATAAAACCCGTATGCCGAAAACGCTGGCAAACTGGCGCTCAAGGTTCAGCGAACAGTGAGCGCCGGGCGTCTAGTGGTAGTTGAAAATCTGGCCTGACGGGGTGATCAGCAGCTGCTCATCGCCGAATTCCAGCGTTTCGAAACGCACGCCGTTGTTCTGCGCGTAGCCGAGAATATTTTTAATCATTCGCGCCGAACCGCTGTCGGCGTAGTAAATCTGATGATAGTTAAACGCCACGCTGTGGGCGCTGGTGCGCTTCTGCTCCAGACTGACCTTCGCTAAAAAGCGGTTATCGTTCGGGCTCGTCAGCGTCATGATCGCCGTTTTATCCTGGATAATAAAACGGGTGTCATAAATTTCCCGCTGGCGCGCCAGCAGATCGTAATAGCCCAGCTGCAGGCTTGAGCCGGTAAAATCGCGGCTGAACAGATCCTTATTGCCGAGCGGCAGCAGCTTTAGCAGCGCTGCCGTCAGCACCAGCAGCAGCATTATCGCCAGCAGACTTATCGACACAGTTCTCCATTTCATTAATTTTTCTCTCTCCTTCACGATAGATCAGCGCGCTCAGCTGCGCGCCATCCGTTCGCCAGTTGATAATGTTCATCGCCAGCTGCCTGCGATTGCAGCGGTTAATGAAGGTCATGGTGTAGTTCAGCGCGGTGCCGGAGGTAAAGAAAAACACCTCCATATTGACCTGGCGATTTTTCAGATACTGATTCAGTGAAAACAGCACCGGCCCCAGCTGCTTATTCAAATCATCGGAGGCGGATGAACCGTCCCAGCCGCGGCGGACTTCCACCAGGCGGATATTGCTGTAGGCGACCGAATTCTTTTCCTGTAGCTGCGTCGGCGAGGCGGTGAAATAGTTGCGGGCGACAACCACTAAAAGGGCGGCCAGTATGATGACCTGGCCCAGCACCAGCCAGCGCCAGAAGCGGGCTTCCGCGACAGGGGCGGGAACGGGAAGGATTGCCGGGATAACCGGCTCCGCGTGGATCTGAGCGACCGCTTCGGGACTGGCATTCGCGTCCGTTTCGCCCTCAGTCAGAGCCTCTTCGCGGACAGATGCCTCGGCGGGCTGCGGCAGGATATCCGCCAGAGTAATAAACTGGCAGAACTCCGCTTCGAGAATATAGCCCTTCTTCGGCACGGTTTTAATAATTCGCTGCTGCTTGCCGTCATCCTCCAGCGCCAGGCGCAGAGCATGGATGGCGTTCGGCAGGCTGTTATTGCCGATTACCCGCCGTTCCCACACCAGGTTAGTCAGCTCCTCACGCGTCAGCGTTTCACCCGCATGCTCGGCCAGAACCTGTAGCAGTTTAAGCTGATACTCGCCAAGACGACGCTGTTCCCCGGTGACCTGATGGATCAGCGAGCCGGAGGCATGGTCAATCAGCCAGTGATGAATGATAAGAGACGGAGTCATAGGTACCGTTAGGCAGAAGTTTGTCACTGAATATTATGACGGCTGGCGGCCAGTTAGCGCAACTTACCCTTCTTTTTTGTGATCGCGCACCGTTCTGGTGCGAAAGAAAGTGCACGCTTCATTTTCAGGCATTCTGCTAACAAATCGGCCGTTTGCACCTGGTGCTGCGCTCATACGCTTCGCGGGGTGCCTGCCTCCATCAGGATACTGGCACGCTTTGTGCAGCTTTGAATGTGGGTTCACAGACAGCGGTAGGGAAATCATGAATCAAAGCTATGAATTAGCGTCGCACTTTTATGATGAAATGTTGCTGAGCGATGGACACTATCGTCAACACTATCGGGAATACTGGCAGTGGCTACAGCAGGCTGACCAGCAGGCGATTGCGCGTAAGCGCGAAGAAGCGGAACTGCTCTTTCACCGCGTGGGAATTACCTTCAATGTTTATGGCGAAGACGGCGGCGCGGAGCGGCTGATTCCGTTCGACAGCGTGCCGCGTATTATACCCGCTGCGGAGTGGGCGATGCTCGACAAAGGCATTCGCCAGCGCGTCCAGGCGCTGAATGCCTTCCTGCACGACATCTACCACGATCAGCATATCCTGAAATCCGGCATTATCCCTCCCGAACAGGTCCTGGTTAACGAGCAGTATCAGCCCTGCATGCAGGGAATTAACCTGCACCGCAATATCTATGCGCACATCACCGGGGTGGATATGGTCCGCAACGGCGACGGCGAATACTACGTATTGGAGGATAACCTGCGTACCCCGTCCGGGGTGTCCTACATGCTGGAAAACCGCAAAATGATGATGCGGCTCTATCCGGAACTGTTTGCCGATCAGCGCATCGCGCCGGTTGAGCGCTATCCTTCACTTCTGCTGCAAACCCTGCGCGAAAGCTCGCCGGTCAACGACCCGGTGGTGGTGGTACTCACGCCCGGGCGTTTCAACAGCGCCTATTTCGAACACAGCTTCCTCGCGCAGCAGATGGGTGTAGAGCTGGTGGAAAGCGCCGATCTGTTTGTGAAAGATGGGGCGGTACTGATGCGTACCACCGCCGGACCGTGCAAGGTGGATGTGATCTACCGCCGCGTCGACGATGCTTTCCTCGATCCCCTGGCTTTCCGCCCGGATTCGATGCTGGGCGTTCCCGGCCTGCTGTCGGTTTACCGCAGCGGCAATGTGGTGCTGGCTAACGCCATCGGCACCGGCGTCGCCGATGATAAATCCATCTACCCCTACGTGCCGGATATGGTGCGTTTCTACCTGGATGAAGATCCGATCCTCAACAACGTGCCGACCTGGCAGTGCCGCCGACCGGAGGACCTCTCCTGGGTGCTGGCGAACCTGGAAAAACTGGTGGTGAAAGAAGTTCACGGTGCTGGCGGCTACGGCATGCTGATCGGCCCGGTGGCCAGCCGCCAGCAGTTGGACGATTTCCGCGCGCTGCTGAAAGCGCGGCCGCAGAACTACATTGCCCAGCACACGCTGGCGCTCTCTACCTGCCCAACCTTTGTCGAACAGGGGCTGGCACCGCGCCATATCGATCTGCGGCCGTTTGCTCTCAGCGGCGCGGAGATCCGCCTGGTGCCAGGTGGCCTGACCCGCGTGGCGCTGACCGAAGGCTCGCTGGTGGTCAACTCTTCACAGGGCGGCGGCACCAAGGACACCTGGATTCTGGAGGATGACGCATGCTGAGTCGCACGGCTACTGGCCTCTACTGGATGGCGCGCTATCTGGAGCGCGCGGAAAATATTGCCCGGGTACTCGACGTCACCAATCGTCTGTCGCTGATGCCGGTGCGCGGCAGCCATAACAACGAGCTGCGCGTACCGCTGAACCTCACCAACACCAGCGAACTTTACTGGTCGGTCAGCGACGCGCTGGCGATGCCGCAGCTGTTCAGCTTTTTTGCCCTCGACGACCGTAACCCGTCCAGCATTTTCAACTGCTGGCAGGCGGCGTGGAACAACGCCCACGCGGTGCGCGGCAGCCTCTCTTCGGAAGTGTGGGAAAGCATCAACTCCAGCTGGATCGAGCTGCGCAAAATCCGGCGGCGCGGCGTCGGCAGCGGCGGGGCGGATGCGTTCTTTGACTGGGTAAAAGAGCGCTGCCATCTGTTTCGCGGGGCGATGTTCGGCACGCTAATGCGCGGCGATGCGATGAACTTTATCCGCCTCGGCACGCTGCTGGAGCGCGCCGACTGTACAGCACGCCTGCTGGATGCTTATCAATACCTCTCGGATGCCGACGACGACACGGTGCGGGAATACTACCGGCTGGATACGCTGCTGCGTTCGGTTTCGGCCCGCGAAGCCTATCACAGCATCTACAAGCAGCAGCTGGCGGCGGAGGGCGTAAACGAAATGCTCATCCTGCGCGAGGAAAGCCCACGATCGCTGCGATCCTGCGTAGAGGATATCGCCGGGCTGCTCGAACAAATCGGCAGCAGCGGCGAGGATCGTCCGCGCTATCTGATCAGCGTGCTGCACGCGCAGCTGCGCTTCAGCAGCAAAGAATCGGTACTCGATCGCGGGCTGCACGCCTGGCTGAGCGCCTTTCTGGGCGAACTGGCAACGCTGTCCGACAGCATTCATCATACCTATCTGGAGGCGAAATAATGCAGCTTACCATCGAACATAAAACCTGTTTCAGCTATCAGGACCGGGTGACGCAGAGCACCCAGTACCTGCGCCTGACGCCGCAGGATTCCGCCCACCAGCGGATTATTTCCTGGGAGCTGCGGCTGCCGGGCGAGGCGGTCTGCACGACCGATGCCTGGGGCAACGTACTGCACGTGCTGACGCTGGATACACCGCATCAGGCGATTGAAATTGAAGCCCGTGGCGTGGTGGAAATTATCGACGGCGGCGAGTTTGCTGCCGATGGGGCCAACGCGCTGTCGCCGCTGGTGTTTCTGCGTCAAAGCGCGCTGACCCTGCCGGATGAGGCCATCCGCGACTTTGCCCGCCGCTATTACCGCCCTGAAGCGCCGCTGGAGAGTCTGGAGCGGCTGATGGGCGAACTGCTACTGAAAATGCCCTGGCAGCCGGGCAGCACCCGGGTGACCGACTGCGCGGCGAAAGTCTTTGCCGCCGGCAGTGGCGTTTGCCAGGATCACAGCCACGTATTTCTTGCCTGCTGTCGCAGTTTGCAGATTCCCGCACGCTACGTCAGCGGCTATCTGTATACTGACAATGTTAAACACGTGGCAACCCATGCCTGGGTGGAAGCGTGGATCGACGACAGCTGGCACAGCTTTGATATTACCAATAACACCCGCAGCATCCGTCAGCACCTGAAGCTGGCCGTTGGCGTGGACTATCTGGATGCCTGCCCGGTGCGCGGTATGCGCCTCGGCGGCGGCAGTGAGGACATGCAGGCGGTCGCCGTAGTGCAGCAGGTGAATTCGCAGCAGTAATCTTTAATCGGGAAAACTATGACCTATTGTGTGGCAATGCGCTTATCGTCAGGGATGATTTTCGTTTCCGACTCCCGTACCAATGCGGGTGTGGATCATATCTCCTCTTTCCGTAAGCTCCATGTATTTCAACAGGATGATGAGCGGACGCTGGTGCTGCAAAGTGCCGGCAACCTTGCCACCACGCAGAGCGCGTTAAGCCTGCTGCGCCGGGGCTGTGAAGACGGTAAAAAACCGAACCTGATGAGCTGTAGCAATATGTACGACGTGGCGCTGCTGGTGGGCGAAACGCTGCGGTCGGTGATCAAGCGCGATGGTGAAGAGTTTGGCGGCACGCTGCTGCTCGGCGGGCAGATCAAAGGTGAAGAGCCCCGGCTGTTCCAGATCTACCCGCAGGGCAACTTTATTGAAGCCAGTACCGATACGCCTTATTTCCAGATTGGCGAAAGCAAATACGGCAAGCCGATTATCGACCGCGTACTGCGCTACGATACGCCGTTGGATCAGGCGATGCAGTGCGCGCTGATTTCCATGGATTCTACTCTGGCGAGTAATATCTCGGTTGGCTTGCCGCTGGACGTGATGATCTACCCGGCGGACAGCTTCAGCACCGCGCAGCAGTATCATATTACCGAGAAGCACCCTTACTTCTCGCAGATCCGCCAGCTGTGGAGCAGTGGGCTGTTGAGCGTTTTCTCCCAGCTGCCTTCCCTACAGCTGGAGGAGTAATTTTCTCCCCGATTTAACCCCCTTGCCGCGCGGTAAAACAGACCGCGCTGCGCTGTCTTTTTTTCGTCATTTTTTTGCCATGTTGGCGTCACTCCCGATGGTTAGTGTGCGGATAAAACACCCGGGAGATAAGCCTGTGTTTACTATTGAAACCGTACTTGAAGACCTCTATCCGCAGCGTGAAACCCCTTCCTGGCAGAAAAGCATTCTGCGCCGCCTGCTGCATGAAAAAGAGTTCCAGCGATTCAACCAGCGCTATAAACACCTGAAAGGGCTGGATATGGTCGAGCAGGTGCTGGAATACCTCGATGTCAGCTGTGAACTGAGCGAGCGCGACCTGGAGCAAATCCCCAGCCAGGGACCGGTGGTGATCGTCGCCAACCATCCGCTCGGTACGCTGGATGGGCTGGCGCTGCTGCATGCGGTGTCGCAGGTGCGGCGCGATGTGAAAATCGTCACCAATCGCCTGCTGAACTGCCTGGAATCGCTCAGCAGCCTGATGGTGCCGGTGGATAACATGGGTAACCGCACCAGCCGCCAGCAGGTCGCGCTGATGCAGGATCAGCTGGAAAGCCAGGGCGTGCTGATCTTCTTTCCGGCGGGGGAAGTTTCGCGCTTCGGCAGCAAAGGGGTGAAGGACGGCAAATGGAGCCACGGCTTCCTGCGGCTGGCCGCACGCTACCGCGCGCCGATCGTGCCGATCCACGTCAGCGGCCGCAACAGTGCGCTGTTCTACCTGACTTCCAAAATCTACCAGCCGCTGTCGATGCTGCTGCTGGTAAAAGAGATGTTCGGCAATCGCGGCGAGCGGCTGAAGCTGAAAATCGGCGCGCGTATTCCCTACGCCAGCTGGCACGACGGCCGTACCCCGGCGAAAGAGCTGGCTGCACGCTTCCGCCGCCATCTGTATCGCGTGGCGCAGGGCAAATCTGCGCTGTTCCAGACCGAAGCGGCCATCGCCCGCAGCGAAGACCGTGCGGTGCTGAAACGCGCGCTGGCGGGCTGTGAAGTGCTGGGCAAGCTGCCCGATGGCAAAACCATTTACCTCTATCGCCGCAACGGCGAGGACTACGTGCCGATCCTGCGCGAGCTGGGCCGGCTGCGTGAAATCGCCTTCCGCGCGGTGGGCGAGGGCAGCGGCACCCGCCGTGACCTCGACGACTACGACGACGATTATTACCACCTGATCCTCTGGGACGAAGAAGCGCTGGATATCGTCGGTGCCTACCGCTTTATTCCCACCGCCGAGCAGTTTGAGCGCAAGGGGCTGGACGGCATCTACAGCCACAGCCTGTTCCACTACGATCACCAGATGGATCCGGTGCTGATGCAGGGCATTGAACTGGGCCGCAGCTTTATCCAGCCGGCCTACTGGGGCAAACGCGGCCTCGACTATCTGTGGATGGGCATTGGTGCTTATCTGGCGAAGTACCCGCAGTACCGCTATCTGTTCGGTCCGGTGTCTATCTCCGGCGGCCTGCCGCTGGCGGCGCGGGATCTGCTGGTGGCGTTCTATCGCCTCTACTTCGCGCCGCTGCTGCCGCTGGCCACCTCGCGCCGCCCGTATCCGGCCTCGTTACCTGACGTGCTGGCCCAGTTCAGCGGCGATAACTACAGCGAAGATCTCAAGCGCCTGAAGCGCCTGCTGGCCAACCTCGGCACCGGCATTCCGCCGCTGTACAAGCAGTATTCCGAGCTGTGTGAAAGCGGCGGCGTACAGTTTATTGACTTCGGCAGCGATCCCGATTTTAACCACTGCATCGACGGCCTGGTGCTGGTGGACCTTACCCGGCTGAAAGAGAGCCGCTTCCAGCGTTACATCGCCATTCACCAGCAGCCGGAGCAGGAAACTGCCGTCGGCTGACGCCTGTCCCCTTCCGCCACAAACGTTCAGGTTAATAAAATGGCTAACGTTTGTGGCATTTTTGATTCAACCTGCTGGATATAAACTGAATACATTCCGTGCTTTAGCGCTAATTCCCTGAACAATGAGGGGAATTTTTTAATCGTTACTCTCAGAGTAACGATTTGGCACGAAGCGTAATTGATGAACACCCCATTCCGGTACAGACTGGCTGCCATACTGAAAGCATCTGCAGAAGATGCACTTACAGGAGGTTAACCATGTTATCTACCCCGTCACCCCTGGTCTGGGATACACGTCGGCGCGAGAAACAGCGCCGTATAGCCAGCCTCGGTATCCCTCATAAAGTTCTGCCCACCGACGATATTGTTGCCATGCTTGAAAAGCTGATCTCACCCGGCGACCGGGTGGTGATGGAGGGCAACAACCAGAAGCAGGCTGATTTCCTCTCGCGTTCGCTGGCGCAGGTTAACCCGCAAACGCTGCACGACCTGCATATGATTATGCCCAGCGTCGGCCGCAGCGAGCATCTTGATATCTTTGAAAAGGGCATCGCCCGCAAGCTGGACTTCTCATTTTCCGGCACCCAGAGCCTGCGTATTTCGCAGCTGCTGGAGGATGGCCTGCTGGAAATCGGCGCGATTCACACCTACATCGAGCTTTATGCGCGGCTGTTTATTGACCTCTCGCCCGATGTGGCACTGGTCGCCGGATTTAAAGCCGACCGCAAAGGCAACCTCTACACCGGGGCCAGTACCGAAGATACCCCGGCGCTGGTCGAAGCCGCTGCGTTTCATAACGGCATCGTTATCGCTCAGGTTAACGAACTGGTCGATGATGAGTGCGATCTGCCGCGTGTGGATATCCCCGGTTCCTGGATTGATTTCGTGGTGGTGGCCGACAAGCCTTTCTTTATCGAACCGCTGTTTACCCGCGACCCGCGCCTGATTAAGCAGGAACACGTGCTGATGGCGATGCTGGCGATTAAAGGCATCTACGCCGAGCACCAGGTACAGTCGCTGAACCACGGCATCGGTTTTAACACCGCCGCCATCGAACTGCTGCTGCCGACTTACGGTGAAAAACTCGGCCTGAAGGGCAAAATCTGCCGCCACTGGGCCCTGAACCCGCATCCGACATTAATCCCGGCCATTGAAAGCGGCTGGGTGAAAAGCGTGCACTGCTTCGGCGGCGAGCTGGGCATGGAAAACTATATTGCCGCTCGCCCGGATGTGTTCTTTACCGGCCACGACGGTTCCATGCGCTCTAACCGTGCCTTCTGCCAGATGGCCGGGCAGTACGCGGTCGATATGTTTATCGGTTCGACGTTACAGGTTGACGGCCAGGCAAACTCCTCCACCGTGACCCGAGGCCGTCTCTCCGGCTTCGGCGGTGCGCCCAATATGGGCCACGATCCGCACGGTCGCCGCCACGCTACCCCGGCCTGGCTGGCGATGATCAATGAACCCGACCCGCTGGCGCGCGGCCGCAAGCTGGTGGTGCAGATGGTGGAAACCTTCCAGGCGGGCGTTAAACCGACCTTCGTGGAAAAACTGGAGGCGATAGACGTGGCGAAAACCGCCGGTATGCCGCTGGCACCGGTGATGATCTACGGTGATGACGTGACCCACGTACTGACCGAAGAGGGGATTGCCTATCTCTACCGCGCCAGTTCGCTGGAAGAGCGTCGGGCGATGGTGGCGGCGGTTGCCGGTATCACCGACGTTGGCCTCGGCGTGGATGCGCAGCGCGTGGCTAAGCTGCGTCGCGAAGGCAAAGTGGTGTTCCCGGAAGATATCGGCATCCGCCGTACCGATGCCAGCCGTTCACTGCTGGCGGCAGGCAGCGTCGCGGACCTGGTCGAATGGTCCGGCGGCCTTTATCAGCCACCGGCTAAATTCAGGAGCTGGTAATGAGCCCGCAGCGGCAGCTCGCCGCGATTGTTGCAGAGCGCCATGCGCGGCATCTGGCCGTGGTGGCGACCCACTGCCTGCTGGAGGAGGCGAACCTGACGCCGAAGCCGGGCCTGGTGGATCGCCGGGGAAGCGGTGCGCACAAGGATCTCACGCTGGATCTCCTTGAACGCTCGGCCCACAGCCTGACGCCGACCTTCTACGCACTGGCGCTACAGTGCTGGCAGCGCCCGGCGGATGTGGCCCTGCGCCAGCTGGTCGGTCGGCTTGGCCGCGAAGGCGAAGCGCAGATGATGCAGACCACCGCAGGCGTTAACACCCATCGCGGCGCGATCTGGGCGCTGGGCCTGCTGATTGCCGCCAGCGCGATGCGCGGTGGAGAAGGCAGCGTGCAGCAGGTGGTTGACGGTGCCGCCGCGCTGGCGATGTTGCCTGATGATGCGGCTCCGAAGCTGTTCAGCAACGGCCAGCGGGCCAGTTCGCGCTACCGTCTGCCGGGCGCGCGTGAAGAGGCCCAGCAGGGCTTCCCGCACGTGGTGAACCTGGCGCTGCCTCAGCTGTACCGCAGCCGTCGGCAGGGGGCCAGCGAAAGCGAAGCCCGTCTGGATACGCTGATGATCATGATGACGTCACTCAGCGACACCTGTGTGCTGTCGCGGGCGGGCATGGACGGACTTGAGGCGATGCAGCAGGGCGCGCAGGCAGTACTGGCGGCAGGCGGCGTTAGTCAGCCTGCGGGGCAGCGCGCGCTGGCGCGGCTCGATGCGCACATGCTGGCGCTGAATGCTTCGCCGGGCGGTGCAGCCGATCTGCTTTCCGCCACGCTGTTTCTTGATCGTATCTGCCCGGGGCCTGATGCGCCACGCGATGCAGGCCCGCTATCGGTGCGGTGAGTTAAGCCTGCGGCGAATCACATCCGTCAGTGTGGGTTCCTGACACTCCGAAGCGGCGGCCCGTAACGGCCGTCCGACACAAGGATTTTTATTTAAAGAGGATCTTATGCAACAGATAAGCCTTTGTTTTTCAGCCTCGCGACGCCTTAGCGGCAGATCGCTGGCGGGCGTTGTGGGTTCAGGCGACATGGAAGTGCTGTTTGTCGCCGACGGCAGCGACACCCTGAACGTTGACATCATCACCTCGGTGGATAACAGCAGCAAGCGCTGGACCGCGCTGTTCGAGCGGCTGGGCACCTTCGGGGATTTGCCCGCCGGTCAGATGACCATCCACGACTTCGGTGCCACGCCCGGCGTGGCGAGGATCCGCATTGAGCAGGTATTTGAGGAGGTAGCCGATGCGTAACGATCTCAGCTTTATTGAACTGAATGCCCGCCAGCGCGCACGGCTGTTGCTGGACCAGGGCAGCTTCCGCGAACTGTTAGACCCCTTTGAAGGGATCGTCTCACCGTGGCTGGGCATGCAGGGGATTGTCCCGCAGGCCGACGACGGTATGGTGGTGGCGAAGGGCACCATTGACGGCCAGCCTGCGGTAGTGATTGCCATTGAAGGCGCGTTCCAGGGCGGCAGCATGGGCGAAGTGTCGGGTGCCAAAATGGCGGCGGCGCTGGAGCTGGCGGCGGAAGATAACCGCAACGGTATTCCTACCCGTGCGGTGCTGTGCCTGGAAACCGGCGGCGTGCGGCTACAGGAAGCCAATCTGGGCCTGGCCGCGATCGCCGACATCCACGCGGCGATCGTCGATCTGCGTCGCTATACCCCGGTAGTGGGCATTATTGCCGGCACCGTCGGCTGCTTCGGCGGCATGTCCATCGCTGCCGGACTGTGCAGCTATCTGATCGTGACCCGCGAAGCGCGGCTGGGATTGAACGGCCCGCAGGTTATCGAGCAGGAGGCGGGCATTGACGAATATGACTCCCGCGACCGTCCGTTTATCTGGAGCATGACCGGTGGCGAAACCCGTGCGGCCAGCGGGCTGGCGGATGCGCTGGTCGGCGACGGCCAGAAGGCCGTGAAGCAGGCGATGCGTGATGCGCTGGCGAAGGGCGTACCGGCGGTACACCGTTCCGAAAACTATCCCTGGTATCTGCCGCGACTGACGAAGTTTGATACGTCCCGGCAGGCGGATTCACAGCAAATCACACGGCTTTTCAGCAAGGAGGATCGGTCATGAAACAGCAAACAGGACGCGGTGAAATCTGGCTGCAAACACTGACTGCCGGTGCCAGCCGGATGCCGGGACTGTGCCCGTCAGTCCAGGTTGCCGATGGTGAAGTTCACGGTGAAGCCGCACGCTTTATCGCCGTCGTGGCGGATAAAAATAACCACTTCCCGCGCGCTGCTGGCGGGGAAGCCGGACTGCTTGAGGGCTGGACGCTGGCGAAGGTGGTGAGTGAAACCGTAGCGGAAGACGCAAATAAATCGGAGAAACGCATCATCGTGGCGGTGATCGACGTTCCCAGTCAGGCCTATGGCCGCCGCGAAGAAGCTTTTGGTATCCATCAGGCGCTGGCCGCAGCGGCAGGCGCTTACGCCAGCGCGCGGCTGGCAGGCCACGTGGTGATTGGGCTGATTGTCGGTAAGGCGATGTCGGGGGCGTTTCTGGCTCACGGCTATCAGGCTAACCGGCTGATCGCCTTCAATGACGGCGGCGTGATGATCCACGCGATGGGTAAAGAGGCGGCAGCACGCATCACTCTGCGCAGCGTCGAGGCGCTGGAAAAACTGGCGGAAACCATCCCGCCAATGGCCTACGACATTCACCACTACCAGACGCTGGGCCTGCTGGAGTCGCTACTGGATATCAGCAAACCGGACGAACCGGATGCCGGCGATGTCGCACAGGTTCGCCAGGCGCTGGCCGCCGCCGTCGCTGCCGCCCGCCGCGATCCCGGACTGCAGTGTCGCCTGCAGGCAGAGAACCGCAGCAGTTCAAAACGGGTGCGTGAATTGATGCGCGCAGCCTGGTAAGAAAGTAGCTAAGACAAACCTGCCGGGTTATCTGCGGGGGCAAACGGAGCATTCGCCCCCGCAGCAATGGCCTGAAAAATAAAATAATAATCATCGCACCGGTGCTTAATCAGACTACCAGGTGATGTTATGACATATATAATTATCCATGCGCTTGCCCCTATTTTTGTGATTATGCTGCTCGGCTTTTACGCCGGCAAAGCGAAGATGGTGGACAACAAAAATGTGGCGCTGCTAAACGTCTTTGTGATGGATTTTGCGCTACCCGCCGCACTGTTTAGCGCGACGGTTAAAACCCCCTGGCTGGGGATTGTCCAGCAGTCGCCGCTGATCGTGGTACTGGTACTGTCGATGTGGGTGGGCTGGTTTGCCATCTATTTTATTGCCACGCGGCTGTTCCATAAGTCACCGCAGGATGCTGCCGTACTGACGCTCACTGTTGCTCTGCCGAACTATGCGGCGCTGGGCCTGCCGATCCTCGGTAGCGTACTGGGTGAAGGGCCGTCGACGTCGCTGTCGGTAGCGGTATCGATCGCCTGTGGTTCGGTGCTGTTGACGCCGTTCTGCCTGCTGATCCTCGAGCGCGAAAAAGCGCTGGCGGCAGGCAACGGCCAGCAGTCCGGGATCGGTATGCTGCCAATCCTGATGTGGCGTTCGGTAACTAAACCTATCGTTTGGGGTCCGCTGCTGGGTGTGGTGCTGTCCGGGCTGGGGATCGGCATGCCGGAAATCGTGCTGGCGGCGATTAAACCGCTCGGCCTGGCGGCTACTGCTGCCGCACTGTTCCTCACCGGGGTGATCCTCTCCGCCCGTAAGCTGAGCATCAACGGTGCAGTGATCGTGGGCAGCATCACCAAGCTGCTGATCCAGCCGCTGATCGCCTGGGGTGTGGTACTGGCGATGGGCCTGCATGGTCAGGTGGCGATCACCGCGATCCTGATGATCGCGCTGTCGGCGGGCTTCTTCGGGGTGGTATTTGGCAACCGGTTTGGCGCGCAGTCACCGGATGCGGAGGCCGTTCTGCTAATCACGTCACTGTTGTGTATCCTTAGCCTGCCGTTGTTTATCACGCTGACTTCCGGGATGTGAAATGAGTTCACCACACGATCTGATTTGGGTTTCCGACCGCGCCGCATTACAGGGCGATCTGCCGGAATGGGTGGCCAGCCAGTGGCGGCCAGCGCTGCCGCTGGTGGTGCGCAGGGATGTTGATGAGGGCGGACGCGTGCCGGTTGGCGTACGCGGCCTGCGGCGCGATCTGCGAGCAGCAGGCTGGGTCGATCCGCGTCATATCCGGCGAATTGTGTCGCCGGAAATGCTCAGCGATCCGGCGCGGCTGCTGGCATCGCCCTATATTTCGCAGCCGCCGCTGCAGGCCGCGCTTCAGCTGGCCCAGCAGGCGTGGCCGTGGAGCTGGGGTATCGCCGGCAGCGTTGGCTATGCGCTGGCAACTGAAGTACCGGTGCTGCGCGACAGCAGCGACCTCGATCTGCTGATCCGCAGCCACTGGCCGCTCGATAATACCGAGCTGCTGCGCTGGCAGACATTTATCAGCCAGCTTCCCTGTAGGGTGGACACTCAAATCGGCACGCCGCGTGGTGGTTTTGCGTTAACAGAATGGCTGCGGGAAGGGCGGGTGATGCTGAAAACACCACATGGCCCGCTGCTGACCGATCGGCCCTGGAGTACAGAATGAAAGTCCTTTTCTCTTTTCCAGGCCAGGGCGCACAGCGGCCCGGCATGTTACAGCAGCTGCCAGACGGTGATGCGCTGCTTGATGAGGTCAGCGACGTTCTGGCGGAGGACGCGCGACGGCTGGACAGCGCGGAGGCGCTAAGGCACACCCGCGCGGTACAGCTGTGCATCCTGATTAGCGGCGTTGCCCACGCCCGCGCCCTTGAGCGGCAGGGCACCGTTGCCGATATGACCGCCGGGCTGTCGATCGGCGCCTATCCGGCGGCGGTAGTGGCCGGATCGCTCGCGTTCAGCGACGCGCTGCGGCTGGTTTCACTGCGCGGTACGTTGATGGAGAACGCCTGGCCGCAGGGCTATGGCCTGACGGCGATCGTGGGATTCTCTCAGGCGGATCTGCTGCCGCTGCTCGGCGACGACTGCTGGCTGGCCAACGTCAACAGCCCGCAGCAGCTGGTGATTGCCGGATCGGATGCGGCGATGGCGCGGGTCGGTGCCGCAGCGAAATCGCTGGGTGCCCAGCGCGCCTGTCGGCTGGCGGTGAGCGTGCCTTCGCACTGTGAACTGCTGGCGAAGCCCGCGCAGGAGCTGGCGCAGGCCTTCCAGGCGGTCACGCTGCATCGTCCACGCTGTGCGTATCTCAGCGGCAGCAGCGCGCGAGTGCTGTGGCAGCCGCAGCAAATTGCCGACGATCTGGCCTGGAATATGGCACGCAGGGTGAACTGGTATGATGCGATGGCGGCGGCAGAGGAACGTGACGTCGGGCTGGCGATCCAAATGCCGCCGGGTTCGGGGCTGACCGGCCTGACGCGGCAGTCATTTAGCCTCGGCGGTGAAGCGATCTCGCTGGAGCAGAGCGGAGCCGAACTGGCTTCCCGCCTGGCGCAGAGGGCCAGGGGCTAGTTTCCGGGCGGCATCCCGCCTTGCGCTGTGGATCGGTCGCCCGTACTGAGCTGGTCGAGCGAGCAGAAATCCGTACCGGGTGAGGCTCAGGATTTCGCCCCGCGCTGGCGGCTGTACATCCGGCCTTCGGCGACCAGCGCCAGCAAATTCGGATCGTGTTCGCGGTTGCGTTCAAAGACAATCGCGATGTTTTGCTGCATCTGATAGGGCTGCGCCAGCCGCAGCAGCTGTACCGAATTTTCATAAACCCGCTTCATCCGCCCCGGCAGCAGAGTAAAGCCCACTCCAGCCTGTACGAGGCTCAGCATCGAAAAGATATCATTCACCCGCGTGACGATCTCCGGTTCGTAGCCTGCAATGGCGAACGCCTCACGAAAGCCCTGCCAGGTTGCAAAACCCTCATCAAGGGAGACAAATTTCTCCGTGCGGAAGTCGCGCAGATCTGCTTCTTTGCTAACATCCAGCCCGGAAGCCGCAGGCGCTGCGAGGAAGATATCGTCCTCAAACAGCGGTAGCGTTTCCAGATGAGCGTGATTGATCTGCTCGCAGGACGTGGCGATCAGCACCGCGTCCAGCGATCCTTCCTCCAGGCGGTTCAGCAGCATCTTATTCGAGCCCATGGTCAGCTCCAGCTCCAGATCCGGGCGTCGCAGCTTCATGCCCATAATCAGCTGCGGAATGGTCTCCAGGGTCAGCGAATAGAGCGTGCCCAGCCGCAGGCTTCCCTGGCTCATTCCGGCGGTTTTTCGCGCCTCTTCCACGCCGCGTGACAGCAGGTCCAGCGCTTCCTGACTGTACTCCCACAGCGTATGCGCGGCGGGCATCGGCACCAGATTACGCCCCTGATGAATAAACAGCGGGCAGCGCAGGCTCTCTTCCAGGCTGTGCAGGGCGCGATGCACGCTGACGCTGCTGATCCCAAGCGAGGCCGCCGTACGGGCAAGATTACCCCGGGTCATAAAAGCGATGAAAATTTCCAGTTTACGAACGGTGATATCCGAATCGATGCTCATTTTGACCTGTTTCCGTTAGTCGCAATGTGGTGAGTTTAGCGAGTTTATGATGAAGATACGCGCCGGGTTTTACGCTTTAATGCGGCGAAATCCAGCCGGTACATTGTCATTTTCCCCTGATTTTCCCGCGCTTTTCAACGGCGACGAGCGGCAGCCGGTTCATTCTGCCTGCTGTCACCGGGCTGTCATCTTTGCTCAGTATGTTCTAAGCCGTTGCTTTAATTGAACGGAGTCCGAGTGCCCGATGTCTGCGATCCTGATCGACAATCTGTGTAAATCCTTTGGCCAGCAGCAGGTGCTGCGCAATGTCTCGTTGCAGATTGAGCACGGGGAGTTTATCGCCGTTCTCGGGCCTTCCGGCTGCGGAAAAACCACGCTGCTGCGCACGATTGCCGGGTTTGAAATCCCGGACTCCGGCACGATAACCGTTGGCGAACGCCGCTACAGCGCACCGGGGCAGCATCTGCCTCCCGAGCAGCGCGAGCTGAGCGTGGTGTTTCAGAACTACGCCCTGTGGCCGCATATGTCGGTGGCGGAAAACATCGAATACAGCCTGAAAGTGAAGGGCATGGATCGCGCCAATCGGCGTATTCGGGTGGATGCCGCGCTGGATCTGGTCGGCCTTGACGGTATGGGTGAACGGCGGCCGGCGGATCTGTCCGGCGGGCAGCGACAGCGCGTGGCGCTGGCACGTTGCCTGGTCACGCGGCCGCAGCTGGTGCTGCTGGATGAGCCGCTGGCAAACCTTGACGTACATCTTCGCGCGGCGATGGAAGAAGAGTTCACACGTTTTCATCATCACGCCGGTGCCACGCTGCTTTACATCACCCACGACCAGCACGAAGCGATGGCATTGGCCGACCGCATCGTGGTGATGCAGGCGGGACAGGTAATGCAGTTCGCCACCCCGCAGGAGCTTTATCGCCAGCCCGCCTGCGAAATGGTGGCACGATTCATTGATGATGGCCGGGTTGTGCCGGTTGGGGATATCGAACCCGACGGGCAGGGCTCAGCCTGGGTCACACTGTTTGGCCTGCGAGTGAAACTGCGCGCCAGCCCCACTCAGCCAGTCCTGCCGAAAGGCAAAATCTGCCTGCACGCCAGCGACCTGCAAAGGGTAGCGCATGATGCCCCCGGCTTCGACGGCGAGGTCCGCCGGGTTATCTACCGTGGCGGCTACAGCCAGCTGGAAATTGAACCTTTGGGCGATCCGCAGTGCCGTCTGACCTTAATGCAGTCAGATGCCGCACCGCCACGGATCGGAGAACGTATAAGGCTGGTCGCCACCGACGGCTGGGTCATTCCGCACTAATTTCTTTTTCAATTCACTAAGGACTACAGATGCGTAGCACGGTAAAAATTCTGGCACTGCTGGCGTTCACCTCTCTGTCAGCCCAGGCGGCCGATGGAAAACTGGTGGTTTATACCTCGCAGGCTCCTGAAATCGCTCAGCAAACGATTGAAGCCTTTAAAGCCGCTAACCCCGGTATTGAGGTGAGCTGGACCCGCAACGGCACCACCCAGCTGATGAACGTGCTGCGCACCGAGATGATGAGCGGTGACGTGAAAGCCGACGTGCTGCTGGTGGCGGACTCCATCAACCTGGGCGCGCTGAAGAAAGAGGGCAAGCTGATGGCCTACGCGGATGCGCCGGTCAGCAATATCAGCCCGAATTTCTACGATAAAGATAAGACCTGGTTCGGCACTAAAATCATCGCCACGGTGATTGGCTACAACACGCAGAACGCGAAACCGGTTAACAGCTGGATGGCGCTGACCGATGCCAGCAATCGCGGCCAGGTGGCGGTGCCCAGTCCGCTCTATTCCGGCGCGGCGCTCTACCATCTGCATACCGCCATCAATACCCCGACCATCGGCTGGGAGTTTTATAAAAAGCTGGCGGCCAACGGCATTACACCGGAAGGCGGCAACGGCCCGGCGCTGAAAGCGGTTGCCAGCGGCGTCGCTAAATACGGGATCATTACCGATGCCGATTTGATCCGCGCGAAGAAACAGGGATCGCCGGTCGATCTGGTCTATCCGCAGGAAGGCGCGTCGTTTGTGACCGAACCGGTGGCGATCCTTGCCGGTGCGCATAACGTGCCTGCCGCCAAAGCCTTCGTTGACTTTATGCTGTCGGAAAAAGGCCAGCAGCTGGTAGCACAGCAGGGCAACCGTCCGATCGATAAACGCGTGGCGGCACCGGAAGGCTTTGCGCCAATTGATTCGATCAAACTGCTGACGCTGGACAGCGATAAAGCCGTTAACGATGATGCCCAGGTGCGTGAGAAATTCACTGAAATCTTTGGCGGTTAACCGATGAGCGTATTGCCCGGTATGATGCGCAGCGCCCGCCACCCCCGTGCGATCCGCTGGCCCGGCAGCGAGCGGTGGATCCTCTGGCTACTGGCAATCATGATTGGTCTGCTGTCGATTGCGCCGCTGGCGAGGCTGATCTGGGCGGCCATTGCGCCGCAGGGCGTACCCGACAGCGAGCGGCTGCTGCGGCTGTTGAATGCGCCCCGGGTGCTGCGCGCTACCGGCAATACGCTGTTTATTGCGCTGGGAGCTACCGCGATCTCACTGCTGCTGGGAACCCTGGCGGCGTGGCTGGTGGCGCTGAGTGATATTCGCGCCAGGGCGGCGTGGGTTTTTGCCTTTATTCTGCCGCTGATGATCCCACCGCAGGTGACCGCGCTGGCCTGGGTACAGGCGATGTCGCCCTCCGGACCGCTGATGAAACTGCTGGCCGGGCTGGGAGTGCCTCCCTTCGCCGGTCCGCCGCCGCTCTACTCGATGAGCGGTATTATCCTTTTACTCGGGCTGCACAATGCGCCGCTGGTGTTTCTGGCGGTGCGGGCTGGATTACAGCGCCTGCCGTCCGATCTGGTGGAAGCAGCGAAGATAGCCGGAGCCTCACCGCTCAGGGTGCTGTTAACCGTTATCCTGCCGCTGGCTCGCCCGGCGATTTTTGCCGGAGCCGCGCTCTCCTTCGTGGCCGCCGCCGGTAACTTCGGTATTCAGGCGATGCTGGGAATTCCTGCCAAAGTTCCCACGCTGATTACCCTGATCTATCAGCAGCTGAACAGCACCGGCCCCGGCGCGCTGCCCGATATGGCGGTGCTGTCGCTGCTGCTGGCGGCAATCACCCTGGCCGGAATGCTGATCAGCAGTCTGCTGGGCGGTCGGCGCGATGTTCGCGTTAGCGGCACGGCGCATGCGCTCACTCAGTCTCTTGGCCGCTGGCGACTGCCGGTAGAAGCGACCGCCTGGCTGCTGATGGCGCTGATCCTGCTGCTGCCGCTGTCGGCGCTGTTGACTACCTCGCTGACCCAGGGCTTCGGCCAGGCGCTGAACTGGCAGACGCTGACGCTGATTAACTACCGTAACGCGCTGTTTGACTATCCGGCAGTGCGCCACGCCTTTTTCACCAGCCTCTGGCTGACGGCGATTGCGGCGGCGATCCTGACTCTGATGGCACTGTTTATGGCCTGCTACCTCAGCTGGCGGCGCAGCCGCCTGGTGCGGGTGCTGCATCTCTCCAGCGAACTGGCCTATGCGCTGCCGGGCGTGGTGACCGGGATTGCCGCGCTGCTGTTCTTCCTGCGGCCGCTGCCGCTGATCAACGTCAGCCTGTACGGCACGGTGTGGATTATCCTCGCCGCCTATCTTTCCAACTTCCTTGCGCTGGTGCTGCGCCCGACGCTGGCGGGCTTTGCCCGCGTGGAGCGCTCGCTGGATGAGGCGGCACAGCTTGCCGGTGCGGGCTTCCTGCGGCGCATGCGCGACATTCTGCTGCCGCTGGTGGCTCCGTCGGCGATTGCCGGGGCAATTCTGGTGTTTCTTACCGCGCTGAACGAAATCCAGGTTTCGATCCTGCTGGTAACCTCTTCTACTCAGACGCTGGGGCCGACCATCGTCTTCCTGGATGAGGGTGGATCGTCGACGCTGGCGGCGGCGGTGGGTTGCCTGATGATCCTGGTGGTGGTGGGGCTGATGCTGCTGGCCTCCTGGTGTGCGCGCAGGCACAAGGGCATTCTGCCGTGGCAGGTTTAAAGCTAACGCGGCCGGTTTTTGACAAGATTTATGACAGGATGCGGGAATCTGTATCGGAATATGTTTTGCCATAAAAGTGCCATATAGCGGGTCTAGTCTGCGGGCGACAGGGTTAACTTATTGATGATAATGAGGATGATTTATGCGCTTTCGTCTTACGCTTCTTGCCGCTTCGCTGCTGATTGGGCCGCTGGCACAGGCTAAAACCACCGCAGAGCTGCCGCAGATTGCGGCCATCGCCAACACCACAACCCCGGCCAGCAACAGCCCGGCGGTAGTCGCCCTGGAAGGCTCGGTGCAGACCGCGCTGATTAACAGCATCAAGGGTGACAGCAGCACGCTGGCGCGCAGCCAGCTGGAAACGGCAAAGCAGGGCGGTAAGCAGGTAGATAAAGCCTGGCTACAGGCCAGCGGCTATGATTTCGGCAAAAAGGCCAATCAGCAGGCGGGGATTGAACTGCTGAGCGCCTTCGGCAAGCTGCCGGAAGCGACGCTGGCGCAGAATCTGGCAACGGTAGAAAACATCAACCTGAACGCCACCGACGGCGCACGCCGCCAGGCGCTGGTGGATGCCGAAGGGCAGAACTACCTCTATTTCCTCGCCGATGCACTGGGGCCAAAGCTGGGTGAGGCGTTTATCCGCGCTTATGATAAAGGCGAACTGGGCAAGGCGGCGGCGCTGCTGAAGGCCAGTGAAGTCAGTACCAGCGAAGCGAAGAAGCACTTTGACTATAAGCGCCCGTTCCTGATCCCCGGCAATACCATTCATCTGGTGCCGGACAGCGCGGTAGCGAAAGATAACCATCCTTACACCGCCGACGGCGGGTCGTTCCCCAGCGGCCACACCAACACCGGCTACACCGATGCGCTGTTAATGGCACAGATGCTGCCGGAGCGCTATGTGCCGCTGATCGATCGCGGTGCGCGCTACGGTTATTCGCGCATTGTACTGGGCGTTCACTATCCGCTGGATGTGATGGGTTCAAGAATGGTGGCAGAGCGCAACGTGGCGCACTACCTCAACGATCCGCACTATCGTGAACTGTTCGATGCCGCGAAGCAGCAGCTGCGCAGCGCGCTGGAGAAAGAGTGCGGTACGTCGCTGCGCGAGTGCGCGAAGGTGCCAGCACAGGATGATCCGTATGCCGCCAAAGCGATGCAGACCTTCTATCGCTTTACCATGACCTACAACCTGCCTGCCGCGAAGGTGAAGGCCTCGCCGCTCGTTGTTCCTGAAGGGGCTGAAGTTCTGCTGGAAGCGCCGCTGCCGAACCTTAGCGCCGCCCAGCGCCGCCAGCTGATGGTGCGCACCGCGCTGGCAGACGGCTATCCACTCTCCGGCGACGCGTCGCAGAGCTTCTGGCAGCGCCTGAATCTGCATGACGCGGTGAAGGCGGCGGGACGGTAAGCCTGCCGAGCGCCGGATACGAATTAACCTGATGTTTTATCATGCTAATGATGTAGTCTGAATGGGCTGAGAAAGCAGACGGCAACTTGTTGTTGTCGTCTGCATTGACTAACCCTAATGCGGTCTGTGGCCGCCAGAGAGAGTACAACATCAATGAGCGAATCCGGCACAACCCTCCGTATCGAACCCTACAGCGCAAAACACCAGGCAGCAGTTATCGATTTAATCCTGCCGATTCAGACTAACGAGTTCAGCATCCCCATCACCGCAGAGCAGCAGCCCGATCTTAACGATATCGAAAACTTCTATCAGCAGGGGCACGGTCAGTTCTGGCTGGCGCTGGTGGACGATCGCGTGGTTGGCTGTATTGCGCTGAAGGATATTGGCAATCGCCAGGCGGCGCTGCGCAAAATGTTTGTGGCGGCCGAATACCGCGGTAAGGCTTACGGTACAGGGCTGGCGCTGCTGAATGTATTGCTGGCCTATGGCCGCGAGCAGGGCTTAAGCGATATCTTCCTCGGCACCACCGCGCTGTTCCTTGCCGCGCATCGCTTCTATGAGAAAAACGGCTTTACGGAAATCACCGTGCCCGAGTTGCCCGCTTCCTTCCCGGTGATGAAGGTGGACACTAAATTCTATCGCTATACCTTTTAATGTCGTCATGAATTGAAATTTTTTGACACATCTTGTTTTAACTTTCACCGACACGTAGCATGCCCCTGCAAGATTTGAACTGAGAATTATTATCATTGTCCTTGTGGGGTTTGCTATGAAGATTTGGGGTAAAACGGGCATCCTGCTGGCCGGGCTGATCGCCTCTGCCAGCCTGTGGGCTGCGCCATTTGTAGTGGAAGATGTCAGCGGTCGTAAGGTTGAAATTAAATCGGAAGTGAAGAGGGTGATCCTGGGTGAAGGGCGGCAGATCTATCTGCTGGCGGCCTTCGATACCGAGGCGCCTTTTCAGCGCGTAGTGGGATGGCGTGACGATTTGCCGAAGGCGGATTTCGACAGCTACCAGATCTATGCAGAGAAATACCCGCAGATTAAAAAGCTGCCGACCTTTGGTGGGGCAAAGGACGGTACGTTTAACGTTGAGCAGGCGCTGACTCTGAAGCCCGATCTGGTGCTGATGAACCTGGAATCGAAAGCGGCGACCGACGAGTCGAAGCTGACCGAAAAACTCGACAAGCTGGGCATCCCGGTGGTGTTTATCGACTTCCGCGAAAAACCGTTTGAGAATGCCGAAAAAAGCATTCGCATTATGGGACAGCTGGTGGGTAAACCCGAGCGCGCTGAAGAGATCGTCGCCTTCCGCCAGCAGCAGATTGATATCGTGACCGACCGCCTGAAAAACTTCACCGGCAAGCGTCCGAAGGTGATGCTGGATCGCGCCGGTGGTTACACCGAAGAGTGCTGCATGTCGTTTGGCGATGAGAACTTTGGCCGCATGGTTGAAGTGGCTGGCGGCATTAATATTGCTAAAGGGCTGATCCCCGGCACCTTCGGCACCCTGAACCCTGAGCAGATTATCGCCGCGCGCCCTGATGTGGTGATTGTGACCGGTGCTAACTGGAAGAACTACAATACCGCCGGTGGCTGGGTGGGCGTAGGTCCGGGGGCGGATATCGTGGAAGCAACGAAACGCTTAACGGCGCTAATGGCGCGTCCGGCATTCCATACTCTGCCGGTCGCCACCAACGGCAATGCGCACGCGATCTGGCACCAGTTCTACGACAGCCCTTACCAGTTTGTGGCGATCCAGGCGATTGCGAAATGGCTGCACCCTGAGCTGTTCAAAGATATCGATCCGGATGCCACCTTCCGTGAATTCCATCAGCGTTTCCTGCCGGTAGCTTACAAACCGGGCTATTGGGTGACGTTACCTGCCAGCCACTAATTAGCGGTCACTAAACAAAGGGTGCTTTTCGCACCTTTTGTTCAATATCTTATAAATCAATATCTTGGAAGGGAAATTCTTTATTATCGTTATTCCGCTCATATCCATTAACACTTCGCACTGAACTGCCACCTTTTTCTCCCCTATTTTATCTCCAGGACGATGTCACTGTTCTCTCCCTGCTGCTTACGATACCCGGCAGGAGAACGGTGTCGTTTCAGGCAATATGGACAGGTTAAACAGGGAGTGAGCCATGAAAATCTTTATCCGGCGATGGTTATCAGCTCTGTTCATCATAGTATCGGCCACACTGCATGCGGGAAGCGATTCGCAGGAGGAAGAGCTGCTGCACGACGATGGCCGTATGGTCTGCGGCGATCCCAGTGAGCCCGTTCCCGTTCCGCAGACCAGCCCGCATCCCGGCAAGGCGGATCTGAAAGCGATAGCGGTATATTTGAAAAGCCTGGTCAGTGACGCCCCTCCTGCTTCTTCGCCAGTTGAAAGCGATTATGCAGAATAAAAAAAAGCCACTCTCAATGAGAGTGGCCTGTGAGTCTGTTCGCGGATGCGCTTGATCCGCTTAATGCAGTCAATCAGTCGGCAGAGTGTGCGCCCGGCTCGCCCATCTTTTTCAAATCTTTGTCGAGGAAGAACAGTGCCTGGCCGCTGTTGCCAACCAGAGCCAGTTTGTCCAGCACGGATTTGAACAGCTTCTCTTCTTCGTGCTGCTCGGCAACATACCACTGCAGGAAGTTGAAGGTTGAATAATCCTGGGTGGTGATCGCCGCGTGGGCCAGTTCATTGATCTTCGCGGTGATCAGCTGCTCGTGCTGATAAGCCTGCTCCAGCACTTCATTCAGTGAGTTAAAGGTTACCGGTGGCGCATCAATGGTGCCCAGCACCGGCATCGCGCCAGTATCGCTAAGGTAGTTAAACAGGCGCTGCATGTGCTGCATCTCTTCTACAGAGTGCTCACGCAGGAATGCGGCGGCACCGTCAAAACCCTTATCGTTGGCCCAGGCGCTCATCTGCAGGTACAGGTTGGCAGAGTAGAATTCCAGATTCAGCTGATCGTTCAGCTTGGCGGTCATTTCATTCGTCAGCATGGTGACTCCTTAAAATTATTATTAACTGTGGATGACAGGTGATTTCTGCGCATTATGCACCCATCCATAGAAAATAAAAACCGTTTATTATAGCAAAAGCTAAATTTATTTTATGTGATCTAACTTAATGATTTTATGTGTTTTTTATTTTGACTTTAAATATAATTCGTTCAATTTTTTAAATAAGTTTGATAACCATTCTTATTAATAATTACATAACTCGTTGGTGGTGAAATGAGAATTAATCTCTTTAAGAATATTCTGTGCATGGATTAATTCTAGTTGAATAAGAGGCTTCTGCCACAGAGCAGAAGCCAGATATTATCGCCGTTAAGAGACGGTGTTAGAAATATCCTTAAGGATCAGATCGGCAGCGCGTTCTGCGATCATAATGGTTGGCGCATTGGTATTGCCGCTGGGGATCTGCGGGAATATGCTGCAATCCGCAACGCGCAGCCCGCTGATGCCGTGAACGCGCAGCTTTAAATCCACCACCGAAGTCGCCGGATACGGGCCCATTCGGCAGGTGCCAATCGGATGATAGACGGTTTTAATGTCGTCGAGGATGAAATTGGTGATGGCGTTGATGTCGTCTTCTTCCACCTCGTTCAGATGTAAAATATGCCCGACAATCGATTGCAGTGACGGGCTGCGCAGCAGGCGAAGCCCTGTCTGAACGGCCCGAATCTGCCCTGCCAGATCCGCCGGATCGCTAAGATAACCGGCATCAATAGCCAGTTCATCGCTCGGGTTACTGCTGCTCAGCCGGACCTCTCCGCGCGATTTACTTGGTAAATAGCCGACCTTCAACGTAATGCCGTGTTCGCTACCGGCGGGGTTTGCCCCCGGTCCGTTTTCAAAGTTATCCAGAACCGGCAGGAAGTGCACCTGTACATCTGAGCGACCGCTGCCGGTGGTGTCTATCAGCGCGCCGCCCTCCAGGATGTTGCTGGTAAGCAGGCCGCCGCGGAAGAACTGCCACTGTGCGAAGTTTCTTACCGCCCGCAGACCTTTATCCTCGCCCCACATACTGTTACCGGTGGTGACGGTCGCGTTCAGCGACATATGCAGATGGTCCTGATAATACTTACCGACTGGCAGATCGGCACAGGTAACAATGCCCACGCTATCGAGATGTTTTTGCGGCCCAATGCCGGACAGCATCAGTATTTTTGCGCTGCCGAAGGCTCCGGCACTGAGGATCACCTCCCGGCGGGCATAGGCCAGGCATTGCTGTTTACCGTGCGTATGGTAAACCACTCCGCTTGCGTGGCTGCCTTCCAGAATAAGATGCTGTACTTCAGCATCGGTAATCGTGGTCAATTGCGGATTGTTTTTTACTCGATCGAGATAAGCGCGCGATGTACTGGCGCGTTCCCCATGGTGAGTGGTGGTCTGCCACAGGCCAACGCCTGCGGGCGCGCCATCGTTGAAGTCGTTCACGTAGGGCAGGCCCTGTTCCTGTCCGGCACGGACAAAAGCATCCGTCAGCGGATGGCGGAACTGGTTTTCACTGACGCTTAGCGGCCCCCGCTGAGCGTGATAGGTTCCGCTCAGGCACTCATTGTTTTCTGCTTTTCTAAAGAAGGGGAGCAGATCGTTAAAGCTCCAGCCACGGCAGCCATATTCCTCCGCCCAGTCGTCATAATCCTGCGGCTGGCCGCGTAGATAGATCATACCGTTAACGGAGCTGCCGCCGCCTAATACGCGGCCTTGAGCGACCTGCATCACGCGTTTATTAACATGCTGTTGGGGAAGCGTACGGTAGGGCCAGCGGGTTTTAGGGGAGAGTTTTACCAATCCGGCGGGCATTTTGTGGAACAGGCTGTTATCACGGCCGCCCGCTTCCAGCAGCAGGACGCTGCCTGCCTGGGCCTCAATCAATCGTGAGGCGATCACGCATCCTGCGGAACCGCCACCGATGATAATGTAGTCAAATTGCTGCTCTGCCATAGTTTATCTCCTGAAAGCGACGATTTGCGTCGTCAAAACATCCGATGTACTTCAGGAGTTAAACTACGTTTCACTCGGGGTGAATGGCTAATTTAAACGTGCGGATCAGAAATCCATTTTTACCGTGAACTGCACTTCGCGCGGATCGCCAATCTGGTTAGAGAGATTATTTGTCGCGATAGACGAGGTGTAGTACGTTTTGTCGAAGATATTCTTGACGTTAACCTGTAGCGTGACAGGATACTCTGCTTTGATTTTGTAAGAAGCAAATGCATCGGCAACCGCATAGCCCTGCAGAGAATAATCCTCGCCGTTGTCGCCGGAGCGACGGCTGACAGCATGGCCCCCACCGCCAACGGTCAGCGTATTGCCGTCATACACGTTGTGGAAGTCGTAAGTCAGGAACAGCGATCCGGTATGGCGCGGTACATTAGGCAGCATTTTCCCTTTGTAATCCGGATCTTCCATGACTTTGGCATCGGTATAGCCATAGCTGGCGATGACGTTAATATTCTGCGTCAGCGCACCGGCTACATCCACCTCAACCCCGCGTGAACGCACCCGTCCGGCGGTCTTCGCTACGCTCTCATCGTTGATGGTTTCGGTATACAGCACGTTGTTTTTATTAATATTAAACAGGGTGACGTTCGCCGTTACGCCGTCAAACAGATCGAACTTGGCGCCCGCTTCCCACGCGGTAGCGGTTTCCGGTGGCAGTTCGCCGATGTAGCTGGCAATGGAGTACTGCGGCATAAACGAACGCGAAACGTTCCCGAACAGCGAGATCGTCGGCGTGGCTTTGTACACCAGGCCAAACTTCGGCACCCAGGCATTGTCGGTGCTGTCGGTATTGACGTTAAACGGACGGCCCTTACCGGCGTATTCGGTAAAGTACTGATAGCGCAGGGCACCGACGGCAATCCACTTATCGGTCAGATACAGTGAATCCTGCACGTAGGTCGAGTAGCTGACCTGCTGAATGGTCTGATCGCTGTCCGCTGCGGAAACCGAGGTACATTTGCCGGTGGCCCCATAGGACGGATTATAGATATTGAAATCCTGCACGTTCTTACAGCGGATCATATCGGTGCGCAGCAGATCGTAGTTCTCGTACGCCACCCCGGTCAGGATCTCGTTGTACAGTCCGCCAATCACCACGTCGCCCTGCAGATCGAAGCGCGCGGAATGCTGACGCTGGGTCGATCCCTGCGTGGCGTCAACGCGGCGGGTCAGGTTGCCGGTGGCGGCGTCATACTTCATCACGCGCGCCTGATTGTCGCTGTATTTATCCTGGCTGAAGCTGTAGTCAAACTTCGCCGTCCATTGATTGTTAATGCGGTATTCAGCATTCAGCTGCGCAAGATCCGATTCACCGTCGGTGATGTTGTACTCTTCATCAAAGCGGGTTTCACGGCTTACATTCACCGCGTGGCCGGTATTCAGATCGAAGATGGTGCCGCGATCGAACGGCGTGCTGTAGTTGCGATGGGCATAAGAGACATTGACCGTCGCATCGTCACCAAACCAGGTCAGTGACGGGGCAATAAAGCTGCTGCGCTCCTTGCCGAAGTTGCGCCAGTAATCTTCGTGCTGATAGGAACCAATCAGGCGATACGCCAGGTTGGTGCCTTCGATCGGCCCGGTCAGGTCCACCGTACCGGTGCCGCCGCCAAAGCTGGTGGAAGTAGCTGAAACGGAACCGCCAAAGGTGCGTTCCGGGCGCTTGGTAATCACGTTAACCAGCCCGCCGGGGTCGAGGATGCCGTACAGCGTAGAAGCCGGGCCTTTCAATACCTCAACCCGTTCGGTAGCGGCGTTGAAGCTGCGTGGCAGGACGGTTTTCAGGCCGTTAGTCAGCACGGAACCATCGCGGTTGCTGCCGAAGCCACGGCGCACAAAGGCATCCTGCGTGCCGCCCAGGGTGTTGGTCTGCACCACGTTACTGACGTTGTTAAGCACTTCATCCAGCGTGGTGGAGTGCTGATCTTCAATCACGCGATCGCTGACGGTATTCACCACCTGCGGGATATCCAGCAGCGGCATATTGGTCAGGGTGGCTGTAGTGGAATTCAGTGGCTGATAGCCGGAGGTCATGGTTTTGTCAGCATCGGCGACGCTGGCTTCCACCGTCATCGTTCCCGCATCTTTCGTTGTTTTGTCGCTGCTGCTGGCCGCAGCGGGGGCTTCTGCCGCCATCGTTACCGAAGAGGCCAGCGTGCCGATGAAGATCGCTGAAAACAGCGCATAACCCTTTTTCCCCAGAAAAGAAGGCTTTAACTCAGTCATTTAATTTTTACCCTGCACGTGTCTCATCTTCGTTGCTGAGATGAGAGGAGTTTTCGTATTCATTGCCCGATTGATTGCGATTAACGCTGCCTACCCGTTAGCCCGTTTAATGGGGTCGGATATGTAATTGAGAATCATTCAAACATGCTGATATGTAGTAGTAAACGCAAAAATAAGGAAAAAATCATGCAAGCTTTTTAACGCCAGGTTGCACATTTCCTGTCGGGTTATTATTTTTTAATTTATTGATAATAATGATTAATTAAAAAACTTATCTTTCCTGAAGATTCCATAAAATCGCGAAGCGAGATGTTTTAATAAGCACCGCATTAATTCTTGACTACTACATTCATTCTACGCATGATCGAGAAAGATAATGAGAGTTATTTTTATTTGAGACTTACGCGCGCGCTGGCCGGGAGCCACGCCGTTGCGGTGCAGGAGTAGTCAATGCCACAGCGGGTGGAGCAGAGTGCGGGCGAGAACAGGGCCCGGCAGCAGGGGATCGAGCTGGATCGGCTGTCGGCCGGATACGGGAAGCAGATAATCGTTGATGATATCAGTTTGACGATCCCGGCGAAGAAAATGACCGTGCTGGTCGGCGCTAACGGTTCGGGGAAATCCACCCTGCTGACCACCATTGCACGGATGCTGACTCCCCTCGGCGGCAGCGTGCTGCTGGATGGCAAAAGCATTCACCAGCAGCCGACTAAAGCCGTTGCCCGTCAGCTGGGCATGCTGCCGCAGTCGCCGCTGCTGCCGGAAGGGCTGACGGTGTTTGAGCTGGTTTCCCGCGGCCGCTACCCGTGGCAGAACTTTATGCGCCAGTGGTCGGATGCGGATGAAGCGGCGGTTGAGCAGGCGTTACAGCTTACCGGCACCGCCGAATTCGCCCATCAGTCGGTGGACAGCCTCTCCGGCGGTCAGCGGCAGCGCTGCTGGATCGCGATGGCGCTGGCGCAGCAAACCCAAACCATTCTGCTGGATGAACCCACAACCTTCCTCGATCTGCGCTATCAGGTGGAGATCCTCGAACTGCTGCACGATCTGACCCGGCTGCATGGCCGTACCGTGGTCGTGGTGCTGCACGATCTTAACTTCGCCGTGAACTACGCTGACATGCTGGTGTTTATGAAGCAGGGGCGTCTGCTCGGCGTGACCGGTGAAGATGAAAACTGCACGCCGGAGATGATTAAAGCTGCCTTTGATGTCGATGTGCAGATGTCGATCAACCCGCTGACGCAGAAACCGTTCTTTATGCCGTTCCGCCGCCGCGATGGCCAGCGCTGATGCGTAGTCGGCCCCATTCCGTTCATCGCCACCCGCTGCGCCCCGCGCTGGCGCTGCCGATTCTGCTTTGCCTGTTACTGATCGGCGCGGTGATACATCTGGGCCTTGGCGCGCGTTATATCGGCCCCTCAACCGTGCTACAGGCGCTACTGCACTTCGATCCGCGCAGCTTCGACCATAAGGTGATTGTGGAGCTGCGGCTGCTGCGGCTGGTTGCGGCCCTGCTGACCGGCGCGGCACTGGGTGTGGCCGGGCTGTTGCTACAGTCGGTGATCCGTAACCCGTTGGGTGAGCCGCATATTCTCGGGCTGAACGCCGGTGCGGCGCTGGCGGTGGTGATCGCCTCGGCGATTGGCGCTGGCTGGGGCGGTTTGCTGGCCAGCCGCCCGCTGGTGGCTGCCTGCGGTGCCGCCGCGCTGTTTGCGGTGGTGATGCTGCTGGCCTCGGCCGGGCGCAGCGGGCTGACGCCGCTCAAGGTGACGCTGTGCGGCGTTGCGCTCTCTGCTTTTGCCTCCTCGGTGACCGCCGCAATCCTGATCCTGGACGAGCAGACGCTGCTGGAAATGCGTACCTGGCTGGCTGGCGATCTCGCCGGGCTGAGCTGGTCCGTGACCGCCGCCGCCGCGCTGCCTGCGCTGGTTGGTATGCTGCTGGCGCTGGCGATTGCACCACGGCTTAACGTGCTGGCGCTGGGCGATCAGGTGGCCAGCGGGCTGGGGGTGAACATCGCCCGTACTCGCTTAATCGGACTGATCGCGGCCGCCCTGCTGTGTGGCTCGGCGGTTTCAGTGGCCGGTCCGATTGGCTTTATCGGGCTGGTGGTGCCGCACGTCGTGCGGAGGCTGATGACCGATGATATCCGCCTGGCGGTGCCGCTATCGGCGCTGGGCGGGGCACTGCTGCTGCTGCTGGCCGATCTGGTGGCGCGCGTGCTGATCGCTCCTCAGGAGCTGGCAACCGGAGTGATGACCGCGCTGGTCGGTGCACCGGTATTTATCTTTATTGCTGCCAGGTACTTCAAATGAAAAATACCGCGCAACGGCTGGGGTTTCATCGCCTGAGGCTGGGGCAGTTCACGCTGTTGCTGCGCCCGCGTCTACTGTTGCTGGGCCTGCTGCTGGCAGCCGTGGCGCTGCTGCTGGCGGTGTTCGGCATCACTCAGGGATCGCTGCCCGTTCCCGCTTCGGACATTGGCCGGGCGCTGTTTTACCCGCAGCAGCTGAGTTCGCAGCAGCACTATATCGTCTGGGATATTCGCCTGCCGCGCCTGCTGATGGCGCTGCTGAGCGGAGCGATGCTGGGGATGGCCGGGGCGGCGATGCAGTCGATCACCCGCAACGGTCTGGCCGATCCGGGGCTGATCGGCGTGAAGGAGGGGACCAGCGCGGTGGTGCTGGTGCTGATCCTGCTGTTTCCTTCCCTTAGCCTGCTGTGGCGGCCGCTGGCCGGGATGGCGGGTGGGCTGCTGGTGGCGCTGATCGTGGTGCTGCTGGCGCGCGACTTCTCGCGGCCGCGTTTTATTCTGATCGGCATCGGCGTTTCCTGGGCGTTTGCTGCCGGAATCGGGGTGTTTATGACCACCGCCGACGTGCGCGACGTGCAAACCGCGCTGGTCTGGATCGCGGGCAGCCTGCACTCCGCCACCTGGTCGCTGCTGGCGGTGGCGTTCTGCTGGGCGCTGCCGGGGGCGCTGATCCTGTTCCTGACCGCCCGTGCATCGGACGTGGCGCTGCTCGGCGACCAGTCCGCTACCGGGCTGGGGGTAAGGCTCCGGCGGCTGTCGCTGATACGCTTCTGCGCCCCGGTGCTGCTGACTGCCGCCAGCGTATCCTGCGTTGGCAGCCTGGGTTTTGTCGGGCTGATCGCACCGCACATGGCGCGCTTTCTGCTGCGCGGCGGTCAGGTAGCGCTGCTCAGCGGCAGCGCACTGCTGGGCGCACTGCTGGTTCTGCTGACGGATTCTATCGGGCGGCTGGCTTTTGCCCCGCTGCAAATTCCGGCGGGGATTGTGATGGCGCTGGTGGGCGGTCCGTTCTTTCTTCTGCTGCTGTGGCGTCGACGTGACGCGCTGTAAACCTTGAGGATGGCTATGCGCCTGCTACTTTCCCTGTTATTTCTGACCTGCCTGAGCGCCACCGCTGCTGAACCGACGCAGCAGTTTACCGACGATCTGGGCCGCACGGTGACCGTGCCGCTGCATCCGCAGCGTATTGTTTCGCTACACGATCTGGATATCACTATTCCGCTAATCGAGCTGGGCGTGCCGCCGGTCGCCAGCCACGGCCGAACCCGCGCGGACGGCTCGCATTTCCTGCGTTCCAGCGGGCTGCTGACCGGGGTGGACTTCGACAATTCATCGATCCAGTTTATCGGCACCGCCGATATGGATATTGAAGCCATCGCCGCCGCGAAACCCGACCTGATTATCACCGAACCCAGCCGCAACACCGCCATCGAGCAGTTGGAGAAAATTGCTCCAACGGTCAGCATCGACCACCTGGTAGGCGGCGCGCCGCGTATCTACAGCAAGCTGGCGCAGCTGACCGGCAGTCAGAAGCAGCTGGCGATCCTCGAACGCCGCTACCAGGAGCAGATCAAACAGCTGAAGCTGATGGTGGATACTCAGCACATCACCGTCTCGGTGATCCAGGCGAATAAGGGCAAGATCACCGTTCATCACACCTATCGTGCGCTGGGCCGCGTGCTGCGCGATGCCGGATTCCGCTTCCCGCCGCTGATTGACAGCATCCCGGATGGCGATCGCATTGAGGTCAGCGCCGAGCGGCTGCCGGAGCTGGACGCCGATTATATTTTCGATACCTGGCGTTCCGACACCGGAGGGAAACCGCAGGAAGAGCTGGACGCGATGAACGCGATTATGCCCGGCTGGTGCGAGTTCCTGAACGCCTGTCGCAGCGGTCATTACATTCTGTTGCCGCGTGAAGAGACCATCTCCAACTCCTTTGCGGCGCTGAGCCTGATGGTGGCGCAGGTACAGTCGCATATCGCCGGGCGCCCGATGCCAGTGGCGAAATAATCGATGACGCGTTCGCGCCTGATCCTGCTGAAACTGCACTGGCTGCTGGGGATTACCCTCGGCGCCAGCCTGTCGTTTATGGCGTTGAGCGGCGTGACGATGAGTTTTGAAGATGAAATTATGCAGGCCCTCAGCCCGCAGATGACCGTCAGCCCGCCGCAGGGCGGCGAGCCGATGTCGGTGGTGGCGATGATTGCTGCGCTGCGGCAGCAGCGTCCCGGCGAGCGGCTGATGTCGTTACAGATTGAGCAGCAGGACGATCGTGCCTGGACCGCCGCTTTCCAGCAGGGGAAAGGGCAGCGCAATCAGCGGGTGCTGGTGAATCCGTACAGCGGGCAGATCCTCGGGGAAGCGACCGGCGCGGCCTTTTTTGCCACGGTGCGTAATCTGCATCGTTTTCTCTCCCCTGAGGGGGATAACGCCATCGGACGAACGATTACCGGTGCCAGCGCCGTCAGCCTGATCTTCTTTGCCCTCTCCGGGCTGTGGCTGCGCTGGACGGCGGGCAGCCGCAGTGCGCGGGAGTGGCTGCGCCCGGAGTTTCGCCTCAGCGGCCGCGCGCTGTACCGCATGCTGCACCAGGTGGCTGGGACCTGGCTGACTGTGCTCTATCTGGTCAGTGCGCTCTCCGGCCTGTGGTGGTCATCGCAGTGGTATCGCCAGAGCGTCACCTGGCTGCTTGGCAGCACACCGGCCGAAGTGGTGAAGAAGCCCCTGCCTGTGAAGAAAACGGCGGTGAAGCCCGCAGAGCCGGACTGGGATTGGGTCTGGCAGCAGGTGGTTCAGCGCTACGGCAGTCAGTACCAGTCGGCGCTGCTGTTTCTTCCCGCGCCGGGGAAGGCGATCCGCGTGCGCGTCCTGCCGCTGGATGCCCCGCACGCCCGCGCGCTGGATGAGCTGAGCATCAATCCCCGCACTCTGAACGTCACCCGGCAGACGCTGTACCGCAGCCTGCCCACCGGGGAACGAATTTTAACCGATATGGACCCGATCCATACCGGCGCGCTGTTTGGCATTCCGGGCCGCATAGCGATAACGATTTCCAGCCTGTGCATGCCGCTGTTTTTTGTCACCGGGCTGCTGATGTATTGGAAGCGGCGGCAGCGCCGCAAAAATCCGGCATCTTCTGAGGAGCATTTGTGAATTTATCAACCGAACGCACCGGGTGGGTTCCGCGCCCGCTGGATGCTGAACTGACCGACTATCTGCCGCAGCCGCTGACGGCGGAAGTCAACGTCGGCTGGCTGACTGCTGACGGTGCCGTGCGCCTGAGCGGGTCCGGCCACGCGCGCTATGTTCTTGAAAAGCTGACCGCCGCGTTTGCGCATTATCACCCGCAGGTTCGCTTTGCCATTGAGCTGAAGGGCACGCCGACCGCGATGGCCTTCGCCATTAACGATAAGGCGATGTTCAGCGTGATGGGGCGTGAAATCACCCCGATGGAAAGCGTCCCCTGGCGCAAGCAGCGCGGTGCAGAGCCGCTGGGCATTCGGGTGGCGGGCGCCGCGCTGGATACCCGCCAGCATCTGGCAACCTCGCTGGCGGTCTATGTGCATCACGCCAATCCGCTGGCGCGGATAAGCCTCAGCCAGCTGTCCCGGATCTTTACCGCAGGCAATTCCGGTGGCGATTACAGCCGCTGGGGGCAGCTGGGGCTGGGCGGTGACTGGGCGGATCGGCGGATTGTGCCGCTGACCACCCAGCAGTACAGCGGTTTCGGCAGCTATATGCAGAAACACCACTTTGGCGGGCGGGCGCTCAGCGCCGACTGCGAATATCTGGTTGGGACCGATCGCCTGCTGGAACGGCTGGAGCAGGAGCCGTCGGCGATATGCGTGGCGGCCATCGGGCGGGAAACTGCACTGCTGCGCGCGCTGCCGCTGGCTGTTGACGACGCGGGACCGTGGCTGAACGGCACGGTGGATGAGATGACGGCGGGCGACTATGCGCTGGGGCGCTACCTGTGGTTTTATCAGGCAATCCGCCACGGCGGCGGGCTGGATGCGCTACAGCGGGCGTTTCTGCGCTTCACGCTGTCGCGGCAGGGGCAGCAGATTATTGCCTCCCAGCCCGATGGCTATCTGCCGCTCAGCGCGGCGGATGCCCGGGCGGAGCTGTTACAGCTGGATCTGGCGGAGGGAGCCTGATGTCTGAGTTATTTTGTATTACCGGCAATGACGGCATGGCGTCGCTGATCGAACCGTGGTGCGCGATGCTCTCCGCACGGCGGCCGGAGCAGCAGTTTCAGCTCAGCCTGGCTGGTTCGTCCACCGCCATCATGGCGCTGGCGGCGGATGCCTGCCTGCTGGCCCCGATGTCGCGAGCGCCCTGGGCACAGGAGCTGGCGGCGTTTCGCAACGCTAAGGGCTATCAGCCGACGGGCATTCAGATTGGCTGGTGCGGCCACGGCCCGCGCGCGGGGGTGAAAACGCCTCCGGCCATCTGGCTGCACCGCGATAATCCGCTGGCCGGGCTGAGTATGGCGCAGCTGGCGGCGGTGTTCTCTTCCGGATCGCCGCAGGGGGATATCACCTGCTGGTCCCAGTTAGGGCTGGGCGGGGCCTGGCTGCACCGGCGCATTCACCTTTACGGCCTGCGCGACGACGGCAAGTATGCCAGCGCTTTCCGCCGCGCTCATCTCGGCAATCGGCAATTCCCGCGGCACTACGAGCCGCTGCCGGATCGCCGCGCGGTGCTCGAAGCCGTGGCCGCCGATCCTTTCTCGCTGGGGGCCGTTGGCTGGTTTAACGCAGCCGCGTTGGGTGACGCAGTGCGCGAACTGCCGCTGGGCCATCATGAAGGGGATTATCATCTGCCAACCGCCGGGGCGGTGCAGGCAGGGAACTATCCGCTGGGCAGTGCCGTTATGCTGTGGATCGATCTGCCGCCCGGCAGCGTACCTGAACCACGGCTGGCTGAGTTTCTGCAGCTGGCCCTGTCGGATGGCGGGCAGCAGGTGGTTGCTGCACAAAGCGCGTCGCCGGAGGGCTATCTGCCGCTGAATCAGCCGATGCTGCTGGCGCAGCGTCAGCGACTGGATCGGCTAATTAACGGAGAAACTCAGGGATGAACAGATTGCTGACGAAAAAAACGAAAACGCGCGTGGATATCTACGGCGAGCGCTTCCGTGCCCGGGGGCCCGGCCTGTCGCCGCGGCTGCTGGCGGTGGCCAGCTACATTAACGATAACCGCGAGGTGGTGCTGGAGCACACGGCGATGGAGATCGCCGCCGCGACGCAAACTTCCGACGCTACGGTAGTCAGGGCGATTCAGGCGCTGGGATTTGCCGGACTGCGCGATCTCAAGCAGACAATGGAAAGCTGGTTCGGGCCGGGGATCTCGTCGGCGGAAAAAATGAGTTCAACGGTGAATGCGCTCTCCTGCGACGTGAACTCCAGCATCGACTTCGTTCTTGAAGGGCATCAGCGCGCCTGCGAAGTGCTGTCGGAACCGCACAACCGTGCCGCCATGTCTCGCGCCGTTGCTCTGCTGGCGGAGGCGCGTCAGGTGGGGATTTTTGGCATTGGTGCCTCCAGCATCCTGGCGGAATACGCCGCACGCCTGTTCAGCCGCAACGGCATTCCCGGCGTTCCCCTGAACCGTACCGGGGTGATGCTGGCCGAGCAGCTGATCAACCTGCAGCGCGGCGATGTACTGATTATGATGGCGCAGAAGTCGGCGCACCGTGAAGGACTGACGACGCTGCGTGAGGCAAAGCGGCTGGGCATTCCAACGATTTTACTGACTCACTCTCTTGATTCCCGCTTCAGCAAAGAGGTTCAGGTGGTGATCAACGTTCCGCGCGGCGGGGAGAATGGCAAGGTGCCGCTGCACGGCACGGTGCTGGTATGCCTGGAGATGATTATTCTGTCGGTGGCCTCCACGGCTCCGCAGCGCACAATTAAGTCGATGAAGCGTATTCAGGAGCTGTATCGCGCTATTGGTAAATCAGGCGCAAAAAAAGCGTAAGAATGTTCCGGTGAATTCCTGTATTCCCGGAATAATTACGCTAATATTTCCAGGGCATTATTAACCTTGAATCAGAGCTGTCAGCGTTTTTTTAGATAAAAATCTATTTATATTCATCAAATGCTAAAAAAAAGCGGATGTTTTAGTTTAAAATCCGGCGGCCGCAACGGATTGCGATGCGGATAATTTGTGATTTTATCTTCATATTGTGCTGCAGGAGTTTTCAATGGATAGTAATACGCCAGCTCGTACGGCGACGCATTCTCATGTGTCCTCTGCCATGCCCCAGTTTATCGATCAAAACACCGAGCTGGACTTGATCGATGTTCTTACTATTATTCTTCGGAAAAGTTTCCCATTCTGGCTTTTATTATTGTTGCAGCGCTGATGGCCTGGCGCGCAAGCTGGAAATTGAGAAATCCCTGCCTGTGGGATCGCTGAATAACGAGCTGCAAAATCGCCGGGTGTATATTGAAAAACTGGATGCGTTCAAGATCGAACCTGGGGACGATGTGCCTTTCAAATACATGAGTGCCCCCTCTGAACCGCTGACCCGTGATGCCCCCAGACGTACACTGATGGTTTTGCTGTTTGCACTGATCGGGCTGGTTGTAGGCTGCGGCTTTGTTCTGGCGAAGAGTGTGATGGCGAGTCGCGCGGTGAAGTGAATGTTATTAAAAGAGAAATAAGGCGGACGACGTCCGCCTTAATGGTCTCAGGCTGATGCCGCCGCAGGACGGCTGCGCTGCTGCGCCAGTTTAACCACGTAATAAATCACGCATGAAATCAGCAGTGAGTTAATCGTTGGTACACCCCATTCGGTTAACAGGCCCACTGCGCTTCCCACCAGGGTGGCAATAATCGCGACCCAGCCAATCACCGGCGTTTCGCTGTCTTTCGGCAGTTCACCCAGCAGACGGCTGCGGTCAAGCAGACCACGGTGGCTGCGCAGCAGCAGATAATCCACCAGCATAATGCCGAGGATTGGAGGGAAAACTACGCCCAGCACGGTCAGGAAATCGACGAAGCGATCGAGGATGCCCAGCACCGACAGCAGGGTGCCGAGCAGGCCGATCACCAGCGTCGTGCTGCGATACTTCAGCTTTTTACCGCTGATCCCTTCCACGGCGTTAATCACCCCCAGCGATGAGGAATAGAGGTTCAGATCGTTAACGCGCAGGGTAGAGAGGATCACCACCAGCAGCCCCACACCGCCCGCGGCCTGCGACATAATCGTCACGACGTCGGCGGTTTGCAGCGTACGGGCGATCAGAATGGCCAGACCGTTGACGATAAACTCACCGGCAATAATCGTCAGCAGGGTAATGCCCGCCACGTGCTTAGAAGATTTCGAATAGCGGGTCAGGTCCGGGGTCATCAGGCTGGCAACAATTGCACCGCCCACCACCATCGTAATTGCCGCGCTGATGGTCAGCGGGGAACCGGTCGGCGGCAGATCGATAATCTCCTGCAGGGTGTGGCCGGACAGCGTATGGAATGAAATAAAGGCAACCAGACAGATAAACAACGGTACGGCAATGCGTGCGGTCACGCGCAGCGCCTTAAAGCCATAGGTCACCAGTACGGTCAGCAGCAGACCGGACAGGCTGGCGGCCAGCGGGAAGCCTAACCTGTCGCCGAGCGCAAAGTTCAGCGATTTAGCGAAGATGGCATTCTGAATGCCAAACCAGCCAAGCAGGCTAACGGCTACCACCAGGCCAATCAGCACGGAGCCGATACGGCCAAAGCCACACCAGCGTGCCAGCAGGCTACCGGAGATCCCTTCACGCATCCCGGCATAGCCCAGCCCCCAGGTCACGATACCAAAAATAACGCTACCGGCTAAAATTGCCAGAAACGCGCTGGCCAGATCCATCGAATCACCCAGCACCGAGCCGAGCATAAACTGATCCAGCGCGGTGAGCATGCCCATATGCACCACGGCAACACTCAGAAACGAGACGCGCTTGTTCTCAGGAACGCGGCTTAGCGGGTAGTCTTCTATTTTTATCACGATCTGTTTCCTTGAAATTAAATAAACTGGATGCCCTTTTCGATCAGGCGATCCGGAATAAAATTGTCTAACCCTGCGTGACGGCAATACTCTTCAAACTGATTGAGCGTGTGTACCCCGGCCTTCTGGTAGATGCTGTAAATCCGGTTTTCTACCGTGCGATGGCTGAGGTTATAGATGCGGGCGATCTCCTTGGTAGATAAACGCTGTAGCAGTAAAAACAGCGTATCCAGCTCCGAACGGGTAAACAGATCGGTGTTGACTTCGGTGGTCAGCACCCCTGGTTTTTGCTGGGTGATATATTTTAGCGGCGACAGGGTGTCGAGCAGTCGGGCATTCCATGCCACGCCAATAAATACGCCACCGTCGCCGTACAAAGGGATTTTTTCGCTGACGTAGGGTGTCAGACTGTCCTGGCCAAACCAGAAGTGAGTTTCAATCACCGCAACCCGGCCGTGGCAGGCTTCGGTGCGGCGATCGTGCTCGATCAGTTCCTCTTCACACTCCGCCCAGGAGGCGGGAAACTCACTGTCGAACTTTCCCTCAACGGCAAATTCCTTTGGCGTGTTGGTATAGCGATACGCCATATCATTCATATAGATATGGCGTGACTCTGCATCCTTGATGCCCCAGGGTTCAGTTAAGTGTTCCATCATGGCAATCATTGCGTTCAGATTTAACTGCTGCTTTGCATCTGAAACGTTCATATCTTCCCCCTGTAACCCCACTATCAGAGCTTTTTCGCCAGATAGTGCCGGGTATGTTGATGGGCGTAATCACCCAGTTCACCGTAGACGGAATAGCCTAACTTTTCGTAAAAGCCTCGCGCCTGAAAATCAAACGTGTCGACATAGGCCATATGGCAACCGCGTTTTTTTGCTTCCCGCTCTGCATTTTGCATTAAATCGCGCCCGACACCTTTGCCGCGACAGTCATCGCTGACCCACAGATACTGCACCTCCAGCCCTCCCCACCACGTGCGGGCAACAAGACCAGCCATTATCTGGTTCTGCTCATCGCGCAGAGTCAGAAAGAGGGGATGGATGTCTACCGGGGTGGTTTTAGCGTTGTGGGTCCACAGACTGTCGATGACATACTCTTCATCTGCGGCGGCGGGTTTGTCAGTCATAGTAATTTTCATTGTTAGTCCGATATCATTATATGAAGTAAAATTAATAAGATAAGTTGCGCATTAACAATGGGTAATTATCATTTTGGTTTTCAGCAAACAAGAGTGTTTTTCTCCCGTTCCCCCGAGGTAAAAAAACATCTACTGTAGTGATGACCGGGCAATGCCGCTATACAGATCACACTATTATCAATTTGCCGGGTAGTTTGACAAGATTTCTTTGCGCCTCACCAGGGCCATTTCTAGATGGTACACACCCGTTTCTCGTCACGATTGACGCGAATGGAGTGATAATAAAGAAAGATAACTGATAATTTAAAAACAAATAAGTTCAGGAAATCTTTTCAAAGATAGCTGTATCTTTTCAAAGGACCGCGAGTTTCGGGTCCCTTGAGTTTTTCTCAGGCTTCTCCGCTCGTTACCGCAACCCGCCAGACATCGTAATCACCACTTTGCCACAGTGCTGCTGACTATCGAAATAACGCCACGCTTCTAACGTTTCCGAAAAGGCATATACCCGGTCGATAACCGGCTGTAGCAGGCTCTGCTCCAGCGCCAGGTTCATACGCTCAAAATCTTCCCGGCTGCCCACGCTGAAGGGGCGAACGGTGGCACCGCTGGTGAACAGCGTCATAAAATCAACGGATTGCTCCCCATTGGCAACGAAGCCCAGCAGCGCGATCTCGCCACCGGATGCGGTCGACTTCAGCGAATTGTTCAGCGTTCCCGGTCCGCCAATCTCCACCACCCGCTGTACCCCTTCGCCGTTGGTCAGCGCTCTGACCTGCTGATGCCAGTCGGGATGCTCACGGTAGTTAATGGTATGCGTTGCGCCGAGTTGGTGTAGCAGTGCCGCTTTTTTGTCGCTGGACGTGAGTGAGATAATCTTCAGACCCATCTGTCGGGCAAACTGCACGGCAAATAGCGCTACGCCGCCGGTGCCCTGAGTCAGCACCGTTTCACCCGGCAGCAGCGGGCGCGACTGTACCAGACTGTTCCATCCGGTCACCGCCGCACAGGGCAGGGTCGCGGCCTGTTCATCGCTCAGATACGACGGGACGTGCACCAGCGATGCTTCATCTATTACCTTATACTCGGTGAGCCAGCCGTCCGCCCGGCTTCCCCACGCGCCGCCGCTGTTACCCCGTGTCAGGCTGCCGCCCAGCCACTGTGGGAAAAAGATCCCCGCCACGCGGTCGCCGCAGGCAAAACGCGTGGCCTCTTCCCCGCACTCCACGATGTAGCCGACGCCGTCCGAAAGCGGGATCAGCCCTGCCTGCGGTGCAAGCGTGCTCTTGCCATGCAAAATGGCCAGATCGCGATAGTTCAGGCTGACGGCGGCCACGCGGATCAGCACCTGTTTACGTCCCGGCCGCGGGCGGGGTTCTTCAACGCGATGAAGATGGTCGATGCTGCCAAAATGATTAAGACGATAGCTGTACATGGTTGTGCCCTCTGTTGATGTAATGCCGCTACCTTACCCGCCTGCCGCTGTACAGATAATGACTGAACAGGTATTTTTACTGACTTATCGTCCAGAAAAGGTCATGAGATGGCTCTGCTTGATGATGTTTTTGCCGCAATGCACGTGAACAGCGCACTCCATTCACGCCTGCGGCCGCGTGCGCCCTGGGGCGTCAGCTTTATTAAAAGCACGTCGATTCGCTTTGGTTTTATGCTGGAAGGCCAGGGCTGGCTGACGGTTAACGGCCAGCCCCCGCACCGGCTGCGCAGCGGGGAGGGATTTATTGCCAGACCGGGCGTGCTGCTGTCGCTGAGTGACGAGCCGCAAACGCCCACTCGCCCCTGTGAGGAGGTTTTTGCCGACTGCGCGGGTAAAAGTGCCGTTTTTGGCGGGGAAGGGGAGAAGGCCGAACTGCTGTGCGGCTGGCTGACCTTTGATGCCGGTGGCGCTCAACCGCTGCTGTCATTGCTGCCAGACTGCGTGGTGATCCCGGCGGATGCGGAGCGTTCGCCGCTGCTGGCCGCCACGCTGCAGCTGCTGGCGCTGGAGACCGATGCTCCGCATCTGGGTTCGCAGATTGTGGTCAGTCGGCTGGCGGACGTGCTGTTCGTGCAGGCCATCCGTACGCACTACCAGCAAATGCAGCCGCAGCAGGGATGGATGGCGGCGCTGGCCGACGGCCGCCTGCGCCCGCTGATCGGGCAAATCCATCAGCAGTTAGACTTTCCGTGGCGGCTGAGTGAAATGGCAAAACAGGCGGGCATGTCGCGTTCGGCGTTTACCGTGCATTTCAAGCAGGTGACCGGCGAAACCCCGGGTGAGTATCTGACCCGCTGGCGCATCTGGCGTGCGCGCTGCCTGCTGCGCCATCCCGAGCTGGCGCTGGAAGCCATCGCCCGGCAGGTGGGCTATGATTCCGCCATTACCTTTGGCCGGGCATTCAAGCGCCATGAAGGGCAGACGCCGGGGGAATATCGGCGCGCGCTGGCAACGTAGCTGAAGTTACCCGCGTTCTGAACGCTTGCGCAAGTGCCGGGGCTGGTGCTTGTGCAAACGTTATGGCTCGATGCTACATTCGCCCATTCGCCCATTCGCCCATTCGCCCATTCGCCCATTCGCCCATTGGTGCAGTCGGGCTGGATAAGCGAAACGTTCAGCTCTCTACGGGCGCTGTTGATCCAGCAGGGCGTGCAGGTTATCCGCCGTCAGCGGCCTGCTGAATAAAAAGCCCTGCAGTAAATCACAGCCAGCGGCTTCGAGCATCGCGCGTTGGGCGTCGGTTTCCACCCCTTCCGCCGTCACGGTAATCCCCAGGCTGTGCCCGAGAGTGATCACCGATTCGACGATGGTCGCCGAGTTGTCGCGCACTCCCAGCGACTGGGTAAAGGTCTGATCGATTTTGATGGTATCAACCGGGAACTGGATCAGGTAGCTGAGGCTGGAATAGCCGGTGCCAAAATCGTCCAGCGCAATGCTGAATCCGGCTTCGCGCAGCGTATTGATATTCTGCAATGCGCGCTCTTTATCTTCCAGCAGCACGCCTTCCGTGATCTCCAGTTCGATCTGGCGGGGATTGATGCCGTGACGCGCCACGGTCGTCATGAGTGTACTGATAAAGTTTTCAGCCAGGAACTGAAGCGGCGAGACGTTGATCGCCACAATCAGCTGCGGGCAGGTGGTGGCCATCTGGCAGGCTTTCTCCACCACCCAGTCACCGAGCGGGATAATCAGCCCGGTTTCTTCCGCCAGCGGCACGAAGTCAGCCGGAGAGATGGGGCCGAGCTTCGGATGATGCCAGCGCAGCAGCGCTTCAACGGCGACCGTTTTTTTCCCGCTGATATCAAAAATTGGCTGATACAACTGGGTCAGTCCGCTGTCATTTTCCAGCGCAAGACGCAGCTGTTGTGCCAGCCGCTGGCGTTTTTGCAGTGCCTCATCCATCGCCGGAATAAACAGGCGATACTGCCCGCCGCCTTCGGCTTTCGCGGCATAAAGCGAGATATCGGCTTTGCGCATCAGCTCCAGCCGGTCGGTACTGTCGAGCGGGGCCAGCGCCACGCCGATGCTGACGCCGATCCACATCGCATTGCCGTTCAGCTGCATCGGCTGCGACAGGTGAGCAATAATCTGCTGGCACAGTTGGTCAACCTGCTGCCGATCCGTGACGTTGGCCATCATGATCACAAACTCATCGCCGCCCAGTCTGCCAATCGAATCTTTAATCGGCAGCAGGCTGGACAGCCGTTTACTGACTTCCATCAGCAGTTCATCGCCGGTGTGGTGACCCCAGGTGTCGTTGACGATTTTGAAATGGTCGAGATCCAACATCAGCAGGGCAAGGCTATCGCGGTCGGTCTCCAGCACGCTGAGTCGATGATTCAGCTGCTCCTCAATCCATTTGCGGTTAGGCAGGCCGGTTAAAATGTCATGCAGCGCGATGTGACGGGAACGGGCTTCGCTGGCGGCTAGCTTCTGCATCGAGCGGGTCAGACTCAGCGAGGACTGCCACAGTCGGCGGGTCATCACCAGGCACATCAGGGCAATGCTGAGGATGGCCAGCGCAATCAGCGGGCCGGTAAACAGCAGCATTTGACTGCCGGGGCGCATCGGCTCCCAGGAGACATCGCTGACCGGCGTTCCCTGATGTGAGGTCAGCAGGAAACCGGCGCTGTTCGGCTGATCCGGCTGTCTGGCGCTGAAGCTGAAATTACTCACCACGCCACGGTGGGTTAGAAAATCAACAAAGCTGCTGCGCAGATAGCGAATAAACACCAGCTGATAGCCGCGATCGTCGCCGGGCAGGCTGGCAACGGCCACTTCCGCCACGCGTTCGCGCAGGCGGATAAAATCGCTGGTCAGCGTATTGGAGGCACGCAGGCCCGGCGCCAGCTGTTGGGCTATCTCATGGTAGCGCTCAACGGGCGCAGGGGCGTCTGAAAACCAGGCAGCCAGCGGGCGCTGGTGGGCATCCACCAGATAAACTTCGTCATCACCAATCAGCCGAAACAGCCACGGGGCGGCCGCATCAGACTGTAGCAACAGTGAAACCGGCTGTGTTTCCCGCAGCAGATTGCGGTGCTGCTGGCTGAACTCTTCCAAATGTTGAGCCAGCAGGTTTTTGATCACCTGCTGCTGTTTTTCCAGCGCCTTATCGTTGCTCTGCGCCGTAACCCACCAGGCGGTAAGCCCACACCCCAGCAGAGAAAACAGCACCACCGCCACCACTGGCGCGATAACATTACGCGTGAACTCCCGGCGCAAACTGGCAACCGTGCTGTGTTTGTTTTTCATTGACCTTCCAGGATAGACGCGTTGTAGTCCCAGGAAACCACCGATCTTGAGATAGCAAACATTACCTCATTGACCATTTTTGGCAAAGATAAACCCTTGGATAACGTCATGAATAGGTCAGTTATTGTTGTATCAAGGGTTTTTGGTGAAAATGGGTTTCCTGAAAGTGCCAGTTATCCAGGCGAATTGATCAATTAAAGCACCACACACATCGGGCGTCCACACACCGGATCGGCATGGATTTCTGCATTGATGCTGAAAACCCGATGCAAAAGTTCCGGGGTCATCACCTGTTCTGGCGTGCCGCTGGCGACCACCTGTCCGGCCATCATCAGCACCAGATGGTCACAATAGCGGCTGGCCTGGTTCAGATCGTGCAGCACCGTCACCACGGTTTTTCCCTGCTGCTGCTGGCGGCGCAGCAGAAGCAGCAGCTCAACCTGATGATTGATATCCAGCCAGGTGGTCGGTTCATCCAGCAGCAGTAGCGGCGTGTCCTGTGCCAGCGTCATTGCCAGAAACGCCCGCTGGCGCTGGCCGCCGGACAGCGTACTGAGCTGTTTTTCAGCGAAATTGCCGATCTGCACTTCGTCGATGGCCGCCTGTACCCGCTGGCGGTCAGCCGGGCCCGGGCGACCAAACAGATTAAGCCACGGGCTGCGGCCGTAGCCCACCAGTTCCCGCACGCTAATCCCTTCCGGCACGCTGTGCTGCTGCGGAAGCAGGGCAAGACGCTGCCCCAGCTTGCGGGCGTTCAGCCCGGACAAATCGTCATCCCCCAGCATTACCCGTCCCTGCCTGGGTTTCAGCAGCCGCGAACAGCAGCGCAGCAGCGTGGATTTACCGCAGCCGTTAGGGCCAAGCAGGGCAGTGATCTTCCCGGCGGGCAGCGTCAGCGAGAGGTTTTGCAGAATGGGCGCGCTGGTGTAACCGGCACTCAGCCCGTCGACGGATAATGGCATCATTATTAGCGGGTTCTCATTAACAGCCAGAAAAAGTAAGGCGCGCCAATCACCGCCGTCAGCACCCCGGCGGGCAGCTCCAGCGGCGGGTGCAGCGTGCGTGCCAGCAGATCGGCCAGCATCAGCAGCAGTGCGCCGGTCAGCATTGCCGCCGGGATTAGCCAGCGGTGGCGGCCGCCCACCAGCCGCCGCGTCAGATGCGGAGCAACCAGTCCGATAAAGCTCAGCGGTCCGCAGACGGCCACACTGACGGCGGCCAGCGCCAGTGCCAGCAGCAGAATTCGCCGCCGCGCGCGGGGAACTTCCACGCCGAGCGTCGCCGCTTGCTCATCGCCCAGCCCCAGCAGATCGAGGCTGCGGCACAGCAGCAGACTGAGCGGCAGCAGCACAACCAGCCACGGCAGCGCCAGCCAGACAAACGGCCAGCTGCGCCCCCACAGGCTGCCGGTCAGCCACAGCAGCGCCTGGTTGATCTCCAGCGGGCGGGAGAGCATCAGATAGTCGGTGATGCTGGCGTAAAAGGCGGTCAGCGCCACGCCGAGCAGCGCCAGCCGCAGAGGAGCGCTGCCGCCGGCCAGCAGCCGCAGCAGCAGGAAGGCCAGCAGCGCACCGGCAAAGGCCAGCAGCGGCAGCCAGGCCGCCGACAGCGCCGGGAACAGCATCAGCCCGGCAATCGACATCAGTCCGGCGGCGTGATTCACTCCGAGAATTTCCGGCGAGGCCAGCGGATTGCGGATCGCCCCCTGCACCAGCACGCCGGATACCGCCAGCGCCGCGCCCACCAGCATCGCCAGCAGGGTGCGCGGCAGGCGATACTCCATCAGGGCAAAGTAGCGATCGTCCGCCGGGTTCAGCGCCTGATACAGCGCGTGAAAGCTGAGGGTTTCACTGCCGTAGCGCAGCGACAGCGGCAGCACCAGCAGGGTGAACATCAGCAGCAGCAACATGGCGGCCAGCGGCTGCCGTCCCCGTTGATGTTTCATATCCGCCTCCGAACCAGCCAGACAAAGCACGGCGCGCCGATCAGTGCCACCACCGCTCCGGCGGGCAGCTCGGCGGGGAACGCCAGCCAGCGCGCAATCACGTCGGCCAGCAGCATCAGCAGCGCGCCGAACAGCATACAGGCGGGCAGGAGACGCCGCAGATCGTGGCCGATCCACGCCCTGGCCATATGCGGCACCAGCAGTCCGAGAAAGGCCACCGGTCCGGCAACGCTGACGCAGCTGCCGACCAGCACCACCACCAGCAGGTTGACCGCCGTGCGCAGCATCCCGGGATTGACTCCCAGCGTGTGTGCGCTGTCGTCGCCCAGCCGCAGCAGGTTCAGGCGCGCCGCCAGAAGCCAGGCCAGCGGCATCAGCAGTGCGCTGAACGGCAGCAGCTGCCAGAACTCGCGCCAGCGCACGTGGGACACGCCCCCGGCCAGCCAGTGCAGGATGCCGTAAGTGTGATCCTCCGCCAGCAGCAGCGTGGCGCGGGTCAGCGCGGCGCAGAGTGCGGACACGGCCACCCCCGCCAGAATCAGTCGGCTGCGGTCACCGGCAGACCGCCAGCCTTTGCCCAGCAGCATCACCACTCCCCAACTGACACCACCGCCCGCTGCCGCAAGAAGTGCGAGGCTGTAACCGGCGATCCAACCGGGATTAAAGGCGCTGGCCAGCACCATGGCCAGCGCCGCACCGGCGTTAATGCCCAACAGGGAAGGGGAAGCCAGCGGATTACGCGTCAGGGTTTGCAGCAGGCAGCCCGCCAGCGCCAGGCTTGCCCCCAGCAGCATCGCCACCAGGCTGCGCGGCAGTCGCAGGTTAAACACCAGCGCCTGCGGCAGCGCGGCGGCCTTACCCGGCAGCAGCGCGCTCAGCGCCTGCCCAGGCCCGATCGGCAGCGCCGACCCGCTGAACAGCGACAGCCAGAAGGCCAGCGCCAGCAGCATCAGCGGCAGTCCCCAGGCGAACAGCGGTCGGCCTGCCATCATGGCTGCACGGTTACCGGCTGATGATGCAGGATCGCCACCAGATCGCGGGCGATCTGCTCGGCGGCAAACAGTCCGCGCATCCGCGCCCAGCCGTTGCTGTCCACTTCAGCCACCTGATTTTTCTGCGCGGCGGTTAACATCTGCCACAGCGGGTCCTGCTGCCAGTCGCGCACGATGCTCTGCTGACGGTAGTGGGCCACCAGCAGCCAGTCGGGGTTGATTGCCAGCAGCTGTTCCAGGTTGATGCTGGCAATCGGGCTTTGCCCTGCGGACTCCGGCACGTTCATCCCCAGTGCGGCCAGCACGCTGCCGGTGTAACTGTCGCGGCTGTGCAGATTAAACTGCTGCTCGCGCGAGGTGCCGAACACCAGCTTCAGCCCTTTGGGCAGCTGGCTGGCAAAATCCTTCATTCGCTGATGATGCAGCGCCAGCCGCTGCTGCATTTCGGCATCTTTACCCAATACTTTGCCGATAATTGCCGCTGATTGCAGATTTTCTTCCCAGGTTTCATTACGCGATTTCAGCATCAGCGTGGGGGCAATACTTTTCAGCTGGCCGAGGATGCCGCCGTGGCGGGCGCTGTCGGCAATAATCAGGTCGGGCTTCAGCGCGGCAATCACTTCCAGGCTCGGCTGGGCGCGGGTGCCGACCGATTTCCACGGTGCCAGGCGCTGACGCACGGCGGGCAGAATGCGCTGCGGATCGTTATCGTCGGCGACGCCAACCGGGCTGACGTCCACCGCCGCCAGCGCATCAACAAAGGACAGTTCCAGTACCACCACTCGCTGCGGGGCATGTTCGAGGGTGAAGGTGCCGTTGCTGTCCTGCACGGTCACCGCCGATGCGGCCGAGGCGACCAACAGCAGGGCGCAGGACAGAAAACGAGGAATAAGCGTGAACATAGATTCTCCAACTGCCAGAAACGACAAAGCGGGCTGCCACCGGCACCCGCCACGTAATCCACAACGGCCGGTTATTGCACCGGCCATCGGGAAAATCAGAACTTAACGGAGCCCTGCAGATAGACGGTGCGCGGCTGCCCGGCGTAGATGCCTTTGTTGTTATCATCGTAGGCGCGGGTGAAGTATTCGTGGTCGAAGATATTCTTCACGCCGACGGCCAGGTTGAGGTTGGCGTACTGCGGGCCGAAGTCGTAGTTGGCGCGCGCGCCCCACAGCATAAAGCCGGGGATGCGGCCGGTGCTGCCATCGGCGCTTTCCTCGCGGGTATTGGCGTTATCGGCGAACTGCGAAGACTGGTACTCGCTGTTGAGGTTAAAGGTCCAGCTGCCGGTCAGGTAATCCAGCCCCAGCGTGCCTTTGTGCTTCGGCGAGAACGGCACCTGATTACCGTGGTAGTCGCCCTGCTCGCGGATCACCGCATTGACGTACGCATAGCTGGCGGAAACCGACAGATTTTCCAGCGCCGGGGAGAGATCGCCGAGGTCGTAGCGCACTTTGCTTTCCAGCCCGGTATGGCGGGTTTTACCGCGGGCAGTGACGCTGTCGGTCACCTGGTTTGAATCGTACTGGTTGCTGAAGTTAATCAGGAACAGACCCGCTTCGGCCTGCAATACCTGATTGTCATAGCGCGTGCCCAGCTCCCAGGTGCGGGCTTTTTCCGGCTCGACGCTGCCGCTGCTGACCGCTTTACCGATCTGGCTGTACTGTACGGTGCCGAACGACCCTTCGGTGTTGGCATACAGGTTCCAGGCATCGTTCAGGTGATAGAGCACGTTAAGCGCGGGCAGCGGCGCGTTGTAGCCGATTTCCTGTTTTTCACCTTTGATGAAGTTGTTCTGGTAAGACTGGATATGCTCGTAGCGCATGCCCGGCGTAATGGTCCAGTCGCCGATGTCGATGCGGTCATCAAGATACCAGGCGTGCGCCTCGGTGCCTGACTGGGTGTCGCGATCGTACGGGCTGCTGCCGGTAGGCAGTTTTCCGCTGCTGGCCGGGCTGGTGTAGCGCAGTTCATGGGTGGATTCGCTGACGTAGCGATAACCGACGCCGACTTCATGTGCGGTGTTGGCGATCGTGAAGCTCTGGCTGTAGCGCGGTTCCACGCCGCGCACCCAGTATTCGCGCGGCGACAGGGTGATGTTTTTCCCCTGGTCCAGATAGCCGCTGCGCAGGGTGTTGGTGTAGAAGGTCAGGATATTGAATTTGTGCTGGGTGTCCGGCTGATACTGATAGCCAAGACTGGCCAGCTGGCGACGGCCCCAGAATTCGTCGTAAGGGCGGGTCGACTGGAAGCGATCGGCGTTGTAGTCCGCGCGGGAAAGCCCACCCGGCATCTGGGCGCGACCTTCGTAATACTGCAACAGGCTGGTGAAGGTATGGACCTCGTTCGGCGCGTAGCGGGTTTTCAGCATCACATCGTCGATTTTGGTCGAGCTGTGTTCGCGCCAGTCGCTGCCGCGCGTGCCGGAGTAGAGCAGCGCCGCGCCCAGGCCGTTATCGGCGGTGCCGCCGATCATAAAGTTGCCGCTGCCTTTCGGATCGTTCTGGCTTGAGGTGGGCGTCAGCAGCCCTTCCATTCCCGCTTCAATACCGAAGTCCTGCGGAATGGCGCGGGTCACAAAGTTGACCACGCCGCCGACGCTCTGCGGTCCGTAGCGCACGGCACCGCCGCCGCGCACCACATCCACTGCATCCATATTGCCCAGCGACACCGGAGCCAGCGACAGCTGCGGCTGGCCGTACGGAGCGAACGGCACCGGAATGCCGTCCATCAGCACGGTGGTGCGGCTGGCAAGGCGCGGATTCAGCCCGCGAATGCCGAAGTTCATCGCCATATCGTGGCTACCGGTGCCGTTATTTTCCGGGGCGTTGACGCCCGGAATGCGGTTCAGCGCTTCACGCATGGTGGTGGCTCCGGTACGGGCAAAGTCTTCGCGGCGCAGCACATCACGCGCACCGGCGTGTTCGAACACATCGTCTTCGCGCGCGGTGCCCAGCCAGTCACCGACCACGGTCAGCGTGGCGGTTCCTGCCACCACCGGCACCGGCTCCAGCGTAAAGGCGTTGTTGCCCAGCGATTTCGCCTGCAGGCCGCTGCCGCTCAGCAGCGCTTGCAGCGCCTGTTCCAGCGAGTAGCTGCCGTTCAGGCCCGGGCTCTTTTTGCCCTGGGTCAGCGCCGAGTTGACCGACAGCGTAATGCCGGAACGGGCGGCGAACTGGTTCAGCGCCTGGTCGAGATCGGCAGCGGCAATCTGATAGTCAGCCGTTGCCGGCTCGGTTGCCGCACTGACCAGCGCAGGAGCGGCCAGCGCCAGCGGTGCCAGCGCGCAGTGAATAGCGAAAGCCAGAGGTGTTGTTTTGCTAAAAGCGCGCTTGATGCGGGCGCAGGAATCAGACATGACCGTCTCCAGAGTGAGCATTTTTTATCTTGTGTACTAAGGAGTCGAATGAGCTGGGCAAAAGGGACAATACATTTTGAAATTTTTTTTATTTTTTTCGCTATGCCGCGCTGACCTTCACCCAGTAGCGGCTGAGTGTCTGAATTTTTATCGGCAGCGTTTGCGCCAGCACGGCCAGCAGACGGTCGGTATCCTGCAGCGGGAAGGTGCCGCTGACCCGCAGTTCAGCGGCGCTGTCGTCGCAGAGCAGCATGCCGTGGCGGTAACGCGCCACTTCCGCGATCACCTCGCGCAGCGGGCGGTTGCTGACGCTGAGCAGGCCACGGGTCCAGCTGCTGCTGTTGGCAACCAGCGGTAAGATTTCACCGAAGCTGCTGCGGCTGAAGCGCAGCGTTTGCCCCTGCTGAACCACGCGCTGTTGCCGCGCATCGTCGGCCAGCGTGGCCTCTACCGCATGCTGCTGCACCGACAGCTCGGTGGCATCCGGCCACAGCCGCACGCTGAATTCAGTGCCGAGGGCACGCAGCATGCCGTCGGCGGTGGCCACCCGGAACGGCCTTTGCTGCGCATCGGCAGCGGTGGTAATCGCAATTTCCCCGCGCTGTAGATGAATGGTCCGCTGGCTGCCGGTAAATTCGACCTGCACCGCACTGGCGGTATTGAGCGTCATCTGAGAACCGTCGCTCAGCCGCACGCTGCGCATTTCACCGGTCGCGGTACTGTAATCGGCACGCAGGCTCAGGCCCAGCGGCGACTGCCAGAGCTGCCAGCCGCTGCCGACGCCCAGCAGCACCAGCAGGCTTTTCAGCACGCGGCGGCGGGTAAGGTTTGCCTGATTCAGCGTTTGATAGCTGAGATGCCCCGGCAGGGTTTGCAGCTGGTTTTGCAGGGACTCAACGCGCTGCCATGCCCAGCGGTGGTCTTCATGCTGCTGTAGCCACTGCTGCCAGCGGGCGTGCTGCTGCGCGGTGGTATCCCCGGCGCAGAACGTGGCATACCAGCTGGCGGCCATTTTTAACGCCTGACGCTGCTGCTCGCTGACCCGTTCGGCCATTACGCCAGATCCTGCATCAGGCGAAACAGCAGGCAGTGCTCGGTGGCTTTAGCCATATATTTTTTTACCGAGCTGACCGATACCGCCAGCCGTTCGGCAATCTGCGGATAGGTAAGCCCTTCCAGCTGCGACAGCAGAAACGCCTGGCGAACTTTGGCGCCAAGGCCATCGAGCATGGCATCGATCTGCTGCAGCGTTTCCAGCAGGGCGTGCTGCTGTTCCGGGGAGGGGACATATTCTTCCGGCAGCTGTTCCAGCATATCCAGCCAGGCGCGCTCCAGCGCGTTGCGGCGGAAGAAATCCACCATCACCCGTTTGGCAATCGTACAGAGGAAGGATTTAGGTTCGCGGATCTCCGCCACGCCGTTGCCGAGCAGTACCCGCAGGAAGGTATCCTGCGCCAGATCCTCGGCGTCGCTGGCCGATCCCAGTTTGTACTGTAGCCAGGAGCGCAGCCACCGGTGATGTGTCTGGTAGAGGCTGGCGAACATATCGGCAGACGCGGCTGGCGTTGACATAACGAGTTACACATCCCGGCAAAAAAATGACGCCGGGATGATAATTGATAATAGTTATCATTTCAATGACCAAAAATCGTTCGATTATCCGCCCGATCAATGTCTGCGATCGTAAACGGGTCCAGACGGGCACAAACGGTCATTCCGACGCGTTGTGAATGAGACTGAGATCGAAGTTGTTAACCCTGAAACCGGCTTGTTAATGATATGTGATATCGCTCAAAGATTTTGTTTTGGGCTTTTGATTATATGATAACCAATGTTTACGTTGTCATTTTGTTTTGTCAGAAGAAATTATGGATAAATCATTAATTTAGGTTTGAATAGAAAATTCGCATTTTTTATTTACCGAATAATGACAACGTCAACATTTTGCCTATGTGACGATCAATATTGCTACTGGAGAGAGAAATGAGTCAGCTGCCCGAGAAGATGAGCGCCGTAGTCTGCCACGGCCCCCAGGATTATCGCTTTGAGCAGGTTCCGGTGCCATTGCCGAAGGCCAACGAACTGGTAATCAAAGTAGAAGGCTGCGGCATCTGCGCCGGTGACTGTAAGTGCAAAAACGGTGCACAGATGTTCTGGGGAGAAAACCCGTGGGTGAAGCCGCCGGTGATCCCGGGGCACGAATTCTACGGCCGCGTTGCCGCGCTGGGCGAGGGCAGCGAGAAGAAATTCCGCGTGGGCGAGCGGGTGATTGCCGAGCAGATCGTTCCCTGCTGGGACTGCCGCTACTGCAAATCCGGCAGCTACTGGATGTGTGAAACCCACAATATTTACGGCTTCCAGAAAGACGTGGCCGAAGGCGGCATGGCGGAATATATGCGTTTCTCGGCCAACGCCATCGTGCACAAAATCCCGGAAAGCCTGAGCCATGAAGATGCGGTGCTGATTGAACCTATGGCCTGTGCGATCCACACCGTGGCGCGCGGCGATATTCAGCTGGATGATGTGGTGGTGCTGGCCGGAGCCGGACCGCTGGGCCTGTGCATGGTGCAGGTAGCGCGGCTGAAAACGCCCAAAAAACTGATTGTTATTGATGCAATGGACGATCGTCTGGCGCTGGCGAAAGAGTACGGTGCCGATGTGGTGATCAACCCGCTGAAAGAAGACGCCGACAAAATTGTTAAGTCGCTGACCGGCGGCTACGGCTGCGATGTCTATATCGAGGCAACCGGCTCCCCGGTGGGCGTAACGCAGGGCCTGCAGATGATCCGCAAGCTGGGCCGCTTCGTGGAGTTCAGCGTGTTCGGAAAAGAAACCACCGTTGACTGGTCGATTATCGGCGACCGCAAAGAGCTGGATATTCGCGGTGCGCATCTGGCCCCTTACAGCTATGAAATTGCCATCGACCTGTTTGAACGTGGGCTGGTGACATCGAAAGGTGTCGTGACCCACAGTTATTCACTCGAAAAATGGGATGAGGCATTTGCTCTGGCCGACTCCACCGATTCAATTAAGGTTGTTCTGGTTCCGTAGTTTATTTTTACCGATGTTATTTATACCGTTGCTAATAAATCAATAAAAATACTTCCCCCTACAGGAGAATATCCATGTTTTCATTCGTCAAAAAAACGCTGCCGATTATTATCGCGGGCGGAATGTTGTTGGCTGCAAACGCTGCAGTGGCTAAGCAATTAACCATTGGCGTCTCTTTCCAGGAATTAAATAACGATTATTTCGTTACGATGAAACAGTCGCTGGAACAGGCTGCCGCTGAAATTGGCGCGAAGGTATACGTTGCCGACGCTCACCATGATGTTTCCAAGCAGATTAATGACGTTGAAGACATGCTGCAAAAGAAAGTCGATATTCTGCTGATTAACCCGACGGATACGGTGGGCGTGCAGTCCGCCGTTATGTCTGCCCATAAAGCCGGCGCGGTGGTGGTGGCGATTGATGCCCAGGCAGAAGGTCCGGTGGACTCGTTTGTCGGCTCCGAGAACTATGACGCGGGGTTACAGGCCGGGGAGTATCTGGCGAAATCTATCGGTGGGAAAGGCAAGGTCGCCATCCTCGACGGCATTCCGGTGGTGCCCATCCTTGAGCGCGTGCGCGGCTTTGAGGACGCGATGAAAAAATACCCGGATATCAAGATTGTCACCAAGCAGAACGGCAAGCAGGAGCGTGATACTGCACTGACCGTCACCGAAAACATGCTGCAATCCGCCCCGGATCTGAACGGTATATTCAGCGTTAACGATACCGGCGCGCTGGGTGCGCTGGCGGCAATTCAGAGCAGCGGTGCCAAGGTGAAACTGGTCAGCGTTGACGGCCAGCCGGAAGCAATTAAAGAGATCGAAAAGGCGGATTCACCGTTTATCGCCACCTCGGCACAGTTCCCGCGTGACCAGCTGCGCATCGCGTTGGGAATTGCGCTGGCCCGCCACTGGGGTGCCAATATTCCGAAAACCGTACCGGTAAAAGTTAAGCTGATCGACCACAGCAATGCGAAAGGCTTTAGCTGGTAATAGCGTGAAATATTCGCTCTGCGCAAGCAGAGCGATAACCCGGAAGCGATGCTGATGACACCTTTACTGGAATTAAAACAGATTAAAAAATCCTTTCCCGGAGTGAAAGCGCTGGACGGTATTAACCTGACGGTGCAGCCCGGAGAAATACATGCGCTGCTTGGAGAAAACGGTGCGGGTAAATCAACGTTGGTGAAAATTATGTGCGGTATTCACCAGCCGGATGCAGGGGAAATTATCTTACAGGGGAAGAACTGTAGTTTTCCTAATTATCGCCACGCCATTGAAGCGGGCATTGGAATTATATTTCAGGAGTTCTCGCTGATCCCTTATATGAGCGCGGTCGATAATATTTTCCTCAACCGGGAAATAAAAAATCGCTGGGGGCTGCTGGATCGTCGTGAGATGCGTCGCAAGGCACGCAGCGTCTTTAAACGCCTGGCGGTGGATATCGATATGGACTGCCCGGTGGAGCAGTTAAGCGTGGCGCAACAGCAGTTCGTTGAAATTGCCAAAGCGCTGTCGCTGGACGCGCGCGTGCTGGTGCTGGATGAACCCACCGCCACACTGACGCCGGGCGAGGCCGAGCACCTGTTCAGCGTGATGAACGATCTGCGCCTGCTGGGCGTAGGCATGGTGTTTATCTCGCACCATCTGGATGAAATTTTCGCCGTCTGCGATCGCATCACCGTGCTGCGTGACGGCTGCTACATCGAAACATTGCCAACCAGCGACACTGATATCGACGAACTGGTGAAGCTGATGGTAGGCCGCAAAATTGAGAATACCTTCCCGGTGAAGTCGCACGTGCCGGATCGGACTAAGCGACTGCTGGAAGCCAGCGTTCAGCGCACGAAGCAGAGCCAGACGGATCATTTCCATCTGCACGCCGGAGAGATCCTCGGCTTCGCCGGGCTGGTGGGTTCCGGGCGTACCGAAACCATCTCCGCGCTGATTGGCGCCAGCCCCTGCTACCGTAAAAGCGTCAAGCTTAACGGCCAGGACGGCAGGCTGAGCAGCCCGGCACATGCCTTACAGCAGGGCATTGGCCTGCTGCCGGAGAACCGCAAAACCGAAGGTCTGGTGCTGCCGTTTTCCGTGGCGCAGAACATCACGCTGAATCGCCATGAAAAGCGCGGCAAGATTTTTGTTCATGCCGGCAAAGAGCGCGACATCGTACAAAGGCTGATCCGCGCGGTAGGAGTGAAAACGCCCGACGCCGATACCGCGGTATCAACCCTCAGCGGCGGCAACCAGCAGAAGGTAGTGATCGCTCGCTGGCTGAACAACGACTGTAATATTTTGATCTTTGATGAACCGACGCGCGGTATCGACGTGGGCGCGAAATCGGAAATCTATCAGCTGATGCAGCAACTGACTGCAAAAGGCATCTCCATCATCATGATTTCTTCCGAGCTACCGGAAATTATCGGCGTTTGCGACCGGGTGCTGGTATTCCGGGGCGGGCACATCGTCGCCGAACTGGCCGGGAATGAAATTGAATCTGGCAACATCATGCTACATGCCACCGGGAGCGCATAATGAGCGGAATCGAACAGATGTCATCTACCTCAACTCCCCGCGCTGCGGGGCCAGGGCTGGCGAAGCGCTGGGAAAAACTGCTTCATCATCCTGCCGTGCTGCCGTTTATTGGCTTTGTGGTGCTGTTTGTGCTGATGAGCCTGCTGAACGACAGCTTCCTGACGGTGAATAACCTGACCAACGTCGCCCGTCAGGTGTCCATTAACGCCATTATCGCCGTGGGGATGACCTGCGCGATTTTGACCGGCGGCATCGATCTGTCCGTCGGTCCGGTGATGGCGCTGGCCGGTTCCGTTGCTGCCGGATTGATGATGGCTGCCGTTCCTGTACCGCTGGCGGTGCTGGCCGCGCTGCTGGTCGGCGTGCTGTTTGGTCTGGCGAACGGTACTTGTATTGCCTGGCTGCGGATGCCGCCGATTATCGTCACCCTGGCATCAATGGGCATCGCCCGTGGCCTGGCGCTGCTGTATACCGGCGGTTATCCGATCTCCGGCCTGCCGGATGTGTTCTCCTTCCTGGGGCGCGGCACGGTGTTCGGCATTCAGGTGCCGATTCTGGTGATGGCGGCAGTGTACGTGGTGGCGTGGATCATGCTGCACCATCTGTCATTTGGCCGTTACGTTTATGCCATCGGCGGCAATGAAGAGGCCGCGCGGCTGAGCGGTATCCGCGTGCAGCGCTATAAGATGCTGGTGTATGTGATCAGCGGCGTGACGGCGGCACTGGCCGGTCTGGTGCTGACTTCTCGTCTGATGAGCGGCCAGCCGAATGCCGGTGAAGGCTTTGAGCTGGATGCGATTGCGGCGGTAGTGCTGGGCGGTGCGGCGATTTCCGGCGGTCGCGGAGCGATTATCGGTACGCTGGTGGGCGCGATGATGCTGGGTGTGTTGAACAACGGGCTGAATCTGATGAGTGTGTCGCCGTATATTCAGAATGTGGTGAAGGGCGGAATTATTCTTGCGGCGATTTATTTGAGTTCAGTAAGGCGTAAGTAGTGTCGTTTGGCCAGGTGCATCTGGCCGTGCCGCCTGGGGCGGGGAGGGCTGTTCCGTTTGGGGCAGCCCATTTTTTGCTTGCGGTGTTGGGATTGTGTCGCGGGAAGATCGTTGTCTGGCTTATCGGTGACGGGCGGGTTCGCGGACTCGGCGTGAACACGTCCGTGTGGCCTCGAATCGCGCATCCCTGCGCTCAACGGTCCGCGAACCCGCCCGTCACCGATTGCCCACAGGCTATGGTTTCGCTGTTAGTAACACAGAGTGTGGTTTGGCGTACTGATTGCACAATGGCCGGGTTTCGCTGTGAGTAAAACCGAGTGCGGTTTGGTGCATCAGGTTGGATTGCTGCATGGTTTGAATCTGGCTTTTGATGCCGGGGTGATGTCACCGCCGGGCTGAGATTGCTGAAGGTGATGTGTCTGGCTTATCGGGGCCGGGGTTGTGTTGCGAGGAGATCGTTGTCTGGCGTATCGGTGTCGGGCGGGTTCGCGGACTCGGCGTGAACACGTCCGTGTGGCCTCGATTCGCGCATCCCTGCGCTCAACGGTCCGCGAACCCGCCCGTCACCGATTGCTCACAGGCTGAGGTTTCGCTGTGAGTAAAACAGCGCGATGCTGAGAAAGGCGAACGTTTAGGGGCATTCGAAGCAACGCATTGATTGATAAGGCGAACGTTACGGGGAAGATAAGCCGGGTGTCTGCCGCAAGGATGCGGCAGCCAAGCCCACACGGACGTGTTCACGGCGACCCGGCGTTATTCCCCGTAACGGTCGCCCTGACCCCGCGCTGGCAGCAAAAAAGATGTCTCAGAATTCACGCCCCAAAACGGTCGCCTAAGTACCGGAAGTGCAGCGACACAACCCCACTCACGGAACCAGCAGGCTCCCAGTGAAAAATTCGCGCCGTACAACCCGATCGCTATCCGCCGTTTTTATCGCGTTAAACAATAATTCCGCCGCAATCTCTCCCAGCATTTCCGTATCATGATAAACCCCGGCAATACGCATTCCATAACTGGCCGAGCCTGGCGGCTTGTCCACGGAGAAAAATTTCACTTGAGGATAGATATTTAACTCATGACATATGGACATTGCGCCCAGCGTAATGATTCCATTCAGACCGATGATATATTCCGGCTGATTCTCTTCCTGCATTAGCCAGCTTCTGACTTCCTGCTCCTGTGATATAAAATCATAATCACCGTTTATAATAGTGATGTGATTTTTCTTACCGTACAGTGCATCCAAAATGCCTGCAGTTCGGCTGAGCGTGATTTCAGAGTTCGCCGGCCCACCGAGAATAAGCATCTTAGATTCTGGCTGAGCGGCAAGATATTCCCCGGCCAGCAGACCTATCTCATTGTTATTCAGGAAAACGCCGCTTAACTGCCGGTTGAAAATATCCCTGTCTATAAGAATCAATGGGATATGATAGGCTTCGGCCTGCTCAAGATAGGCGGGCTGATACTGTTTATCATCTCGTACTGCCGAGAGTAAAATACCCCGGGCCTTATAGCTGAACAGTGCCTGTATTGCCTGGTTCTCCGCCTCTTCGCTGCCGTCCGTATCAAATAACATAATCTGATAACCTTGTTTACGGGCAATGCGCGACACCCTCTGAATTAACGAAGAATAAAAGGGATTATACAGGCTGCTGGTGACAATACCAATAATCTGGCTGCTGCTGCTTTTTAATCCCTGGGCAAACGCATTCGGGACATAATTCAGTTCTTTGGCTATCGCATGGATCTTTTCACGAGTAGCGGGTTTAACCAGTTCAGGTTTATTAAACGCGCGTGATACCGTGATATTAGTGACGCCAGCTCGTCGGGCAATATCCACGATAGTGGAATTTGGAATAGCTTTCGGCACCGTCATTCCTTGCATTTGCTGTGAACAGATCCCTTATTGTAAGGAAGCGCTTTCAAATAAGCCAGATGTAACGCAGGGTGACGATCCTGTTCCGGATAAAGCGCATTTTGCGCTCGGGTTGCCGGTTTACTGAAGGTTTAAGCCGTTGGGGCGAGGGGTTATCATCGTATAAGAAGACGGCCTCGGCTGAGGCTCTGGCTGGCTTGTCAGGGGCTGGAAATTTTCAGGACCAGGCCGCGATGTGCTTTACACCTCACGTGCCTGCTTACTCTGAGAAGAATTAGGGCGTTTATGCAAACTTCAGGCACGCATCTCTGCACGAGGTAAAGCTCGCATCCCCGAACGTAGCTATGTCTCTCGGTGTGTAGCAGGCAGGTGCATTCGTGCTTTCACTATGTATATCTGTATATAGCAAAGTATACGCATTGGTGGTTGCGCTATGTATATATGTATAGAACGAAGCATGGCATCCTGCTCTTTTGCATGTCTCTGTGGGGGGGCACAAATCATTTATCCTCGCGTTTTGTTGCTTTGCGCACCCGGCCCGGAGGTGAAATCTTCAGATGCTGAAGTATCCGTTTATCATCCTATCGGAATACGCTGCCTTAACCTTACAACTGAAACAGTTAAGAATATCGTTTCTATCGCCAGTGATGCCCTGTTATTGGCAGGATCTTACTGAAGATTCGGTTAAGAATAGTGGTTACTCCTGCTCACTTAAGATGCTGTGAAAATGCATTTTAAATGCACTAAGCTACATGAGATTTTGTAAACCCCTTATTTGTGTCAATTAGTGCGAATGTCCGGGTGTATATACGGTGGATTTGCGTCCAATACCGTGCTTATCGAAATGCAACATGCTTCAATATTGGCTAAATCTCATTCCAGGCCGCCATCCTATTTGGGCAGCTGCGACCCCGGAAAAGTGGGACATGTGCAGTACGTTGGGTGCAAGGGATGCGCAGGCAGCAAGGTTTTTTATGCTGATGCTGGGCACAGGAACGCTTTGCAGGCAGGCACGATAATAGCGGGTTAGCCGGGGCAGGGATCGACATTACGGCGTGAATCAGATAGATAGGTGGTGGCAGCTGTAGCGATCGGCGCAATCCTTTGCGCTGATTTTAGACAAAAAGAGTGCAGTAAACCCGAAAATGTCGGGTTTGAAAAGATAATAAAAAGTTAAAAAATACTTAAATAAACTAGCGTTTTTTCTTAGGGAAAGACGAGGTCTTTCTGTCTTTAATATAAGAAAAAAGACTATATGCAGAAACGACAATTAATAGTATCGCTACTGTCATTAATATCAGGTCGCTCATTATACGTTCCTCAAAAGATCTTTTATTAATTTTTTCAGAGCAAAAAAGAAAATATAAAGTGGATTTATACTTTCAACTCATAGGTTTTCGAAAAAAATCATCATATATAAAACAATCTAATGCTTTGCTGTGTGTGCGTTTCACCATTAGCTCAACATCCTATGCCCTGAGAGCGACATAAGACCGTAAAGAAAGTGTAAAATTGGGGCTTTCTAAACTGTTAAGGTATGCTACTGGTTACGACAATACTAAGTAAAATAACTATTCTATCAAATATCTTTGCCCGTCATTTTTTGTTTTTCTCCCTCACAGGCCGAAAAAGAAAGATCAGAGTCTTTTTTTAATTGCTTTTTTTGTTTAGATTTCGTGCGTGGGAAAGGATTCTGCGTATTTAATACAGCAGGTGAAACCAAATGAATCAGCAACTGATTAAACGACCCATTTCGATAGTGTTACCAAGACCTGAGGGACTGTATCAGTTCCATACGGTTGATACTGCCGAAATAGAAAGTGAATTGCGTTACGAATTTTTAACAACTAATTGTAAACCTTATACAACGGATACTGCGCACAACCGCCGGGCTGGAGATCGAAAGGTGACTCAGCGGCCATCGGATGCTGCACAGGGGAGCTTCAGTTCCGTACTCGGTGGCACGAGCAACGCCATTTTCAACCCGTATAAACCGGACTCTGACAGCCTGTTCATTTCCCTGCTATTACAGGGCACCGTAGAGCTGACCGGGCGGACCTTGTTAGAAACCAAGGTGATGACGGCCGGATCGCTGGCGCTGTACGAGCGGGATAAACCGTTGCACTACAATAGCGGCCACGTGAAGCAGCTGTTTCTGATCCTGCCCTATGCCGATGCACGTGCTGCGCTGGGCGGTGGTCTGGATGAGCTGGCGTTATCCCTTGACGATCAGCCGCTGGCTCCGTTTATTCGCTCGCAGATGATGCTGCTGGATGCTCACGCGGCCCATTTGAGCACTAAAGCCATCTCCAGCATTCTGGACGGGCTGTATAACGTGTCGTTGCTGATGCTGGCGGATATTGGCAGGGAACGCGGTAACCGTATCGAAGGCAGTAAGAACTTTATTTTTTCCGCCGCCAAGCGCTACATCGAGCAAAACTATGCTCAGGTAAATCTGTCGCCGGATGCGATTGCCGTTGCGCTGCGCTGTTCGCGTTCGGGCCTGGATCGTGCATTTCTTGAACAGCACACTTCCGTGATGCGTGTGCTGCAGGAAGTGCGCCTTAAAGCAGCCCGATACCGTTTAGAAAATTTTGCGGAAGAGCGTATTGATACCATCGCTTACCAGTGTGGGTTCAGCAGTCCCAGCATTTTCAGTAAGCTCTTTAAACTGCGTTTCGGCATGTCGCCTAAGGCATGGCGTCAGGCTTTTATTAACAGCTATTCTTTTTACCCTGCGGAAGAGAGTAACGCCTGCGGCTGATTAAACGCCCGGCTGCTCATCGTGCTGTCCCTGACCTGTAAAGACCAGTATGGACAGCAGCACGGCCTCTGGATGAGGCCACCTCTTTCACCTGACGATTTATCCCGGTTTAACGATTGGATAGCTGACCAGCGGTTTGATCTCCTTGAGTACAAACATACTTTGCATTTCTTTGATTCCCGGCAGACGACGGATCACCGCCATGGCGAAATCCGCGTAGGCATCCAGATCCCGGGCCACCACCTGTAACAGAAAATCCGCATCACCGCCGATGCTGTAGCAGGCCACCACGTGCTCCAGCTCCGCGACCTCCTGTTCGAACCGACGCGCTTCGGACTCGCTGTGGCTGTCGATGGAGACGCGAACAAAAACCATCACCCCCAGGCCAATTTTTTTACGGTTCAGCACGGCGCGGTAGCCCTGAATTACCTCGTCCTCTTCCAGCTTGCGTACTTTGCGCCAGCAGGGCGAAGCCGAAAGGCCAATTTCATCAGCCAGGGTCTGATTGGTCATGCGGGCATCCTGCTGCAGCAGTGAAAGAATTTTTATCTCGGTGGGGCCTAAGCTCATAGGGGCAGACTCAGTCTTTTAGTGGGTTGTTAAAGGTAAATCATGCCCTTATCTGGTCAATTTTCAACTGATTAAGACAACTTTTTCCCGGCCCGTCGGCGCATAATAAAGGCCTGAATATTGATCTATTAAACGCCTGAGCGTATGGAAATAAGATGAAATTTGATGCCAGTCAGCACCGTTGTACCATCGTGATTAATGACCAGCTCAGCCCGGGGCTGGCGATGAATGCCGCCAGCGTGATCGGCATCAGCTTTGGCCGTACGGTTGAAAATCTGGTGGGGCCGGATCTGCAAAGTGCGGACGGCGTGAACTATCCGGGGGTGATTTATGCTCCGCTGCCGGTGCTGCTGGCCGGAGATGATTACGTGCAGCAGCTGCTGCATATCGCCAGCGAGGATGAAGAGATCTATGCCATGCCGTTTAGTGCGCTGGCGCAGTCGTGCAGAACCTACGAGGAGTACGGCGAGCGCATTTCCCCGGTGAACAGCCGGCAGATTGAGCTGGTGGCAATCGGATTGATTGGACCGAAAAAGAAAATCAGCCGCCTGACCGGTAATCTGCCGCTGTATAAGTGATGGGGCAGGCATCAGCCCGGCCCCGTCCTGATTTACGCCAGGCCGTTATTCACCAGCGAGCTGCGGGTGATGTCGGCGATAGTTTTCGCTCCGGTCAGCGTCATCGCTACGCGCATCTCTTTCTCGATCAGCGTCAGCAGGTTTTCGACGCCTGCCTGCCCGGCGGTGGCCAGTGCGTAAACAAAGGCGCGGCCCAGCAGCACGCTGTCGGCACCGAGCGCAATCATCCTCACCACGTCAAGACCGTTGCGGATGCCGCTGTCGGCCAGAATGGTGATGTCGCCCTTCACCGCATCGGCGATCTGCGGTAGCGCCCGCGCGGTAGACAGCACGCCATCCAGCTGGCGTCCGCCGTGGTTGGATACCACGATGCCGTCTGCACCGAAGCGCACGGCATCGCGGGCATCGTCAGCATCGAGAATGCCTTTAATCACCATCGGGCCATCCCAGAACTCGCGGATCCACTCCAGGTCTTTCCAACTGATGGACGGATCGAAGTTGTTTGCCAGCCAGCCGATGTAATCCTCCAGCCCGGTCGGTTTGCCGAGGTAGGTGGAGATATTGCCGAGATCGTGCGGACGACCGTTAAGGCCAACGTCCCACGCCCACTGCGGGTGCAGCACGGCCTGCATATAGCGGCGCATCGCCGCGTTCGGGCCGCTCATGCCGGAGTGGGCATCGCGGTAGCGCGCGCCGGGCGTTGGCATATCGACGGTAAACACCAGCGTGGTACAGCCTGCGGCTTTGGCGCGCTCCAGCGCATTGCGCATAAAGCCGCGATCCTTCAGCACGTAGAGCTGGAACCACATCGGACGGTTGATCGCCGGGGCGACTTCTTCAATCGGACAGACGGAAACGGTGGAGAGCGTAAAGGGAATACCTTTTGCCGCCGCCGCGCGCGCCGCCTGAACTTCACCCCGGCGGGCATACATTCCGGTCAGTCCCACCGGTGCCAGCGCCACCGGCATCGCCAGGCTTTCGTTAAACAGTTTGGTTTGCAGGCTCAGTTCGGACATATCGTTGAGCACGCGCTGCTTCAGGGCGATTTGCGCCAGGTCTTCAACGTTGCGCCGCAGCGTATGCTCGGCGTAGGCACCGCCGTCGATATAGTGAAAAAGGAAGGGTGGCAGCATACGTTTGGCCGCCGCGCGATAGTCAGTTCCTGCCGAAATAATCATCAGATCTATCCTTTGTTACATCATTCTCTGTCATCCGGCAGTCGGGTAATTCGCTGCTGCCGGGCTTCATCTTCATGCAGGTTTTTCATCGTAGTGAGGACAAACCCAAGGTGGTGCTGAGCCGCTTTACGCGCCCGTTCCGGGTCGCTGGCGAGGATCGCCAGCAGCAGCTCTTCGTGTTGTTCGGTCAGGCGGGCAAAGATGGTCGGGACGGTGTACATCCGTTCACGGCTGCGCGCTACCGAGCTTTGCAGCAGGTCAAAGAAGCCGCGCATGGTTTGCAGCAGCACTACGTTGTGTGAGGCTTCCGCAATCGCCAGATGGAAGCGCACGTCGGCCTGGTTGGCCATATCGGCTGAAATGCTTTCCTGCTGCTGGATGGCGTCAAAGCAGCTTTGCAGCCGCTCTTTGTCGGCGGGCGTTGCCCGCAGCGCGGCATACCAGGCGGTACTGGCCTCGATGGCGTGGCGCGCTTCCAGAATATCGTTGTGATAGTTCGGATCATCGGCAACCAGCACCTTCAGCGGCTGCACGATGCGTTCCTCCGACCAGCGGGTATTTTCATCACAGAGCCAGGTGCCACCGCCGCGTTTGCTGTACAGCACGCCTTCACCAATCAGCGAGCGAATAGCCTCGCGCAGTGAAGAGCGTGAGACGCCCAGTTCCTGCGCCAGCTGGCGCTCGGCGGGCAGACGTGCCCCCGGCTCCAGCTGTCGCTGATGGATCAGGGTTTTAATACGCCCGGCGAGGAGCAGGGTGCCGGAAGGCGATGGCGCAAGGGTCATGGGATCATCCAGGTGAGCACGTAGGCTTGTAAGGTAGTAATGACCCCTACCATACAGGTGAAAATCAGACTGTGCTTCACCGTAAAGCGGAACAGGTCAGATTCTCTGCCCACCAGGCCCACGGCGGCGCAGGCGATGGCGATCGACTGCGGCGAGATCATCTTGCCGGTCACGCCGCCGGTGGTGTTGGCGGCAACCAGCAGCAGGTCCGACACGCCAATCTGCTGTGCGGTGGTGGCCTGTAGCGCGGCGAACAGGGCGTTAGATGAGGTATCCGAACCGGTCAGGAATACGCCCAGCCAGCCGAGGAACGGCGAGAAGAAGGTAAACGCGTGGCCGGTATGAGCCAGTGCCAGCGCCAGCGTGGCGGAAAGGCCGGAGTAGTTGGCGATGAAGGCGAAGGCCAGCACCATCCCGATAGAGTAAATCGGCAGCGTCAGCTCTTTCAGCGTGCTGGTAAAGGTGCTCAGCGCGTCGGCCGGTTTCATCTTCAGATAAACGATAGAGATCAGCGCGGCAACGATAATCGCCGTGCCGGTCGCGGATAGCCAGTCAAACTTATACACCGCGGCATACGGCGTGATGGCCGCAACCACCGGCGGCATCTTCGCCACCAGCTTGTCGAGGAACGGCACCGGGATGTTCACGACCAGGTTATACAGCTCGCCGCCCGGAGCGAACAGCGCCTTAAACGGCGGGATGCTCCACAGGGTAACGGTGGCGGTCAGGAACAGGAACGGCATCCAGGCGCGGATAATCTGCCCAGGACGATACTTTTCCACCACCAGCGGCTGCACGGTGGCGTTCTCCGTGGGAGCAAAGCGGAAGATACGCACCGGCTTCCACACGCGCAGGAACAGCGTCAGGCACACCAGTGAAACCAGCGACGAGATAATGTCCGGCAGTTCCGGGCCGAGGAAGTTAGAGCTGAGGTACTGTGCCAGGGCAAACGAACCACCCGCCACAATCACCGCTGGCCAGGTTTCTTTAATCCCGCGCCAGCCGTCCATGATCGCCATGATCCAGAACAGCACGATAATGGTCAGGAACGGCAGCTGACGGCCGACCATCTGGCCAATTTCAAAGCTGTCCAGTCCGGTAACCTGCCCGGCAACGATAATCGGAATGCCCATTGCGCCAAAGGCCACCGGCGCGGTGTTGACGATCAGGCACAGACCGGCGGCGTAGAGTGGGTTAAAGCCCAGTCCGACCAGCAGCGCGGCGGTGATCGCCACGGGCGCGCCGAATCCGGCGGCACCTTCCAGGAAGGCACCAAACGAGAAGCCAACGATCAGCATTTGCAGGCGCTGGTCCGGGGTGATCGACAGGATCGAGGCGCGGATAATATTAAACTGCCCGGTTTTCACCGAGATTTTGTAGACGAACACCGCGGCGACGATGATCCAGGCGATCGGCCAGAGCCCGTAGAAGAAACCGTAAACCACCGACGCCAGTGCGCGATCGATAGGCATCCGGTAGAGGAATAGCGCTACCAGCAGCGCCAGCGCAACGGTGATCGTCGCGGCAACGTACCCTTTCAGCTTGAGCTTAATCAGGGCGAAGAAGAAGAAGATGATCGGAATAGCGGCGATCAGGCTGGACAGCCAGATATTGCCGAGCGGATCGTAAACTTGTTGCCAGGGTTGCATGGCGGCGTCTCCAAAAACATTCTTTTTATAACCAGATTGGTCGGACCAAAATGGCGATTTCGTGTGTGCTGCCGCTGATGGTTAATATTTTGTTAGTATAAAACAACAGATGTGATGTTTATTTTGCCTTTCTGTGCGTGGCATTCACATTTTATATAAATTGGTCCGGCCAAATTCTGGGGTTCTGGCAGGGAAAATGCGGGTATTCAGAAGTGACGAATTGATTTAAATCCGTACGAAATGACGATGAAAAAGTTCGAGCAGGGAAATGGGGATCGGGTTGGAGTTATCCGTAATAGTAACGGGCAGCCAGGCCGCCCGTTGTATGCAGAGACTTAAAACAGGACTTAGAACGACATAGTGACACCGGCGTAGTACGCGCGGCCCGGTTCGTTATAGGTCGATGCGCCATCATTGGCGCGGTACAGCTGTTTATCCAGCAGGTTGCTGACGCCGCCGTTCAGGCGCAGATCTTTGGTCAGCTCGTAGTTGAGGCTGATGCCAACCACCGAGTACGCGCCGATTTCAGTGCTGGACATCGCATCCACTTCCAGTCGCGTTTCACTGTATTCACGCGGCTTTTGACGGCCGTACATCGTCCAGTTGACGGCGGTGGAAAGCTTATCGGTCACCTGATAATCCAGCATGGTGTTAATGGTGTACTTCGGAATGATCGACAGCGGGTTGCCGGTTTCCTTGCTCTTCGACTCCATCATATAGGTAGCGTTGGTGCGCCAGTCGAGCACGTCACGCAGCAGTGGTACGGTCAGGTTGGCTTCCAGCCCTTCCACCAGCGCCTTGCCACCGTTTTCCCACTGCAGCACGTTATAACCGCTGGTGGTCGTGGCAATAATGTCGGTACCGGCGACGATTTTGTTTTTGTAATCGTTGCGGAACCAGGTGATGCCGGCGGAGTAGCCCTCGGCAGCGAACTCCAGCCCCAGCTCTTTGTTCACGCTGACTTCGGCATCCAGGTCGGTGTTACCCAACAGGTAGCAGCTGCCGCTGGAGATGGTTTTCGGGCAGCCGTTGCCGCGCGTGCCTAACAGGTAGCCTTCGCTGGACTGATAGAGGTTCGGCGCTTTAAACACTCTGGCGATACCGGCCTTCACCTTGAAGAACTCGCCGAGATCCTGCGACAGGTTCAGGCTCGGGCTCCAGTTGTTCCCGAACTGATTGTGGTGGTCGAAGCGCAGGCCCGGGATCAGGAAGGTGCCGACCCACGGTTCGATGTTGTCTTCGAAGTAGACGGCCGCGGTGGTGGCGCTGTTTTTCGGGTTACGGTCCGCCGGATTGCCCGACTGGCCGCCCACGGTCACGCCGCTGGCATCGGTGGCGCTGATCGAGGCCGGATCGTTCAGCTCTTCTCGGTTCCACTCCGCGCCGAGGGTAACGGTTTGCGATAGCCATTGTTCAATCGGGATATTTACTTCGCCGCTGGTACGGTAGTTTTCCAGACGGCTGGTGCTGAACTCGTCGCTGTTAATCATCCCCTCCACACGCCCGGTGGAGCCTTCATTCAGGCGCGTGTTGTTGGTTTTTTCATACGACGCGGTGAATTTCGACGTTCCCCACTCCCAGAAGCCGTTGTGGGTCAGGCCGTAGGACTGGCGATAAAGGCGGTTGGTTTCAGAGCCGTACAGCGAGTCGACCAGACCATTCGGGCTGAGGTTGCCGTTGCTGTACTGGGTGTCTCCAGCGTAGATATTGCCCTGGCGGCTGTAGCTGTAATCGAAATCGACGATCTGCGACGGTGTCAGTTTCCAGGAGAACAGGGCATTAATGTCTTTATTACGCACCCCTTCACGACCGGCGGCATAAGAGCCGTTCTGCGCGTTGTTGATATCGGCGGCATCGGCGTCGGTTTTGTTGATGTTGCCGTACAGGCGCATGGTCAGCGCATCACCGGCCAGCGGGCCGCTGAGGTTAAAGTTGGCGCGTTTGGTGTCGCCCTCTTTACTGTCTTCCGGCTGGTTGGTGAACAGGGAAAGCGAGCCGTGCCAGTCTTTGGTTGGGCGCTTGGTATAGATATTGATCACCCCGCCCGCCGCGCCGGAACCGTAGCGCGCCGCCGCCGGGCCGCGCAGGACCTCGATGCGGTCAACCAGCTCGGCAGGTACCCAGTTGGTGTCGCCGCGCGTGTCGCGCTCGCCTTTCCAGCTGTAGCGCACCGAACTACGGGAATTCACCGGTACACCGTCGATCAGGATCAGCGTGTTTTCCGGGCCCATGCCGCGAATGTCGATCTGTCGGTTGTTGCCGCGGCTGCCGTTGGCGCTGTTGCCGGTCAGGTTGACGCCTGGCATTTTGCGGATGATGTCGGAGAGGTCGTTGACCGGTGGGCTTTTGGCAATATCTTCGGCGGTGATGATGGAGACGCCGGGCTGCTGTTTCAGTTCCTGTTCAGCGGTTTTCTGGACCGTCATCACGGTGTCGCTGTCGTTACTTTCTGCGTCTTCCGCTGCACTGGCTGTGGTCGCCATTAAACCGGTAAGAAGCAGAGCCAGAGGGTGAATCCGAAAACGTCCATATCTGTTCATCAAATAATCTCAAATTGTGGAGGATTGTAAGATGATGTGTATGATAACGAGAATTGTTATCACTAAAAGACCCGTAAGGACGAATTCACAATATCTCCACAATTGGCGACTTTTGTCAGTTTTTATCTGCAAAATTCCAGTAAATGCGTATTTTCAGTCCGTTAAGTGTCATTTTTGCCTTTACATTCCGTGAAATTGTGTAGATTTTGTGTGGAACCAGGGATTTAGCACGATGTGTTGATCTCAAACACTACACATTTCAGGATTTTGTCGTTATTATCCCGCAACAAAATTTAATACGAATAGTTCTCATTTATGTCAGTTTTCTGATTCTCAGGAGAGAGAAAATGCGTTTCCCTCAGGCCTTAACTTCATCTCTGTTTGCGCTATCACTTGCCTGCTCACCTGCGGCGTTTGCTGCCACTGAAGGCGCAACGGTCAGCATCGTTCATGCCCAGGGCACTACGGCCGTTCCGAAGAATCCACAGCGCGTGGTGGTCCTCAGCCCGGCCGCGCTGGATATTACCGATGCGCTTGGCGTGAAGGTGATTGGCGTACCGAAAACCAGCGCCCACTATCCGGCGCACCTGGCAAAATATAACGGCCAGGACTATTTCGATGCCGGTACGCTGTTTGAGCCAAACTTTGAAGCCCTGAGCAACGCCAAACCCGACCTGATTATTGCCGGTGCCCGCGCGCGTGATGCCTACGGCAAACTGAGTGAAATTGCGCCGACTATCTCTCCGGATCTTGACCCGCACAAATTCCTCGCCAGCATGACCGAGCGCACCGAGCAGCTCGGTGAAATCTTCGGCAAGCAGGAGAAAGCGAAAGAAGTGCTGGCGGCATTCAACGCCCAGATCGCCGACGTTCGTAAAGAGTCTGCCAATGCCGGCAGCGCGATGATGCTGATGGTTAACGGCGGCAAGCTCAGCGCCTACTCACCGGGTTCCCGCTTTGGCTTCATCTATGATGTGCTGGGCTTTAAACCGGCTACCACCTTTAAGGAAACCGGCAACCACGGCAACTCGGTATCGCCAGAGTTCGTGATGGAAGCTAACCCGGACTGGCTGTTCGTGCTGGATCGCGACAGCGCGATTGGCCGTAAAGAAGGCAGCTCTGCGCAGCAGGTGCTGGATAACCCGCTGGTGCGCAAAACCAACGCCTGGAAAAAACAGCAGGTGGTGTATCTGGACTCCGGTTCGCTGTATATCGCCGGTGGTCTGCAAAGCTACAGCCTGTTGATGACCCAGGTGAAGCAGGTACTGGATAAGTCGAAAACCCAGCCGTAAATGAAATCCTTCGCCTTTACCGCAGGCCTGGCATTATTGCTGGGCCTTACTGTTTTTAGCCTGTTTGTGGGCGTCAGCCGCGTTACCCTGATCAGTCTGTGGACCGATCCTGAAATGCGCGAGATCCTGCTTATCAGTCGTTTCCCCCGTACTGCCGCGCTGCTGCTGGCGGGTAGCGCCATGAGCGTTGCCGGTCTGATTATGCAGATGCTGACGCAGAACCGCTTTGTTGAACCCTCCGTCGTCGGTACTACCCAGTCGGCCAGCCTTGGCCTGCTGCTGGTGATGATCGTCAGCCCCGCCGCGCCGATTATGCTGAAAATGGGCGTAGCCTCGCTGTTTGCGCTGTTCGGCACTGCGCTGTTTATGCTGCTGATTAACCGCATCCGGATGAAATCGTCGCTGATGGTGCCGCTGGCGGGCATTATGCTCGGTGCGGTGTTCAGCGCGGTCACCACCTTCCTGGCGATGAAGTTCGATCTGCTGCAGGCGCTGGGTGCCTGGGAGTCCGGTGATTTTTCCAGCGTGATGCAGGGCCGCTACGAGCTGTTGTGGGGCGTGGGGATTATCACCCTGCTGGCCGCACTGATTGCCGACCGCTTTACCGTTGCCGGTATGGGCCGCGACTTCTCGGTGAATATTGGCCTGCGCTACCAGCAGACCATGCTGATCGGCATGGCGATGATCGCGCTGATTAGCGGCGTGGTGATCGTGGTGGTGGGGGTGCTACCGTTCCTCGGCTTAATCGTGCCGAATATCGTCAGCCTGGCGCTGGGCGATAACCTGCGGCGCACCGTGCCGTGGGTGGCGCTGCTGGGGGCGATGCTGGTGCTGGCCTGCGATATTATCGGCCGCCTGATTATCCATCCGTTTGAAATTCCCGTCAGTGCGCTGCTCGGCGTGCTGGGCGCGGTGATTTTCCTCGTGCTGATTGTGAGGTCAAAACGCCGTGTATACTGAGAACTCAACCGCCAGCCGGTTCACGCCGGGCCGCCGCCTGCTGCTGCTGAGCGCGCTGGTGCTGGTGCTGATGGCGATCTTTATGACCATCCAGCTCCACGGCAATATCGCTTACATCCTCAAACACCGGGGACAGATTCTGGCGACGATGGTGCTGGTGGCGTTTGCTTCCGGCATCGGTACGCTGCTGTTCCAGACGGTGACGCAGAACCGCATTCTGACCCCGTCGGTGATGGGGCTGGAGTCGCTGTTTGTCCTGCTGCAAACCGTGCTGATCTTCGCGCTGGATATCGGCGGGCTGAGCATGCTGGGCAGCGTGGGCCGCTTCCTGGCGGAAGGCGCGCTGCTGGTAACCTTTGCCACGCTGCTCTATCGCTGGCTGCTGAGCGGTTCCGGGATGGATCTGCACCGCGTACTGCTGATTGGTCTGGTGTGCGGCACGCTGTTCCGCAGCGCCTCCGGTCTGATGCAGCGGCTGATGTCGCCCGGCGAGTTTGCCGTGCTGCAAAGCCGGATATTCGCCACCTTTACCCGCGCTGACGGCGGCGTGCTGATGGTTTGCGCGCTGATTGTGGCGCTGGTGTCGCTGCTGGTCTGGCGGATGCGCCACCGGCTGGACGTGATCGCGCTGGGGGCCAATTCCGCCACCGCGCTGGGCGTGCCGTATCGCCGTAACGTGACCGGCATTCTGCTGCTGGTGGCGCTGCTGGTGGCTACCTCGACCGCACTGGTCGGGCCGATGATGTTCCTCGGCCTGCTGATCGTCAACCTGACCTATCCGCTGATCGGTTCCTGGCGGCATTGCTATCTGCTGCCCGGCAGCGTGCTGATCGGCATGGTCACGCTGGTGGGCGGCCAGCTGGTGCTGGAGCGCCTGCTCGATATGGCCGGAACCCTGTCGGTGGTGATTGAATTTACCGGCGGTGCGCTGTTTATCTACCTGTTGCTGAAGAAGGCCAAAAAGTGATTGAAGTAAAGAACGTCAGTAAACACTATGACCAGCAGCCGGTTCTGCAGGATATCTGTGCCACTCTGCCATCTTCGGGTGTGACCTCGATTATCGGCCCCAACGGCGCGGGCAAGTCCACGCTGCTGTCGGTGATCAGCCGCCTGCTGCTGGCGGACAGCGGCAGCGTCAGCGTCGATGCGCTGGACGTCAGCGATGCCAACAGCGAAAAGCTGGCGCAGGTGCTGTCGGTGCTGCGCCAGGAGAACCATTTTACCAGCCGCCTGACGGTGTACGATCTGGTCAGCTTTGGCCGCTACCCCTACAGCAAAGGGCGGCTGAACGCCGACGATCGCCGCCACGTTGAGCAGGCGCTGGGCTTTCTGGATCTTATCCCGCTGCAAAACCGCTATCTGGATGAGCTTTCCGGCGGGCAGCGCCAGCGTGCCTTCGTGGCGATGGTGTTATGCCAGGACACGAAATACGTGCTGCTGGATGAGCCGCTGAACAATCTGGATATGAAGCACAGCGTGGCGATGATGCGCCAGCTGCGTCGCGCGGCGGATGAGCTGGGTAAATCGATTGTGCTGGTGATCCACGACATCAACTTCGCCTCGGCGTGGTCGGACTATATTCTGGCGATGAAGGGCGGCAGACTGGTGTTTCGCGGTACGCCGCAGGAGGTGATGGTGCCGCAGGTGATTGAGGATATCTTCGATCTGCCGGTCACCATCGAAGAGCTGAACGGCCAGCGCATCGCGGTGTACTACCGCTGATTGTTCTGGCGTTCAGGCTGGCATGAACGCTGGTGCTGCACGCTGTCTCTTCGCTGCTCGGCCTCGCGGATCTGCGGCGTTTAATCGCCGCAGGATGCAACGGCGTTTATTCGCCTCCTGCGGCGGGTGCCGTGCTGCTTTGCAGGGCGCGGCACCGTTCTGGATAGTCATCACGCCAGCTTGATCAGCACCATCCCCACCAGCAACAGCAGCAGACCGGCCCAGCCTTTGCGGTTCAGGCGCTGGCCGAACAGCACCCAGCCCGCGGCGACGGTAGCAACAATACCAAAGCCGCCCCACAGCGCGTAGGCTACCGACAGATCGATGCCCTTCACCGCCTGAGAAAGCGCGCTGAACGCCGCCAGCACCGCGCCCAGCGACAGCACGCCGTAAAACTTACGTCGGAAGCCGTCGGACAGTTTCAGGAAAATATTGGCGACGATTTCCAGCACGATGGCACCCGCCAGCCATGCCGCATGCACCCATTCAAACGCCTGCATGCTGCACCTCCACGGTTTTCTTCGCCGCGCGGGTCCCGGACTTAATCAGTGCAATACCGACCACCAGCGTGGTCAGACCGAGCAGCTTAGTCAGCGACAGCGACTCTTCAAACAGCAGTACGCTGAACAGGGTAATAAACAGAATGCCGATCCCTTCCCACATCGCATAGGCCACGCCGAGGGCGATTTTCTTAATCGAAAACGACAGGGTGATGTAGGAGAGGGCGATCATCAGCAGCATTAAAAAATAGCCAAGCGGATTGCCGCTGACGCCGGACCACTTCATCAGCATGGTGCCGGTAATTTCAAAGGCGATGGCCAGCGCCAGTAATAGCCAGTAAATCATGATGCATCTTCCGTAAGATGTGAATAGCGAGCCTGAAAGCGCGGATTAACCGACGCAGGCTGAAATTAAACAGGGCAAATGAACGCACGGCGTGCGTGATGCCAAAACGGAAGATCGGGACTAAAGCGCGTTGCGCCAGTGTTGTTCACCGGAAAGGGCGTGGGGGAAAGCGAGTACGACAGTGGGGGTAGAGCGTTCGTTTCTGAACTGATTGTCCATAATTTTTACAACTTATCCGCGTTGTTGCTTCTCGTCGATGCGGAAAGGAAATTGTCCTCGGGAGTTAAACACCTGATATTTCTACCACGCGGCATGTTTTTTAGCTCGTCATTTGCAATTCTTTACGCTACTCAGTGGTGAAAAGCCAGTTAATCAGACCTTTTATCCGTATTTAACTGGCGTAATTATCTGGCCTGGCCTTGCGAGGAAATTATTGGCAGTAGTCGGCAAATATCACGCCTTTGCCGCTCATGGTGCTCTGCCAGCGGGCGGCGTTGGTGGCAAAGCGAACGTTGTTGACGCCGAACTTCGCCAGGTTAGCCTGCGACCAGGAGAACCATTTTTCCGGGAATTTTTCGTGGTAGTCCGACTGCCGCTGCGGGCACCAGGCGAAATCGCCATTAACGCCGATCTGCTGATAAAATTCCGCTTCCTGCTGCTTTAACTCGGTGAAAACCGTTGAAGTCACCAGCATCTCGTGAGTTTGACCCTGATCGTTTGACTCCAGCGCGATTTCATCGGTCGGGCTGTGCAGGCTGCCGTGCCACAGCAGATAAGCGTTTTGGGTAATGAACTTATTTTTCCCGGCGGGAAAGATATAGTTAGCGCAGGCGGAGGCACAAACGTTTCTGACTTCCACATCCATTTTGCGCTTGTGAATTTCACGGCCCATCTCCATCGCTTCTTTGGCATCGCCGCCGATACTGTTGAACGAGACTTTTTCCACCCGCCGCATGTCCAGCTGGCGAAGCAACGCTTCCGCGGAGCCTTCGATGATTTTGCCGTCGAAGTAGAGTGTACCGTTACGCACCGCAATCGAAGGCGGGGAACGCAGCACGCTGTCATCATCAATATCAATCGGCTGCCACGCGTTAGCGGCGGCAGAGAACAGTGAGGTGGCGGCGAAGATGAAGGCTGCCAGCCGTGTTTTACGCTGTGGGTGGGGGTGTATTACATCCATTTCGGCCCGGTTCCTTTATTTATCAATAGTCAAAGTATACATCCGGTCGGCGACCGGATGTATTTAATGACGCTTAACGGGCGTTAAAGGCGATCATACCGTCCTGTTCCTGGTAGCTGAACTCGGTGCCGTAGCGTTCGCTCATGCGTGTCAGCAGTGCGGCAATCTCATGCCCCTGCTGGTGGCTAACGATCTGCGGCAGGCCGCGATCCAGTACGCGCGGGCTGTCCATACCCAGATCCAGCGGCAGCAGCTGCACGCGAATATTGCTGCCTTCCACGTCAAACACCGCCAGAGCGTTTTGTGAGAAGCGCGCTTCGGCATTAAAACCGGTGAACTCGCCTGCGCTGTTTTTCGCGCGGGCACGATGCAGATCCGACGGGCGCGCATCCACTTTATGGCCGTAGGCCTGGTACATTTCCGGGCCGATAATCGATTCACCGGCTTCGAACTCCATCATCAGGCTGCCGAGGTTATAGAAGATCGGTTTACCGTTGTAGATTTCCACCCCGCGCATAAAGTGCGCCCCGTGGCAGACTACCGCATCGGCACCGGCCTCTACCGCGCGATGGGCGAAGGATTCGACGAACTCCGGTGCGTCCGGGCTGTACCAGCTGTCTTTATCGCCTTCGTGGGTGTGCAGGCTGACCAGCGTAAAGTCGCTGCGATTGGCGGCATCACGCACGCTGTGTTCGTTTTCCTGGCAGTCCTGCTCGTTGTACCAGGTGCGTACACCGGCTTTCTCGCCGCGCTCAATTTGCAGCGAGCTTTCGAACAGCGAGCCAAATTTAAACTCGTCCGGCCCCTTGTCGGCCATCACCTCAACGCGCATGCCTTCGCGCACGCTTTCATCGGTGCCCAGCAGGCGGGTGATGTTTTTCAGCTGCTCGAACTGTTCGTCGGGCAGCACGTAGGCGCGGCCCCAGCGCAGCGGGTTCAGGCCCGGACGCGCCACGGTGCCCGCGCCGCCGTTGGCGGCCAGGAACACTTCTGAACGGGTTGAGCCGAGTGCCACCACGCCCACGCGTCCTGCGGCGGTATCGAGGAAGCGCGGCAGGCGGGAATCATCCAGGTTGCGGCCCACGCCGCAGGGAACCAGTCCGCGCGCTTCCGCCGCGTCGATGGTGCTCAGTACACCTTCCCAGCCGAAGTCACCGGTGTGGTTGTTGGCGAAGGAAACCAGCTTGATGTTCAGATCGACAAACTCATCCAGCGTTGCCGGTTTGACGGCCGTGATGTAGCCACGCCCTGCCGCAGGGGGAATATTCGGCTGCGGGCAGCTGAATTCAGCATTAGCAAACACTGCATCTGCCCCCTGAAGTAAGTTAATAATTCTTTTATCCAGGCGGTTGACCAGGTTACGGCTGGAAAATAGCAGGTCACCACAGGCTACAATACGCATAATTCTCTCTCTGGTTAGAAAATCCGTTATTTTGCGGATTAAGATGGTTCTTATTATTTTATTAACTATACCGGCGGTGCAACTGCTATCCTGTTTCATCTGGGAATTTTATATAACCTTCTGTTATATCTTATTCCTTTTTGTTGGTAGCAAGCATCCCGGCGCCGCGTTATACGTCTTCGCCTCTATAATATTGTTATTTCTAGAAAATTTAAATCAGGGTAAATAATGCAATCTACAAATAAAGGTATTCTCGCACTGGTTCTGGGGTTATCGGTTCTGGTGGCCGGCTGTGATAATAATAAAGAGAAAGCCGCCGATGCAGAAAAAGTCCTTCAGGTCGGTACATTCGGCGTGAGTATTGGTTTCTCCTACCGTCAAAACGGCAAGGATTTAGAAGGATATGATATTGCGGTTGTAAACGCGGTGGCGAAAAAGCTGGGTTATTCCCGTGTGGAATTAACCACTGCTGATATGACCGGCCTGTTCGGTATGCTGGATTCCGGCAAAATCGTCACCATCGCCAACCAGGTTGAAGCCAACGAAAAACGCCGTGAAAAATACCAGTTCTCCCAGACCTACATCTATTCCGGCGCGCAGCTGGTGACCCGCAAAGACGACGACTCTATCCAGACTATCGACGATCTGAAAGGCAAGCGCCTGGGCGTGGATGTAGGCAGCAGCAAAGAGAACTTCCTGCGTAAAAACTACCCGGATGCCGGTATCAACATCCACACCTACGAAGAGCCAAGCGCTATCGTGCAGGATGTGGCGCTGGGCCGTATTGACGCCTACATCATGGACCGCGCGGGTGCACAGCTGCTGATTGATAACTCCCGCCTGCCGCTGAAACTGTCCGGTAACCCGGTCTATCGCTATCAGGAAGCGTTCCCGTTTGTGAAAAATGCCCAGGGCGACGAGCTGCGCACCAAGTTTGATGAAGCGCTGAAAGAACTGGCCGCCGACGGTACGCTGACCAAACTGTCCGAGCAGTATCTGAAACAGGACGTCAGCAAGGAACAGTAAGCCGATGAATTTCGATCTGCGTTTTATGCTGGAGGCGTTTCCTTCGCTGCTCAGCTTTTTACCGATGACGCTGTTCCTGGCGGTCACCTCGATGGTGATCGCTTCGGTGATGGGCGTTGGCCTTGCGCTGCTGATCCGCAACCGCATCATGATCCTGACTCCGCTGGCCGAGCTGTATATCTCGTTTTTCCGCTCGGTGCCGACGCTGGTAACGCTGTTTATTTTTTACTTCGGTATCCCGCAGCTGTTCCCCGGCATCAGCATGATGAACGCGATCTCTGCGACCATTATTGCGCTCAGCTTTAAGAACGCCGCCAACCTCGCCGAGGAGTTCCGCGGCGCGATGAACGCCATCGAGCCGGGCCAGATGGAAGCCTGCCTGTCAGTGGGTTTGACCCGCTGGCAGGGGTTCCGCCGGGTTATTCTGCCGCAGACCATTCGCGTTGCCGTGCCGGGTATGGCCAACTATCTGATTATGCTGATTAAAGAGTCATCGCTGGCCTTTACCGTGGGCGTAACGGAGATCTTCTCGCAGACCAAGATCCTGGCGAGTAACTCCTTCCGCTTCCTGGAAAGCTATATCGCGGTGGCGCTGATCTACTGGGCCGTGACCATTCTGCTGACCATGCTGCAAAAGCGTCTGGAAAAGCGCCTTAACCGGCCTTATCGCTAAGGAACCCAGCCGATGTTGACGATTAGCAAGCTGAATAAATTTTATGACAAAACTCACGTGCTGAAGGACGTTGATCTTTCGGTGGCGCAGGGGGAAGTGGTGGCGATTATCGGGCCTTCCGGCTCGGGGAAATCAACGCTGCTGCGCTGCATCAATCTGTTGGAGAAGCCGGAAAGCGGCACGCTGACCATCGGCGATCTGACGGTGGATGTCGCCAAAATCAGTACCAAACAGGAAAACGCCCTGCGCCAGCAAACCGGCATGGTGTTCCAGCACTACAACCTGTTTAAAAATAAAACCGCACTGCAAAACATCACCGAAGGGCTGATTATCGGCAAAAAAATGCCGAAGGCGGAAGCGGATGCCATCGGGCTGAATCTGCTGGAGAAGGTCGGCCTGCGCGAGAAGGCCGACAGCTATCCTGCGATGCTTTCCGGCGGCCAGCAGCAGCGCGTGGCGATTGCCCGTTCGCTGGCGGTGAAGCCGAAGGTGATCCTGCTGGATGAGCCGACGTCGGCGCTGGACCCGGAACTGGTACAGGAGGTGCTACAGGTGATCCGCTCAATTATCGATCATCAGACCACCATCCTGCTGGTGACCCACGAGATGTCGTTTGCCCGTGATATTGCCGACCGCATTATCTTTATGGCCGACGGCGCGATTGTGGAAGACGGCGAGCCGGAGCAGATCTTTACCCGGCCGCAGCATCAGCGCACCCAGCGCTTCCTGCTCAGCTATCAAAATGACGTCAGCGGGCATCGCCCGTAAGCGACTCTCCTTAACGGGCAGCGCCGCGGTGCTGCCCGATTTCCCTTCTCAACGTAAAAAGTGACCTGCGCGATCGCATTTTTCTGGCCTGTGGCAAAGAAACGTTTCGCTAATAGCGGTATGTTATCCGCCTTAACGGTTGTGGACGGCAGGGCATGTACGAGTTCAATTTAGTTTTACTGCTGTTGCAGCAGATGTGTGTGTTTCTGGTTATTGCCTGGCTGATGAGCAAAACCCGCCTGTTTATCCCGCTGATGCAGGTTTCGGTGCGCCTGCCGCACAAGCTGTTGTGCTATATCACCTTCTCCGTGTTCTGCATTATGGGCACCTACTTTGGTCTGCATATCGAAGACTCCATCGCCAATACCCGGGCGATCGGCGCGGTAATGGGCGGCCTGCTCGGCGGCCCGGTGGTCGGTGGCCTGGTCGGGCTGACCGGCGGTCTGCATCGTTATTCGATGGGGGGAATGACCGCGCTGAGCTGCATGGTTTCCACCATTACCGAAGGGCTGCTCGGTGGCCTGCTGCACAGCATTTTGATCCGGCGCGGCCGCATCGATAAGCTGTTCAACCCGCTGACCGCGGGCGCAATCACCTTTGTGGCCGAAGTGGTGCAGATGCTGATTATCCTGCTGATCGCCCGGCCGTTTCAGGATGCCCTGCACCTGGTGGGCAGCATCGCCGCGCCGATGGTGGTGACCAATACCCTGGGGGCGGCGATGTTTATGCGCATCCTGCTCGATAAGCGGGCGATGTTTGAAAAATATACCTCGGCGTTTTCCGCCACCGCGCTGAAGGTGGCGGCTTCCACCGAAGGGATACTACGGCAGGGCTTTAACGAAGAAAACAGCATGAAGGTGGCGCAGGTGCTGTACAAAGAGCTGGATATCAGCGCCGTGGCGATCACCGATCGGGAGAAGCTGCTGGCGTTTACCGGTATCGGCGACGATCACCATCTGCCCGGTAAACCGATCTCTTCCAGCTATACCTGGCGCGCCATCGAAGGCGGTGAAGTGGTTTATGCCGACGGCAACGAAGTGCCTTACCGCTGTTCGCTGCACCCTAACTGCAAGCTGGCCTCGACGCTGGTGATCCCACTGCGCGGAGAGAACCAGCGGGTGATTGGCACCATCAAACTCTACGAAGCGCGTAACCGCCTGTTCAGCTCGATCAACCGCACGCTGGGGGAGGGGATTGCGCAGCTGCTGTCGGCGCAGATCCTGGCGGGGAAATACGAGCGGCAGGAGGCGCTGCTGGCGCAGTCGGAGATCAAGCTGCTGCATGCCCAGGTTAACCCGCACTTCCTGTTTAACGCGCTAAATACCCTGAAAGCGGTGATCCGCCACGACGGTGAGCGCGCCGGGCAGCTGGTGCAGTATCTGTCGACCTTTTTCCGTAAAAACCTCAAGCGGCCTTCCGAGATTGTCACGCTGGACAATGAGATTGAGCACATCAATGCCTATCTGCAAATTGAGCTGGCGCGCTTCCAGTCGCAGCTAAGGGTAGAGATGCAGGTGCCGGAGGCGCTGGCGCATCAGCATTTACCGGCCTTCACGCTACAGCCGATTGTGGAAAATGCCATTAAGCACGGCACCTCGCAGCTGCTGGGCAGTGGGGCGATTACTATCCGCGCCCGCAGTGAAGGGCAACATGTGATTGTCGAAGTAGAGGATAATGCCGGGCTGTATCAGCCGAAAAGCAGCGGCAATGGATTAGGCATGAGCCTGGTGGATAAGCGTCTGCGCGCGCGATTTGGTGACGGCTACGGGCTGACGGTCAGCTGCGAACCGGACAGCTTTACCCGCGTGACGCTGCGTCTGCCGATGGAGGAAACCGCATGTTAAGAGTGCTGATTGTTGATGATGAGCCGCTGGCGCGTGAAAACCTGCGCTTCCTGCTACAGGACGAGAGCGATATCGAGATTGTCGGCGAATGCAGCAATGCGATTGAGGCGATTGGTGCAGTGAATAATCTGCGGCCGGACGTACTGTTTCTTGACATCCAGATGCCGCGCATCAGCGGGCTGGAGATGGCCGGGATGCTCGATCGGCGGCATCGTCCCTATATTGTGTTTCTGACCGCCTTTGATGAGTACGCGATCCAGGCGTTTGAGGAGCATGCCTTTGACTATCTGCTAAAGCCCATCGAGCAGCAGCGGCTGGGCAAGACGCTGGCGCGGCTGCGCCAGGAGCGGCAGGTACAGGATATTTCTCTGCTGCCGGAGAACCAGCAGCCGCTGAAGTATATTCCCTGTAGTGGGCACAGCCGCATCTGGCTGCTGCAAATGGATGAGGTGGCGTTCGTCAGCAGCCGCATGAGCGGCGTTTACGTCACCAGCCAGGATGGCAAAGAGGGCTTTACCGAGCTGACGCTGCGCACGCTGGAGAGCCGCACGCCGCTGCTGCGCTGCCATCGGCAGTATCTGGTGAATATGACCCAGCTGAAGGAAATCCGCCTGGAGGACAATGGTCAGGCGGAGCTGCTGCTGCGCGACGGCCATACCGTACCGGTAAGCCGCCGCTATCTGAAAAGTCTGAAGGAAGCGCTGGGGCTGTAGGCCAGCTGGCCCGACAGCCCGTTAAAGGCGGGAAGTTACATATGTGCAGCAATCAGCTGCTGGTTATCCTGATACATGGCGAACAGGTAGTTGTTATAGCTCTGACCGCGGGTGGAATAGCCCTTCAGCTTGTGGATCATCGCCGTTGCCGTCACTTCCTGATCCGCTTTGCGCAGCTGAGCGCGGGATTTACGGAACGACGCATAGGCCGCGTGGGTATTCAGGTTAGCCACGTAAGCCGCAACTGACTCCTGCACGGAATCATAGCGGGAGTAGCCTTTCACCTTGCCTGGCCCATTTTTACAGCCCCCTTTCGCGCATTTCATGCCGAAAAGATTGTTGTTGCTGCGCGTCAGCTTCGAGGTGCCCCAGCCGCTCTCTGCCGCCGCCATGGTGGCGACCATGCTGTCGGGGATAATATCCACGCGGTCCAGCAGCGCGTCCCACGGGATACGGCGCGTATTACCGGACCAGCTCACTTTGTAGCGTGTGGCAATATCCTTCATGCGCGCGCGTTCAGCAGGCGACCACTGACTGGTGTACTGCTTACTGAGCAGCCAGTTACGCTCGGCGGTAATCGCCGCGTTCTGGCTGGTGATATAAGGCATAACCGTCCGGAGAAACGCTTTTTTCCTTGGGGTTCCGGAAGGGTATTTTCGCAAATCAGGAAGTGAACTACTCTTAACACTATTGCGAGAATACTCTTGTTTACTGCTTGCCTGTTTCTTAACGCTGGTCTTAACTACGTGGGCTTTGTGACTCGTTGTTTCTGCGTGCGTCTTTGCCAGCACGCCCCCTGAAAACATCAGGGTGAAAAACATGAGTATCGCCGCCCCAGGTCGTCGCTTGGGTATCGATATCATTAGCTCTCCTGGTCGAATGTAAGCATTCCAATCCTTTCGTTATGCGCTTTTTTGTCGGATGAATCGGAAATTGTACCAAAAATAACCTCGCAGGGCACGTACAGAAATAGTCCAATTCCGAAATCATGTCACGATAAATCGTATGAAAATCGATCAAATATTGATGCAAATAGTGTTTTTCGCCCTGAAGAATGTCGCGAAAACGGTCTGTTATCTCATCCCCGCCTCTCCTCCCTGCGGATTTTTAAAGGGGATGATTCACCCGTTTGACTTCAGCGGCACACTGGGGAAAATCGCCATGACGGGGCTCTTTAATGAAACATTCAGCGTTACTTCTGCTCTTACTGCCCGGTATTGCCTGCGCCAGCTGGACAGCGTCTGACTTCCCTCCCTTGACCGACGACGGCACCGGTGTCTGGCGCAGCCAGGCCGCGCTGAAAAAAGGCGCGCATCCGATAACTCTGAAGCAGGGCGAGCAGTGCTGGCAGCCATCGGGCGACATCAGGCTTAATCAGATGCTGTCGCTGAAGCCCTGTAGCGGCAGTGCGCCGCAGTGGCGACGGTTCCGCGACGGCGATTATCAGGTGCAGCTGGATACCCGTTCCGGTACGCCCACGCTGCTGCTGAGCGTGAAGGGTGCGGGCGATGCGCCTGCCCTCGTGGCTCGCCAGTGCCCGGTGAGCAGTGGGAAACCGCTGACTATCCCCGTCGGGCAAACCTTTGCCGAAGGCAGCGTGGTGCGGGACTTTTACAGCCAGCAAACTGCCATCGTCCGCGACGGAAAAATTACCCTGCAGCCGGCGGCGGAAAGTAACGGACTCCTGCTGCTGGAAGCGGAGAAAACCCATCAGGCAGCAGCGTTTCAGTGGCACAACGCCACGGTCTATTTCGTGCTGACCGACCGTTTTGCCAATGGCGATCCGTCAAACGATAACAGCTACGGACGGCATAAAGACGGCATGCAGGAGATCGGCACCTTTCACGGCGGCGATCTGAAAGGCCTGGCCGGCAAACTCGATTATTTGCAGCAGCTGGGCGTGAACGCGCTGTGGATCAGCTCGCCGCTGGAGCAGATCCACGGCTGGGTGGGCGGCGGCACGAAAGGCGATTTCCCGCACTATGCTTACCACGGTTATTACACCCAGGACTGGACGCGGCTGGATGCCAACATGGGCGATGAAAACGACCTGCGTACGCTGGTGGATGAGGCACACCGGCGCGGCATCCGTGTGCTGTTTGACGTGGTGATGAATCACGCGGGCTACGCGACGCTGGCGGATATGCAAACTTATCAGTTCGGCGCGCTCTATCTGAACGAGCCCGAGCGCGGCAAGATCCTCGGTGAAAGCTGGACCGACTGGCAGCCCGCCGCCGGGCAGAACTGGCACAGCTTTAACGACTACATCAACTTCAGCGACAAAACCGCCTGGCAAAACTGGTGGGGAAAAAAGTGGATACGTACCGATATTGGCGATTACGACAACCCCGGTTTTGACGATCTGACCATGTCGCTGGCCTTTTTACCGGATCTGAAAACCGAATCCACCGAACCTTCCGGGCTGCCGCTGTTTTATCGCCATAAGCCCGATACCGCCGCGCGGGAAATCGCCGGAGCCACGCCGCGCGATTACCTGACTCACTGGCTGAGCCAGTGGGTGCGCGACTACGGCATCGACGGTTTCCGCGTGGATACCGCCAAACACGTTGAGCTGGAAGCCTGGCAGCAGCTAAAAACGCAGGCCAGCGAGGCGCTGGCGGCGTGGAAACAGGCTAACCCGCAGAAAAAAATCGATGATGCGCCGTTCTGGATGACCGGTGAATCCTGGGGGCACGGCGTGATGCAAAGCGCCTACTACCAGCACGGCTTCGATGCGATGATCAATTTTGATTACCAGGATCAGGCCGCCAGCGCGGCGAATTGTCTGGCGAATATGGACGGTGTCTGGCAGCAGATGGCGGAAAAACTCCAGGATTTCAACGTCCTTAGCTATCTCTCTTCACACGATACCCGCCTGTTCCGCGAAGGTGGATCAACGTCGGCAGAGCTGCTGTTACTGGCACCCGGCGCCGTGCAGATCTTTTACGGTGATGAGTCCGCACGTCCGTTTGGCCCGACCGGATCGGACCCGCTACAGGGCACACGATCGGACATGAACTGGCAGGATCTCAACGGCAGCGCGGCGGCCAGCCTGCGGCACTGGCAGCGGATCGGGCAGTTTCGCGCCCGCCATCCGGCGCTGGGTGCCGGGAAGCAGACCGCGCTGACGCTGCCGCAGGGCTACGGCTTTGTGCGCGAAAAGGGCGATGACCGGGTGATGGTGGTGTGGGCTGGCCGGGAAAAGTGAGGCGCTTGCCCGGCGATGATGCAGCGATCGCGAGCGGGTAACGGCAAGGATGTGGTGGGATGCACTGCCGTTGCGCGACGGCTAAACCATGCCGGTTCGCCGTCGCTAACAGAACAGGATGAAATGGCTACTGTGCGGCAGGCGGGTTCGTTTTCAGTCCGTTAAAGGCGCTGCGGATCTCCGCTTCCGGCAGGTTCACACCAATAAACACCAGCGTGCTGTGCGGCTGTTCGTCCGCTTCCCACGGGCGATCCCAGTCGGCGCTGTAGAGCCGCTGCACGCCCTGGAACAGCAGGCGGCACGGCTGGTCGGCGATCCACAGCATCCCCTTATAGCGCAGCAGGCTTTCGGCAAAGCTGCCCAGCAGGTTTTCCATTACCGCCGACACATCACCCAGCACCACCGGGTAGTCAAACTCCACCACGATCGACGAGATGGCGTTCTGCGCCTCGTGAATGCGCTGGAAGCGAGGTTTCGCCACCACCACCTGCTCCTCCAGCATAAAGCCGCGGGTATCAAACAGCAGGGCAAGGTCGATCTGGCCGTGGATCACCGGATAGATCGGCGCGCGGGCGTTGATGCGCTGGAGGCGTTCGGTCAGCGCGCTGTTATCGCCGGAGACGTCGGTTTTACTCAGCAGAATGCGATCCGCGTAGCCGATCTGTGACTGCGCCAGGCTGAACTGGTTTAACTGCTGGTCTGCATGCACCGCATCCACCAGGGTAATCACTCCGTCCAGCAGATAGCGCTCGCAGATAATTTCGTGGGAGAAGAAGGTTTGCAGGATCGGGCCAGGGTCCGCCATGCCGGTGCATTCAATCACCAGCCGGTCAAAGCTCAGGCTGCCGTTGTCCAGACCATCGAGCAGATCCAGCAGCGCATCTTCCAGCTCGTTAGAGCGAGTGCAGCAGATACAGCCGTTGGTCAGGGTGGTAATCTGACTGGCGCGATCGCCAATCAGCTGGGTATCTACCGAGACTTCGCCGAACTCATTTTCAATGACGGCGATTTTGTAGTCCTGCTGTTCGTGCAGGATATGGCGCAGCAGGGTGGTTTTACCTGCGCCGAGGAAACCGGTTAAAACGGTAACTGCAATCGGGGTCATAATCGTTCCTGTTAACAGCAGCGCATTCCGCCTTTGCCGTCGCCGCCGTAGCGGGCCTGCTGGCGTTCGCGGAAAAATTCCTTATAGGTCATCACCGGTTTGTCCGGATGATTGGTCTGCATATGCAGGACGTAGGTATCGTAATCGGGGATGCCTACCAGCATTCTTGCCGCCTGACCGAGGTATTTTTTTGCCGCGCCTAAGTTATCAAACATACGCCGCTCCTTTGGTGATCCCCCGCCGTCAGGCAGGAGACAGCCCCGCATCGCGGGGCTGAGATTCAGAGATTATCAGTGGCCGGAAGAGACTTTCACCCCTTCTTTCGGCACCGGGACATAAGGCGTTTCTTTGTCGGTGCGCTGGTCTGTCTGGCGCGCCTTCATCCACGCTTTAATGCCGTAGAAGATAATACTGTACACCACAATCAGGAACAGGATACTCAGTCCGGCGTTAGTGTAGTTGTTGATCACAATATGATGCATATTGTTGATCTGCTGCTGGGTCAGCTCGGCACCGCCTGCCTGGATACGCTCTTTATACTGCCCGGCCATATAGAAGAAGCCTTCCATCTGTGGGTTGTTGCTGAACAGTTTCAGGCCCAGCGCCCAGGTGGTGCAGATCAGCAGCCAGACGGCTGGCAGCACGGTGACCCAGATGTATTTGGTGCGCTTCATTTTCACCAGCACCACGGTTGCCAGAATCAGCGCCACGGCGGCCAGCATCTGGTTAGAGATACCGAACAGCGGCCACAGGCTCTTCACGCCGCCCAGCGGATCAACCACGCCCTGATACAGCAGGTAGCCCCACAGGCCCACGCAGCCTGCTGTGCCTACAACTCCTGCCACCAGCGAGTCGGTTTTCTTCAGGAACGGCACGAAGTTACCCAGCAGGTCCTGCAGCATAAAGCGGCCTGAACGCGTACCGGCATCCAGCGCGGTCAGAATAAACAGCGCCTCAAACAGAATACCGAAGTGATACCAGAAGCCCATATCGGCCACTGGCACAATCTTGTGGAAGACGTGGGCGATACCCACCGCCAGCGTTGGCGCACCACCGGCACGGTTCAGTACCGAAGGCTCACCGATATCTTTTGCCGTTTGCAGAATCTGGTCCGGGGTAATCACGAAGCCCCAGGAGCTGACGGTTGCCGCCGCATGCGCGGTCGCTTCTCTCAGCTGCGCCATGATCATCGGCGCGTTTTCACCGCCCAGCTCGTGCAGGTTAGGCATGGTGATGCCCAGACCGGCCGGTGGGGTGTTCATCGCAAAATAGAGGCCCGGTTCGATAATCGACGCCGCTACCAGCGCCATCACCGCCACGAAGGACTCCATCAGCATGGCACCGTAGCCGATAAAGCGTGCGTCGGTTTCACAGGCCAGCAGCTTCGGCGTGGTGCCGGAGGCGATCAGCGCATGGAAGCCGGACACCGCGCCGCAGGCGATGGTAATAAACAGGAACGGGAACAGCGCACCTTTCCACAGCGGACCCGTACCATCGATATACTGGGTGATGGCCGGCATTTTCAGCTCAGGATTGAGGATCACGATGCCGATAGCCAGGCCGACGATCACCCCGATTTTCAGGAAGGTAGCCAGATAGTCGCGCGGTGCCAGAATCAGCCATACCGGCAGCAGGGCGGAAACGAACGCGTAACCGATCAGCGTGAAGGTAATGGTGGTGTCTTTAAAGGTCAGCGCCGGGCCCCAGTACGGGTCGTGCGCAATTACGCCGCCGTAGTAAATAGAGGCGACCAGCAGCACGATACCGATCACCGACACTTCACCCACGCGGCCGGGCCGCAGGTAGCGCATGTAGATGCCCATAAACAGCGCGATCGGCACCGTCGAGCAGACGGTAAATACGCCCCACGGACTTTCCGCCAGCGCCTTCACGACGATCAGCGCCAGCACGGCGAGAATAATAATCATAATCAGGAAGCAGCCGAACAGCGCGATGGTTCCGGGAACCGGGCCCATCTCTTCTTTGATCATCTCGCCGAGCGAAGCGCCGTTACGGCGGGAAGAGATAAACAGCACCATAAAGTCCTGCACCGCACCGGCCAGCACTACACCCGCCAGCAGCCACAGCACGCCGGGCAGATAGCCCATCTGCGCGGCGAGCACCGGACCAACCAGCGGACCGGCACCGGCAATTGCCGCAAAGTGGTGACCAAACAGCACGTTGCGGTTGGTCGGTACGTAGTTCAGGCCGTCGTTATTGATCACCGCCGGTGTCGATCGCGTTGGATCGAGCTTCATCACCTTCTGGGCGATATACAGGCTGTAGTAGCGGTAAGCGACAAGATAGACCGACACGGAAGCGACGACGATCCACAGTGCACTGATATGCTCGCCGCGCCGCAGGGCAACGACGGCCAGACAACATGCCCCGATGATTCCAAGAATCATCCAGGGGATGTGTTTGAATAATGAGTTTTTATTCATAGGAAACCTGGTTTTTATAATTGATGAAAACGATCTCAGCATCCCGGCTGAGCCTCTGAGTTTTTATCGAAGGGCACAAAATCATGCTGGGTATATGGTGGCAATTTTTCCCCCTGAGCGGTGGAAAGAGTGGTTAAGCGGTCATATGCAGCAGTGAGCGGTTGCTTGAGGGGCTGAGCGGTTTCGCTCTGAAGCTAACCCACTGAATTATGTGATGCAGATCTCGCTGGCAGCGAAAGCGGTGCAGCTTCATGCGTGTGTCACCGGCAAGTGCTAATCTGAGCGACGTTGCTAAGCAGAAATAACTGGCATAAGGTGATGTTTCACAAAGATATGTGTAATCGAACAGGGGATGACCGGGCTATGGAAAACGACGCAGATATTGTTTATCGGGTGAATTATCCGATCACTTCGCAGCAGTTTATCGATCTGCTGAGTGAAACCTCGTTAGGCGCAAGAAGGCCGCTGGCGGATGACGATCGCATTGCGAAGATGCTGAAGCATGCCAACCTGACGGTAACCGCGTGGCAGGGTGAGGCGCTGGTTGGCGTTGCCCGTTCGGTGACGGATTTCACCTTCTGCTGCTACCTGTCCGACCTCGCCGTGTCCGAAAAGGTCCAGAAGGGCGGCATCGGCAAGGCGCTGATTGCGGAAACCTGCCGCCAGCTTGATGCCGCCTGTCGCCTGATACTGATAGCGGCACCGCTGGCAGAAGGCTACTACCCGAAAATCGGCATGGAGCACCACCACAGCGCCTGGACCATTAAGGCCGGTGAGTTTCCTGCTTAAATAGGTACTACTCTTCAGGATGATAATGCGTGATTTCGCAGGAAAGGAGCCGATAGTGAAACATAACAACGTGTTGGGATGGATGCTGGCAGCAGGCAGCGTGGGGTTGTTCAGCCAGTGGGCGCAGGCTTCGTCGGATATGGGGAGCTGCCCCTGGAGTGCTAAAGGGTGCCTGATAAGCAGCCCGCCGGTGCTCGATATTGGTAACGATACCCGCGATAACCTGCTGCGGCTGCTGGGTGAGAAAAAGGCCTTCCCGCTGCCGGTACTGCCGGAATCCATCGATGTTGTTCACAGTCGTAACTACTATTTTGCACCGCATTTGTCGGAATGGTACGACCATATGCAGGATGAGGCGACACCGGATGCCTCGGTCGCCGAGCTGCCGCTGGCGATGCAGGCGAGGCAGATAGGCGTTGATGATGCGCTGCTGGACGGCTTCCGCCAGCAGAACGATGGCCTGGAAGATCGCCGCGTGTCCAACACGCTCGAATCCGTCGAACAGTTTTACCGCGCGCTGCTGGCGGAAACCTCGCTGACCCCGGAACAGCGCCAGTCGCTGGCTCTGGCGCGGCTCAAGGTCAACGGCAGCGCTGAAGCGCAGGCTGCTATTGCGGCGTTGAACTACCCGGAAAACACCGTGGCCGGGCAGTTTCAGCACTATCTGCTGGCGGCAAACCAGTTCTATGCCGGTGACTATGCGGCGGCGGCCACCGCCTTTACCGCGCTGAGTGCAGGTCAGCAGCCGTGGCTGGCTGAAACGGCCGCCTATATGCTGATGCGTACAGGATTAAACCGCAGTAGCGCTAACGCCAGCGGCATGTACGGTGATTTTGATGTGAAAAACATTGATAAAGCCGCCGCCACGGAGGCGCTTAATCAGGCGCAGGCCTATCTGCAAAAATGGCCGGATGGCCTGTATGCCGAATCGGCACGCGGCATGCTGCGCCGCATTAACTGGTATCTTGAGGGCTGGGACTCGCTGGCGCAGGAATCCGAGCAGGCGCTGAAGCAGGCGGGCAGCGTGGAATCGCTCATTTCACTGATAGCCGAGGTCGACGATAAGCTGCTCAGTAAGGATCTGACCCGCAACGAGGCGTATTTCCTCAATGCGCCGGACGCCCCGCTACTGACCTTTACCCAGACGCTGCGCCTGATGCGCAGCACGGAATGCGACGGCAAAGCACCCTGTGTGGATCGGGCGTATCTTGAGCAGATCAAACCGATTTTCGACAGGGGCCAGCAGCTGCCGCTGTGGCAGTACCTGACGCTGCTGCTGGCAGAGCAGAAGCAGGATTACGCCACGGTGCTCGACGCCATTAAACCGGTGGAATCCCTGCCCGAGCATGACATTCTGGCCTTCAGTCAGCAGGTGCTGTACGGCGACGTGCTGATGGATCAGAAAAACTGGGATGCCGCGCGCCAGCACTGGCTGCATCTGCTCACGATAGCCAAAGATAAAGAGCAGCAGCAGATGCTACAGGCGATGCTGGCGGCGACGCTGGTCAACAGCGGGCAGACCGGACAAATCTTTGCCGCCGACAGCCCGGTGACCAACCTGCGCTACCGCTCGCTGGTATTGAAGAAGCTGGCGACCCCCGACCTGCTGCGTCAGCAGGTAAAAGAGGGGAGCAGCAGCGAAGAGAAGACCATCGCACTGCACACCCTGCTGGTAAAAGACCTGATTGCCGGGCGCTACGGCGACTGGCTACAGGATAAGGCGCTGGGCAGCCATATCACCCAGCCGCTGGTGGACAACAGTTTTTCCGACGTCGATCTGACGGTATTTAACTGGACGGGCGAAAAAGCCGAACCGGGCTATCGCTGTGCCTCGCTGGAGCAGACGGTCAGCACGCTGAACGCCCGTTCCGACGACCCCCACGCGCTGAACTGCCTCGGCGAGTTTTTCCGCACCACGCAGGCGAAGGTGGACAGCTGGCCGGAACAGGATGGGACGCTGGCGTTGGGAGCCGCAGTGGGTGAGGGCAGTGGCGGCGCACCCAATCGTCAGGCGTACTATACGCAGGTGATCCAGAATCCGCGTGCCGAGCCGGAAGATAAAAGCTTTGCGCTTTACCGTGCGGTGATGTGCTATGCGCCGTCGGGCTACAACGACTGCGGCGGGCAGGATGCTGAACCGGCGGCGCGTAAAGCCTGGTTTAACCGTCTGAAAGCGGACTATCGGGGCGGGCCATGGGCGCAGCGGCTCAAATACTACTGGTAATGATGCTGTGCAGTCTGGTGGCTGTCGGCAGTGTCAGTTCCAGCGCGAGCGATCGTGCTGATGGCAGGGGGGAAAATCCGGGTGCCGTTGCCGGTGTTGATGCTAACGTCAGTGCCAATGAGCGTGTCGGTGTCAGAGGTGAAAATCCCGGTGCCTTTGCGAATGATAATGCTGATGTCAGTAGTGCTGATGCCAGTGCTGATGAAAACGTCGCTGCCAGCGCCAACTCGCCGACTATCGCCGTTTTATCAGCGCCTGGCCATCGTGTTCGCGCCGCCGACCACCGAGCCTTCTGGCTGTGGTCGGGCGTCGGCAGCTCGGCAGAAATGCGTGAAGCAGAGGTGGTCTATCTGCATCAGGGGGAAGTGAATCTGCATCGCGGCAGCCCGGTATTTGAACGCGTGGGCCTGCCGGTCAGCAGGCTTAGCTTCCCCCGTATCTGGCTAACCGTGCGCTTAACCACGCTGGAGATGCCGGACGATATCTCAGCAAGAATCATCGGCCTGATGACGCGCTGGAGCCAGAGTGGTAATCACGTTGTCGGCCTGCAAATCGACTTCGATGCGGCAACCCGAAAGCTGGATGATTACGCACAGTTCCTGACCGCGCTGCGGCAAAAGCTGCCGCGAGAGTATGCCCTGGGGGTGACCGGGCTGCTTGACTGGGCCAGTACCGGGGACATCGCCACGCTGAACCGCCTGCCGGTGGATGAGCTGGTGGTGCAGACCTATCAGGGGCGGCACAGTGTGCAGGGCTATGCCAGCTATTTGCCCGCACTGCAAAAGTTACATATTCCGTTTCGTGTCGGGCTGGTTCAGAACGGCGAATGGGAACCGCGCTATGAGCGTGAGCTTTCCACCTCACGCTGGTATCGCGGAACCGTGGTGTTTATGCTGCGTCCAGGGCGTTAGTACGAAGCCGTCGCTTATCCTGCTGATAGCGCGGATCGGCCAGAGGGATACTGTCGATTAGCGTACGCGTGTAGTCACTCTCCGGCCGCGTGAAGATGCGTTCCACGCTGCCCCGTTCGGCCACCTGGCCGTTTTTCAGTACCACAATTGACCGGCACAGGCTGCGTACCACCGCCAGGTCATGACTGATAAACAGACAGCCAAACTGATATTCCTGCTGCAGATTGCGCAGCAGGGTCAGAATCGCCTGCTGAATAGAAACATCCAGCGCCGAAGTGGGTTCATCGGCAATCAGCAACTGTGGCCGAAGCGCAATGGCTCGCGCAATCGCAATACGCTGGCACTGGCCGCCGGAAAGCTCATACGGATATCTGTCCCGCCAGGCGGCAGGCAAACCGACCAGGTCGATCAGCGTGCTGACCCGTTTATCGAGCGCGGCGCGATCCAGCGAGGTGTGGGTTATCAGCGGCTCGGCAATCGACTGGCTGATGCTCATCTTCGGATTGAGAGAGCTTGCGGGGTTCTGGAAGATCGCCCCAATTTTGGCCCGGCTGGCCTTTGTGGTGCGGTGCTTTGCATCGTAAAGCGGCTCTCCCGCCAGGCAGATGGTGCCGCCGTCCGGTTTGATCATGCCCAGCAGGCTGCGCCCGATGGTCGTTTTCCCCGACCCGGATTCACCCAGCAGGCCAAGAAACTCCCCCTTGCCGATAGCAAAAGAGACATCGTTAACCACCGGATGCCGTCTGCCCAGCGTGGACGCGTAGCTAATGTGCAAATGCTCAACCTGCAACAGCGGCTCGGGTGGCGATGTGGCTGCGTGATGTTCTCCCGTCGCAGAAGGCACGGCGGCAAGCAGCTGTTGGGTATAGGCATGAGCGGGCGCGGAGAACAGTGGCTCAACCGCGTTCTGTTCCACGACTCTACCATGGCGCATAACCAGCACGCGGTGGGCGATATCCGCCACCACGCCCATATCATGGGTGATCAGCAGCACCGCCATCTGATACTGCTGGTTCAGGCGAAACAGCAGATCGAGGATCTCCTGCTGGGTGGTGACATCCAGCGCGGTAGTTGGCTCATCGGCAATCAGGATTTTCGGCCTTCCGGCCAGCGCAACGGCAATCATGATGCGCTGTATCTGGCCGCCGGAGAACTGATGCGGGTAGCTGCGCAGGCGTTTTTCCGCCTGGGGGATACCGGTCAGCGTCAGCAGCTCAACCGCCCGGGAGCGGCGCTGCGCGGCGGAAAGCTGTGGTTCATACAGTGCAATCGCTTCATCCATCTGTCGGCCGATGGAGAAAACCGGGTCCAGCGATGCGGAAGGGTCCTGGAAAATCATGGCAATTTCCCGGCCGCGCAGCGCCGCCAGCGAGCGGCGGTCCAGATTCAGCAGGTCGCGATTCTTGTAAAGGATCTGTCCTGCCAGGCGCGCATTCCCCGGCAGCAGGCCTGGGATGGCCTGCGCAATGGCGGATTTACCCGCGCCGGATTCACCGATCACCGCCAGAATCTCACCGGCGGCCAGGCTAAACGATACGCCGTCCACCGCCTTCACCTCACCCTGATGGCCCGGATAAATGACCGACAGCTGATTAACGGCTAACAGCGGTACAGAGTTAGTGGACGCCATCAATCAGTCCCTGCTCCAGCCAGCTGTCCAGGCGGGGTATCGCTACCGCGTACACCTTAAACGCGCGCTTGAGGTTTTCAATCACCACGAACTCATCCGGGCCGTGGGGAGAACCGTGACCGGCCGGAATAAACGCCGGTTTGGTACGCACCGACTCGCCCTGGAACAGTTCGCCTTCAATGCGGCGGAAGCCCGGCCCAAAGGTGATCGAGTTCGGCAGGTAGCGTGCGTGGGTGCCGCCGCCCATGGAGTAAGGCTCGGTAATCACCTCGGCGATGGTGTCGTAGGTTTGCTGCAGGCGCTTCACCAGCTCGCTCTCTTTATCGACGTGGATCGGCGACGCATCGCTGGTAATGCTCAGGGTGCCGTTCAGCGGGGCAATGGCCTTGCGCAGGGTTGCCAGCAGTGCGTCTTTGTCGGTCGCCAGCGGATAGCGGATATCCAGATGCAGATTCAGGCCGTTGTGATGTGGGGTAAGCAGGCCGCCGTTGAGCGTAAGTTTACCGGTTGGCCCATCTTCGGCGACGAAACCGGCGCTGATGCCCCAGGGATCGGCCAGCAGCTGGCTGATAATTCGTGCAGCGGTCAGATCGTCCCCCTCCAGCAGGTTTGCGGCAAGCAACGCATCCAGCAGCAGCGGGATTGCGTTGCGGGTATTTTCCGGGAACGCGGCGTGGCCGGACTGTCCGCGCGCCGTCAGCTGGACGTTCTGCTCAACGGCAGCAATCGCCAGCACCTGACGTTGCTCCTCCGGCAGGGCGGCAATCGCCTGCTCCAGCCGCGCCGCCTCGCTGGCGGGCAGCGTCAGCGTTGCCGTAGCGGGAACGGCATTCTCCGCCACGCCCGCGTTTACGCCTGTAAGCACCGATCCCACCGGAATATGCAACACCAGATTCAGCCCGCCTTTCTGCGCGTGGTTCACCGGGAACGCGCCGTCGGTAATGATCGAAAAACGCGGAACCGGTCCGTGCTCGGCGAAGTATTTAATGTCGGCCATGCCGATCTCTTCCGCTCCGCCGTAAACGATGCGCAGCTTGTGATGCAGCGGCACGCCGAGATCGCGGAAGGCGCGCAGCAGATAGAGATCCAGCAGCGCCGGGCCTTTGTTGTCTGACGATCCACGGCCAATGACAAAACCGTCTTTCTCAAACGGTTTAAACGGCTCGAAGGTCCAGTTATCCCCCGGCGGCACAACGTCGAGATGGGAAATCAGCCCCAGCTCCGGCACGCTATCCCGCGTATCGGCCAGTACCGAAATGGCGTAGCCGTCGTGTTGTTCAGTGGTGAAGCCGTAACTCTGAGCCTTGCGGATAACGTGCTGGAAGACGTTTTCTACTTCCTGTCCAAAGGGTTTACCCGGTGCGGCGAGCTTCTCATCCCCGACGCTGGGAAAGGCGACCAGCTCCAGCAGATCCTGCACGAACTCCGCACGATGTTGATCGAACCAGTGTTCCAGTTTCTCGCTCAGCGCCAGCTCGTCCTGGCTCAGATGGTGATAGTTTTCAGTCGCCATTACACACTCCTGTTTGGGGGATCGGTTTAATTTAAGATGTCTTTTACCGGCACCGCCGGTCGTGGATTCAGTACGCGGGAAAGCCCTTCGCCGATGAAGTTGATCGCCAGTACCATCAACACAATCGTCAGGCCGGGTGGCACCCACAGCCACCATTCGTAGTCGATAACCCGAATGCTCTGCGCTGCCGCCAGCATATTTCCCCAGGAGGGCTGCGGCTGCTTAACGCCGAGGCCGATAAAGCTCAGCGCGGCTTCCGCCAGAATCGCATTCGCCACGGCGAGGGTGAGGTTGATAATCAGTGGGGCACAGGCGTTACGCAGCAGATGGCGGAATACAACCGTGACGCCGCTGACGCCGATCGATTTCGCCGCAAAGACGTAGCCACTTTCGCGCAGCGAGAGGAATTCTGCACGTACCAGGCGGGCAATGCCGGTCCAGTGCAGGATGCCGATAATAAAAATCACGTTCCACGAGCTGGCACCCATAATCGCCGCGAGGGTGATGGCCAGAGCGTAAAACGGGAAACACATAATGATATCGATCAGGCGCATGATCAGCGTATCCACCACGCCGCCTTTATATCCGGCCAGACTGCCCAGGGTAATGCCGATTGCACCCTGAAAAATGACCGCCGCCAGCGCCACAAATAGCGATACTCTGCCGCCGTAAAGCAGGCGGGACAGCACATCACGGCCGATTTCATCGGTGCCAAGCAGGTGCCCGTCTCCCGGTGGTGCTTCGATTGCCATCAGGTCGATATCGTCCGGGTGGAAGGCGACCAGCCACGGCGCACTGAGCGAAGCCAGAGTCAGCAGCAGCAAAATCACCAGTCCGGTGAGGAAATAACGATCGCGCAGCAGGGGATGGCCTGCGCGACCAGCGGTAAGGTTGAGGGTATCGGGTGTCGTCATTGGCTGAGCCTGATGCGCGGATCGACCAGCGCATAGAGAATATCGACCAGGAAATTGGTCACCAGAGTAATCACCGCCAGAAACAGCACGATGCCCATCAACAGCGAGTAGTCGCGTGCCTGGATCGCATCAAAACTCAGGCGGCCGATACCGGGCCAGTTAAAGATGATTTCCGTCAGCAGTGTGGCCGACAGCAGCGAAGGGATTTCCATGCCGACTACGGTAATCAGCGGCCTGGCGGCGTTTTTAACCAGATGGGGGAAAATCACCCGCGAGCGGCTTACCCCACGTGCAAACAGCGCCTTCACAAAGTTTTGATTGATTAACTCACTGATGCCCGAACGCAGATAGCGGCTGAATATCCCGATATTGGCAACGGCCAGCGCCATTGCAGGCAGGAACAAATGGCTGAGCACGTCCAGCAGATGCTTTACGCCGCTGTAGTTGCTGCCCAGCGTGGTGGCCCCCGATACCGGGAACCACTTCAGATTCATGGCAAAAACCTTAACCAGCAGAATGGCGATAAAAAACACCGGAACGGACACAACAACAAAGTAGATCAGTGAAATGGCCGTATCCACCTTTCCACCACGGTGTAGTCCAAGGTAAATACCCAGTGGAAAAGCAATCAGCAGGGTTAAAAATAACGAACTGACCGCCAGTAACACCGTATTCACTATCCGTTCCTGAATCAGCATCAGGACCGGCGCACCGCTCTGCGTTGAGTAACCAAAATCACCCACAAAGGCGTGCGATGCCCAGCGCAGGTACTGAATCCAGATCGGATCGAGATAGCCGGCCTGACGCAGCAGCTCCTGCTTCTGTTCCGGAGTAGTTTCCGGCGCGATCATACCGACGAACGGATCGCCTGGCTGAAGCTTAATAAGGAAGAACACCACCACCGAAATTCCGATCAGCACGGGAATGAGGATCAACAGTCGGTGTAATACGTAGCGCAGCATAGCGATTCCTGATTAACGATGATGCCGTGGCTTGGAGTGCCACGGCTGCGGCGGGCGTTATTACTGATTAACCGTCCACTGCGTGACGTCGGCAAACGGCTCGTAGGGATAGGCGCTGTAGTGGCTGACCCGCTTGCTGAGCGCGTAACCCTGATTCGGGATATAAAGCCACACGTGCGGCACCTGCTGATTGACCTCTTTCAGCCAGTCGCCGATGCTGGTTTTCAGCTTTTCGGCATCCACGGTGGTATTAAACTGCTCTGCGAGGGCATCCAGCTTCGGCGTGGAGAAACGTTCCCACCAGAAGTTGTTTTCATACAGCCCCGGCCTGAAGGTGCCGCCCATCAGCACGCCGTCGTAAACTTTGTTTTTATCCTGCAGGATGGCCAGCGTGGCATTGAAGTCCGCTACGTTCAGCACCACGTTAATGCCGATCTTTTTCAGGTTCTGCTGAATAATTGGCGCGGTTAATTCGCGGGTGCGGTTGCCGGTCGGATAATTCAGGGTGAAGGTCAGATTCTGGCCATTTTTATCCACGATGCCATCACCGTTAGTATCGCTCCAGCCTGCTTCTTTTAATAATTCCTGCGCTTTTTTCGGATCGTAAGAATAGGTGTTGAGGTCCTTCGGGTAATACTGGCTCTGCGGGTGATCTTTGGTATTAAATACCAGCCCGTGACCGAAAAGTAATTTATCCACAATCAGCTGGCGATCGATGCCGTAAGCCAGCGCCTGGCGCACGCGCGGGTCGCTGAGATTAGGGTTTCGCGTATCCAGACTTAAATATTGTGCTGTGACGCCAGGCTGTTCAACAATACGGATGCCTGCTTTCTGATAAGTTTCTACATCACGTTTGTTCCATGATGACAGCTCGGCAATATCGACATCGCCGTTAATTAATTCGTTCTGTACCGTCTGGGCATTGGAGACTTTAAAAATAAAGGTTTTAATCTTTGGTGCACCGCCAAAGTACGCCTCGTTACGCTCAAGTTTGACGTACTGATCGGAGACGAATTCAACGAATTTATACGGCCCTGTGCCGACCGGATTACGCAGCAGCGAGGTGGCGGTATTCCACTCTTTTACCGGAATAGCATTCCAGATGTGCTTTGCCAGCACCGGGCGATCGGCGAAGTGGGCAAAGGCCGCGGCGTACGGCGCGGTGAAGGAGAAGCTGACCGTTTGCGGATCAATGACCTTTATTCCGGAGAGATCGGCACTTTTACCGCTATGGTAATCCTCATAGCCGACCAGGTGCTTAACGAAGTCAGGCTGGTCGCGTGGGAAGTCTGGTGCCGCCTCTGAGCCATAGGTAAAGGCGACATCCTCGGCGGTAAACGGTTTGCCGTCGTGCCATTTCACGCCCTGACGCAGGTGCAGCGTCAGCGTTTTTCCGTCGTCAGAATAATCATAGCGCTCGGCCAGTGACGGCTGTGGATTTTGATTTTTATCCAGGGTAAACAGGCGGCCAAAGACGTTAAAAATGACCGCGCGATCGTAATCGGTGAAATAAAGCGTCGGGTTAAAGGTTCCGTTCGGATTACTCCAGATGGCATAGCGAATCACGCTATTGTCGCTGGCGGCTGAGGCACCGAATGCGCTTATTCCGACGGCGGCAATAAATATGGCTTTTGATAATGCTTTCATGAAAACCCCGGGTAGTGTTATTTGTTATTTTTACTAAAGTAAAACATCCCATCAATGGGAGTGAAATTCGGATGGTTATTTAACATCGCCTGAGTTTGATTGATTTATTTTTCAGATGCTGAATATTCAAACTCCTGAATAAGATACATAAAACGAGGTGCTGTAATTAAAGCTAACAGAAGGGCAGGGATGCAGGCAAATGCGGAAATAGGCTTAAAATATCTGATTATTGGATTAGCGAATGATGGGGAAAAGAAGGTGACGCCGTTGTTTTTTGCGAAATGAATGCGATCAAAATTTATCCATTTTTGTCCGCTGATGCTCCTGTAAACATCGAGTGGGCGCAGCCATTACCGGCCTGTTACTCGCATGGGGTATTGAAGATGACGGGCAATCTGATGGTGGTTTGATTGGGCTTTTAAGCGGTGATAGCATGGGATTCCCGGCCAGCGATGACTTTATACTGATGTCTCGTCTGACCGGAATTTTTTCCTGGTGTTGGCTGTTTTAGCGACCTGACCCAATAGGTCAGGTTTTTTAATGCTTTAACAACGGGGATGAGTGTAACCTTTAGGGGTTTATTTGTAATTGGTTCTTAAGTATTGTGATGCCTATACTAAAGTGCAGGTGCTGCTCTAACGTTGTGTCAGAATTCACATGGAGCTTGAATGTTTTCTTTCTTCGATGAAAACCAAACAGTAACGGATACTCTTCAGGCATACATACAGAGAAAACTTTTCCCTTATGGCAATCCTGCGTATGCATTCACCGTTGTCAGTAAGAAGAATCCTTCAGATGTTCTAATTATTTCCAGTTATCCCGATGAGTGGGTGAGTCTCTATCGCTCCAATAATTTCCAGCTCACCGATCCGGTAATCCTTAATGCCTTTAAACGAACCTCACCTTTTGCCTGGGACGAAAACATCACGCTGATGTCGGACCTTCGGTTTACTAAAATCTTCTCGCTTTCGAAGCAGTACAACATTCTTAACGGCTTCACTTTCGTTCTGCACGACCATATGAATAACCTTGCACTGCTGTCGCTGATCATTGACGGTAACGATCAGGGCGCGCTGGAGCAGCGGCTGTCCACCGGACAGGGCGAGCTACAGATGCTGCTGATTGATTTTAATGAGCAGATGTACCGTCTGGCGGGCTTAAATGCTGAGAGGACTCAGGTAAAGCGTGAGGGGGCAGATCGGGCGATGTTTACGCTGCGGGAGAACGAAGTGCTTTACTGGTCCAGTATGGGAAAAACGTATGCAGAAATCGCCGCTATCACCGGCATTTCGGTCAGTACGGTAAAGTTTCATATCAAAAATGTGGTGGCCAAGCTTGGGGTCAGTAACGCCCGGCAGGCTATCCGGCTGGGCGTTGAATTGGATCTGATCAGACCGGCAGCTTCAGCGGCCAGATAGCCAGAGATTGTTCCTCGCAGGCCGCGCGGCTAAGAAACTTTTTCGACAACATTGCTCTGTCCTTGTCTTCTGCGGGCAGCGTCAGCAGATAAATTCGCTCCTTTTCGCTGAGATAAGCTTCTTTAAGCACGGTGATATTCCATCCTGAACGCCGCAGAACCGTCAGCATCGGGCGGCTTACGATGGTGTAAATCCTGGCATAATCATGACGCTGTGCCCAATTAACCATCGCCAAAAACAGCGCCTGGCTCACCGGGTAGTGTTCCCCCAGCAGCTGGCGTGCACGGGCCTTATCGACAAAAAATCGGCTGGATTCTGTACCGTACTCAGGGAGCGCGACAGTATTAAAGCTGGCATTAAAGGTGTGCGTAATCATATTCGGGCGTTTGAGGGCAATAAAGCGTACGCTGCACACCAGCTGACCTTGATAAACGCCGAGGATATAGCGGGTTCCCGGTTCGTCAAACTCGTCTGACTCCATTCCCTGGCTGCACACAACGTCCCACCCGAGGCGATCGCTGAAGGTTGTTTTCCTCAGTTTATACAGCTCTTCAGAGCGAGTGGTTTTCAACTCTTCATAACTAACGTCAAACAGTTCAAGCATTCCTTATCCCCTAAAAAATCCGCAGCTCTTCTTGCCGCTTCCAAGAGGATTCTACAAATTTTTTAACGTTCCGTTCAGTGTAAAAACAATTTATGGCGTAAAAGTGATTTTATGCTAGCGAAGCAGGCTGTTTAGTTCACTGCGCATGCTCTATCAGCAAAAACCTTAAATTTCAGACGTTGATCCGCGGATTTCAGGCATAACCTGTGGTTTATTCCTGCATGGCGGAGGGGTGAAATATCCATTCTGTAAAAGAAATATACAGGCGTTATAACGAAAAAAATTAACGTTTTTCATGGTCCAAACCCCATTTGCTGCGGGTTTGCCCGCCCGCCAGGCTTCCGCTTGTATCCCGGTGTTGGTAAAGTGAACAACCGATGCTGAAACGTAGCCAAAAGGGAATTCAGAGTGGCCGGAAGAATAGATTATCAGATTGAAAAATACAGCTTTACCGAGCTTAACGAGCCGCAACATCTTACCCGGCAGTGGGCTGAAGTCACTGAACAATGCCGTGAGGTACACGCCGGGGTTGAGGAACGACTGCGGCTGGCCCTGCAAAACGTGGACTACGTTACCAGCTTCGAACTGCCGTTCCGGCTGCTGCTGATTCGTGCACCGCAGCTGATCGCCAGCGTGCGCGAAACGCTTCCCGTCCGGCAGAAAAACGTCATTTTCAACGGTAAACGATTCGGCTGTGTTTACAGTCTCAAAACCGATCTGAGCGCGATCCCTGACGCATTTCAGTACCGTTTATCAACCCGCATCCGGCGAGAAGATGCCACAGGTAATTCGGCGGCACCCTTTCAGCAGATAGCCAAAGACACCAAAGCACCGCGCGATCGTCTGAGAACCGCGCTGGAAAGCGGGCTACAGGTGACGGTGCTTGATGGCATGTTCTGGTTCGGCATTCAGCGGATGGCGGCGGATATCCAGCGGCTGAGAAAGAGCGGAATGAGAATTGCGACGGCGGAAACCGAGATCTTTGACAGCCTGACCGGTACGCTGCGGCGGGTGCCGGTGTATCGGGCGGTCTGAAACTCAATGATATTGTGAGTTAATCTTTAGCCCGTCGGAGATAATCGGACATCACCAGTCCGATCGGTGCGTCTGCTCCAGAGTATATCTTGCAGTCTTCCACGCTTTAGCAATATAGCTATGGAAATTTATCCTTTATTAGGGAATGATTGTTTCCTATGATGCGCTATGCAAAAAAAATCCCGAACCCTCACTGCTGGCCGTCCGCGCGAGTTCAACACCGACCTCGCGCTGGAGAGTGCCATCCATCATTTCAGCGTCCATGGCTATCATGGCAGCTCAATCAGCGACCTGAACGCGGCGCTGGGGTTGACCACGGGCAGTATTTATAAAGCCTGGGGCGACAAGCACGGGCTGCTGATCGCCGCCCTGGAACGCTACATCGAGCTGCGCTCGGCGGCGGTCGGACAGTTACTCAGCGTTGCGCCTAATGGCCTGGCAAAGCTTGAGGCGCTGCTTGGGCATTATGCCGATATCAGCAGTGGAAATTCCGGTGAGGTCGGCTGCCTGGTGGTGGAAACGGCCATGGAGCTGTCGGCAAGCGATGAGGTCATTGCCGCACGGCTGGCCCGCCAGGAAGCCAGCCGCCGGGCCCAGTTTACGGCGCTATTGCAGGAGGCGGAACGCGACGGCTCGCTGCCAAAACAGGATGATATCGCCAGCTGCGCCGATCTACTGATTGCCATGACCCAGGGAATGCGCGTGCTGGGTAAATCCGGCAGTTCGCGTGAGAGAATGCAGGCGATTGCCGATAAGGCGATTTCGCTGCTCCAGCACTAGCCCAATTCGTTAAACCCCGATGACCGCATCGGGGTTTATTTTGACCTAATTAGGAAATGAACATTTCCATTTGGAGGAAAACATGCAGGAACAGGACAAACCCCGCCACGTTGGCCAGGAATTTTTCAACCGCAGCAACTTCTGGCAGACGTTCCGCCACGGCCATATCCGCGTTGGCGAAATCAAAATGCACTATGTTGAGGGCGGTGAAGGTGAGCCGATACTGCTGATCCCGGGATGGCCGCAGAGCTGGTATACGTGGCGCTACGTGATGGACGATCTGGTAAAGGCCGGGCGGCGAGTAATTGCGCTGGACCCGCGCGGCATGGGGGACAGCGATGCGCCGCTGGACGGTTACGATCTGACCACGACGGCGGCGGATATCCACGGTTTCGTGACCGCGATGAAGCTGACCGAACGGGGGCCAATCGACGTTGCCGGTCACGATGTTGGCGCGTGGATCGGCTACGCGTATGCTGCCGACTGGCCGCAGGACATTCGTAAAATCGCACTGCTCGATGCGCTGATCCCGGGCCTGTCGGTGCCGCGCAGCGATCTTCCCTCCGAGGAGATTGCCCTGCGGAACTGGCACTTCGCCTTTAACCGCCTGCACGATCTGCCCGAGATACTGATATCCGGCAGGGAAGAAGCGTTCCTGACGTGGTTTTTCCGCGCCAAATCGCAAAATACGTCGGCCATCGCCGCAGAAGATATCGCCTTTTACGCCCGTCAGATGGCGGTGCCGGGAATTCTGCGCGCCGCAGGCTGCTACTACCGCGCGGCCTATGGTGCCGAAGGGCTGGCGGCCAATCGTCAGCGCGCTGAAACTCAACTGGCGATGCCGGTCAGGGTATTTGGCGCAGAGCGCAGCGTGGGTGCCACCATGTTGGAAGCGCTGAAGCCGCTGGGTAACGATGTCACAGGTGTGGTTGTTGAGGGGGCAGGGCACTATCTGCCTGAAGAGACGGGGCCGAGGATTGCGCGGGAGCTGGAGGCGTTTTTTAGGGGTTGATGATTAGGGAGCAGATTAAGTCTTAAGGCACAGCGCAAAGCAGAATGATGAAATTGACGTTCATTACAGCCCAAATCCACCAAACCCCAAAAAGCAAAAACCCGCCGTTAGGCGGGTTCTTTAAATGTGGTGCCCGAACCCGGAATCGAACCAGGGACACGGGGATTTTCAATCCCCTGCTCTACCGACTGAGCTATTCGGGCAACGGGGCGCATTAAACCGTAACCGGCCTGTGGCGTCAATGGCTTTATGTTGGAAATCAGACTGATTGCACTCTTTTTCATCAAAGGTGGCAAAATATCACCTTTAAGGACATTAAATGCCCAGCGGGGAAGGGCGCTTTTTATTCTGCTGACCGGGCGTCCAATCCTTACTTAGCGCATGGCTATTTTTCAGCCGATGCCTTTTCCCCTGGCAATCTCGTCTCTTTTGTCGATCGCGCCAGCTATTTATGACTGAATGTTTCCTCACTTTTTATGCATAATTAACTGCCCGGAGCGGGTTGTACCTGCCTTTAAAAGATGCCATTATTGCGCAAATTTTGCGTTAGCCGCATCCATTCTACTTTGAGGTCGCCGCCATGAAAGGTTCACTGCTGCATATCAGCACTGTTACCCGTCATCTGATGATGCCGTGCGCCTGCCGATCTCCGCTTTGTCACACCTTGTCGATAAAATCTCTCACCATGCGGTGAGGTTTTCATACGCTTTACTTTTAGCCATCAGTAAAAACAGGTGCGATCTGATTTTACTGATGTCTGGCGGTCGAAGCGGATACCCATTCTGCTGACAGCTCTCTGACACCTTTCGCCGGGAATGCCGTGCTCTGCTCGCGTTCCTATTGTGTGCCTCTGGCACCCACTCATCCTTGCCGCCTGAGGATTTGTGTTATGACACCATTAAAAATTGCAGCCAGTACTACCGTTGCCATCCACCTCCAGACCGGGCGCGAAGTCGTTACGCTGGAGAAAACCGACTTTACCGATGTGGCGGCCGTGGTCGTCTCCGTTGCTGACTCGCGAAGCGGTATGCTGGCGCTGCTGCGCCACACCGGCTTTAACCTGCCGGTGTTTATCGCGCTGGATTATCCGGAGCAGGCCCAGGAACAGGAACTGCCGGAAGTAACCGGTATTCTGAACGGTGCCGCCGACGATGCTATCCGCCTGGAAGCCGCTGCCGCGGAGTATCAGAGCGGGCTGCTGCCGCCGTTCTTTAATACGCTGACCAAGTACGTGGCGATGGACAACAGTACCTTCGCCTGTCCAGGCCATCAGGGCGGTGCGTTCTTTAAAAAGCACCCGGCGGGGCGGCAGTTCTTCGACTTCTTCGGTGAAAACGTCTTCCGTGCCGATATGTGCAATGCCGACGTGAAGCTCGGCGATTTGCTGATCCACGAAGGTTCGGCCAAGCACGCGCAGAAGTTTGCCGCGAAGGTGTTTAACGCCGACAAAACCTACTTTGTGCTGAACGGCACCTCCAGCGCCAACAAAGTGGTGACCAACGCGCTGCTGACGCGCGGCGATCTGGTGCTGTTCGATCGCAATAACCATAAGTCGAACCACCACGGCGCGCTGATCCAGGCCGGGGCCACGCCGGTGTATCTGGAAACGGCGCGTAATCCGTTCGGCTTTATTGGCGGTATTGATGCGCACTGCTTTGATGAGACCTATATCCGCAATCAGATCCGTCAGGTAGCGCCAGACTGCGCGCAGCAGGAACGTCCGTTCCGCCTGGCGGTGATCCAGCTGGGCACCTACGACGGCACGGTTTACAACGCCCGTAAGGTGATCGACAGCATCGGGCACCTGTGCGACTACATCCTGTTTGACTCTGCGTGGGTCGGCTACGAGCAGTTTATTCCGGTGATGGAGGCCTGTTCGCCGCTGCTGCTCGATCTGAAGCCGGAAGATCCGGGGATCTTCGTCACCCAGTCGGTGCATAAACAGCAGGCCGGGTTCTCGCAAACTTCGCAGATCCACAAAAAAGATAACCACATTCGCGGCCAGCAGCGTTTTTGCAGCCACAAGCGGCTGAACAATGCCTTTATGCTGCATGCCTCAACCAGCCCGTTTTATCCGCTGTTTGCCGCGCTGGACGTCAACGCCAAAATGCATCAGGGCGAGGCGGGCCGCCGCCTGTGGCACGAGTGCGTTACGCTGGGGATTGATACCCGCAAGGCGATCCTCGCACGCTGCGAAATGATCCGCCCGTTTATCCCGGATGACGTGGACGGCAAGCCGTGGCAGGATGCGCCAACCGAAACCATCGCCCGCGACCCGCGCTATTTCAGCTTTGCGCCGGGGGCAGACTGGCACGGTTTTGCCGGCTATGAGAAAGATCAGTATCTGATCGATCCCTGCAAGCTGCTGCTGACCACGCCGGGTATTGACGCCGCCAGCGGCCAGTACGCGTCGTTCGGCATTCCGGCGACGATTCTTGCCAACTATCTGCGGGAAAACGGCGTGGTGCCGGAGAAGTGCGATCTGAATTCAATCCTGTTCCTGCTGACTCCGGCGGAAAGCGTGGAGAAGATGGCGCACCTGGTGGCCAAGCTGGCGCAGTTTGAACAGCACGTGAAGGAAGATGCGCTGCTGAGCGACGTGCTGCCGACCATCTACCGTAAAAACGTCAAGCGCTACGCCGGTTATACCCTGCGTCGTCTGTGCTTTGAAATGCACCAGCTTTACGTCAGCTACGGGGTGAAGGATTTGCAGAAGGCGATGTTCCGCCAGCAGAGCCTGCCGAAAGTGGTGATGAATCCGCAGGATGCCAATATCGAATTTATCCGTGGCAACGTTGAGCTGGTGCCGATTGCTCAGGCGGAAGGGCGTATTGCCGCCGAGGGCGCGCTACCTTATCCACCGGGCGTGCTGTGCGTGGTGCCAGGCGAAGTGTGGGGCGGCGCGGTGCAGAGCTACTTCCTGGCGCTGGAAGAGGGGCTTAACCTGCTGCCGGGCTTCTCGCCGGAGCTACAGGGCGTGTATGCCGAGGCCGATGAAAACGGGATTAAGCACCTGTATGGCTATGTAATCACCGAGTAAATGTTGACGACAGCCAGCCAGTATAAATGATTATCCTGGCCAGCTGGCTGGCTGGCTGGCTCAGACTACCTGCGCATCTTCCCGCGCCTGGCGCACAATCGCTTTAGCAATCCATTTACCAATATCCTCCAGCTCGTCATTATGGCAGCCCCAGATATCCTTCATTACCACGAAAATCTCTGAGCCATAAACCAGCGACAGCGAGCGAATAACCCGATCCATCAGCTCCGGCGGGAGTTCATCGTTTAGCGGTTTCACCACCTGAGCCAGAATCGCTTTGCGGTTGCCGCGCACCAGCTTCTCCTTAACCGGAAAGGTGTCGGTAGCCTGTTCCTGCGCCCACTGGGTTAGCGACAGGTGAAGCGCAGCGCGGAGTGTACCCTCGTGTTGCAGCATGCGGGGGAAGGCGAAACTGAACAGCTCATCAATGCGCCCGGTGGCATCCTGTCGGGTCGGCTGCCAGTTTTTAATCGGGCCAAGCGTCTCGGAAACAATCGCCGACACCAGCGCACTCTGAGTAGGGAAATAGCGGTAGGCGGTTGCCCGCGAAAGCTGCGCCTCATGGGCGACTTCGGTAATAGAAGGGAATGCACCGCTATCAAATAATCGCATAGCGGTTTCAATCAGTAAGCGACGCGTTCTTGCGCGTGTAGATGTTAGTCCTAACATCCCGGCGGAATCCCTTTGCTCCACAGTAACCTCATCTCTTGGTATAAACCTGCCTAATATTGGACCGGGCGGCAAACCGTACCGTGAACCGGCGTAAACAGTCTGAGGAGCGTGCCATTCCTCACGATCGTTATGGATTATCAATACATTATGAGTATCTCAGTTTCATTCGATTGATTTAACAATATTTTAAGACCCGATGAAAGTGTCAATCAGGCCATCTTTATCTGTTTATTGCTATTTAAGTTTTTTAATTCAGTTTAATCAATTCGTTATTAATCTAAATGGCGTCTTCTAAAAATGAAAATGAGAAAATGGCGCACGAAAAATACATTTAATTCATGAGGGATATTAACGAAATTTGGTGATTTAATGCGAAGCGTTGATGGTGGCGACAGGCGACGGTAAGGAGTGCGGGGCGCAGCAGCGTGCGCCCCGTGGGATAAGGCTAGTAGCGGTGATAGCTCTTCTGCGCGTTATTCACTTTATACAGATAACGACGAGACTCAGCGGAAGGGTGGTTGGTAGTCAGCTGCTGATAAACGTCCGACGGCGACAGGTTGTTAATCTTGCTGAAGGCGGTGTCTTTATCGCTGGAGAACACCCGTAGCACGCTGCCCGCGCCACCGTTATAGGCGGTGATAACCGCATAGCGGCGCGAGGTCGGGTTGCTGATACCGGCAAGGTAGTTACCCTGCAGCAGTGACAGATACGCCGTACCGGCATCAATGTTGTTGGCCGGATCGAGCAGGTAGCTGCGGCTTGGTTTGCCCCATTTACCCTTCATGCGGAACACGTCAACGCCCGCGGTGTGCTGCACCACCTGCATCAGTCCCAGCGCATCGGCATGGCTGACCGCATAGGGGTTGAAGCTCGATTCGATCTGCATAATCGCCAGAATCAGCGATTGATCAACGCCGTATTTTTCAGCGGCCTGACGCACCAGCGGCAGGTATTTGTGTGCACGCTTATCGAGGTGGTTCGGTACCATCGGAATGGTTACGGACCAGATCACGTGCAGCCCCGAGGTGCGGCGCTGGAGCTTGTTCTTTAACAGATAGTCTGCAAAGTTTCCGGCGCGGCCCTGCCAGCGAATCGGCTGGCCGGTGTTATCCAGCACCTGGCCGTAAAGCAGCGGCTCGCGGCTGATCTGAATATCGTTGGCGTCGGAATAGAGATCGACATTACCCGGATCGTCGCCGATCAGCAGGGTGGTAATAATCGCCTGGCGCAGGCTGGCCATCGGATCGGTACCGGCGATCGTCTCAATGGTGATGCTACCGGCGTCAAAGTTGATGTGGCTGCGGGTGTAGTATTGATCGCTGTACTTCACGTAGTCTTTCGGACCGGCGATCAGCACCTCATTCATACCCCAGATATTTTCGATGTTGTGGGCAAACTGTCCCATCAAAATATCAAAGCCGTTGGTGTCTTTCACCCATTCTTCATGGTAAGCATTCTGCTTTTTGCCGGAGCAGGAGACCAGCAGCGGTGCGATAATCAGCAAACTCAGGAGTTTTTTATTCATCTTTCAGTGTATTGCCCACAATGTAGAAGGGCCTCATCATCAAGGCCCAACGTATGCCTGCTTCGCCAGTCAGGTTGCGTTACTCTGCTGGCGGTGTGTAACCTTCGATATGCACTTCTTTACCTTCGAACAGGAACTTGATCATCTCCTGCTCCAGCTGCTTACGGTCTTCAGGATTCATCATGCTGAGTTTCTTTTCGTTGATCAGCATGGTCTGCTTGGCCATCCATTTTGACCAGGCTTCTTTTGAAATCTCGTTATAGATGCGCTTACCCAGATCGCCCGGGTAAAGCTGGAAATCCTGTCCATCGGCGTCACGTTGCAGGAACGTGCAAAAAATAGTTCTGCTCATTACTCTTCCTCTTCTTCTGTAGCGCGAGCACTCAGCACCATTTGTTGTGGCTGGCGCAGCTGCTGTAGCAGGCGCTCTACCGGCGCGGCCAGCCCCACAGAGGGCGGCTGCGCTAAGTTATACCAGAGACCCGGACCATCATCCATTGCCGCACGGGGCGATGGCAGATCCAGCCACATAGGCACAATATCCAGGTGGAAATGGCTGAAGGTATGGCGGAAGGCGATCATCTGGCGCAGATGCCGATCGTCAATGCCGCGCTGGCGAAGCGCCTTGCGCAGCTCTTCTTCGGTGGCGAACTGTGGGAAACAGTATAGCCCGCCCCAAAGACCGACAGGTGGGCGCTGCTCAAGCCACACGTGCTGGCCCTGCTGCATCAATAGCAGCCAGCCGGTGCGCTCCGGGATGGTCTGTTTCGGCTTTTTACCGGGGTATTTTGCCCAGCTGCCGTGGGCGGTGGCGATGCAGCCGTTCTTCAGCGGGCAGATCTCACATTTGGGTTTGGAACGGGTGCAGACCATCGCGCCCAGATCCATCATCGCCTGATTAAACTGGCTGACCCCGACCGCTGGCGTCACCTCGGTGCTGACCTGCCACAGGCGTTTTTCCACGTCTTTCTTACCCGGCCAGCCGTCCACGGCGTAGCAGCGGGCCAGCACGCGCTTCACGTTGCCGTCGAGAATGGGGAAGTGTTTGCCCAGCGAAAGGGAAAGGATCGCCCCGGCAGTGGAGCGGCCAACGCCTGGCAGATCGGCGACTTCCTCAAAGGTTTGCGGGAAGATGCCACCGTGTTTTTCCACCACCGTTTTCGCCGCCTTGTGCAGATTGCGGGCGCGCGCATAGTAACCGAGGCCGGTCCACAGATGCAGAACCTCATCCAGCGGCGCGGCGGCCAGATCGCTGACGGTGGGGAAACGCGCGATAAAGCGCTCGAAATAGGGGATCACCGTGGCCACCTGCGTCTGCTGCAGCATCACTTCAGAGAGCCAGACGGTATAAGGGGTTTTATCCAGCTGCCACGGCAGGGTTTTACGGCCATAGAGCTGATACCAGTCCAGTACCTGCTGTGCGAACTGCGACGCTTGCATCATGTAAACCACGATCTCTTGTTTCAGTTAAATCAGGCAGGAATTCCAGCACAGACCAAAGGGTGTGTAAACCGGATAATCGCTGCATTTTGTTATTGGACAGGGGCTTTGTGCCACTTTCTTGCCCTTAAGCGAAACGAAGCGCCTTCACCGGGCGATCTCCACTGGCTGAAAGGCTGGCAGCAGCTATACTGGCAGCCATTCGGGCAATACCGTTCCGTTGGCAGGGCGATCTTTATGTTTTCACCCGCTGAAGGCATAATGCCCGCTTTCCAAAGTGCACAGCGGCAGGCAGAACGATGAAAAATGATGTTATCTCACCGGAATTCGATGAAAATGGCCGCGCAATGCGCCGTATCCGCAGCTTTGTGCGCCGCCAGGGCCGCCTGACCAAAGGTCAGCAGCAGGCGCTGGATACGCTGTGGCCGGTAATGGGCGTGGAATATCAGCCGGAGCCGATCGATTTCACCACTCTGTTTGGTCGCGATGCGCCGGTCGTGCTGGAAATCGGTTTTGGTATGGGGGCGTCGCTGGTCAGCATGGCGGCGAGTAACCCGCATCAGAATTTCCTCGGTATTGAAGTGCATTCACCCGGCGTGGGCGCCTGTCTGGCGACGGCGGAAGAAGCTGGCGTGACCAACCTGCGGGTGATGTGTCACGATGCGGTGGAAGTGCTGGAGAATATGATCCCGGATAACTCCCTGCGCATGGTGCAGCTGTTCTTCCCGGATCCGTGGCATAAAGCGCGCCACAATAAGCGCCGTATCGTGCAAGTACCGTTTGCCGAGCGCGTAATGCGCAAGCTGAAGCTGGGCGGTGTGTTCCATATGGCGACCGACTGGGAAGCCTATGCTGAGCATATGCTGGAAGTGATGAGCAGTATTGACGGTTACAAGAATCTGTCGGAAACGGCTAACTGGGTGGAACGCCCGGAGTCACGTCCGCTAACGAAATTTGAGCAGCGCGGCCAGCGTCTTGGCCACGGTGTGTGGGATCTGATGTTCGAGAGGGTTAAATAATGGCTACACAACGCAGTCGTCGTCTTCGTAAGAAAATGCACATTGATGAGTTCCAGGAGTTAGGTTTCTCCGTGGGCTTCAGCTTCGCAGAAGGGACCAGCGGAGAGAGCATCGACAGCACCGTTGATGCCCTGATCGAAGAAGTGATCGAACCTAACGGCCTGGCGTTTGACGGCAGCGGCTATCTGCAGTGGGAAGGTCTGATCTGCCTGCAGAAAATCGGTAAATGCACCGATGAGCACCGCGAGCTGGTCCGTAACTGGCTGGAAGCGCGTAAGCTGAATGACGTGAAAGTCACCGAACTTTTCGACGTCTGGTGGGACTAAAAGATCAGGGTTAACCAAACGACGGGCGGATAACATCGCTCATCGAATCAAGGGCGATCGCGTTTACCGGTCGCCCTTTGTCATTTAAGGAGCAAAATTCATGCGAAAAACGCTAATTGGCGGCGCACTACTGCTGCTGGCAGCCGGTCAGGCGCAGGCGGATTATCAGTGCAGCGTTAATCCTCAGGATGATGTTGTTATCTCGCCTGCGCAGGTGCAGGTAGTCGGGGCCAATGGAAATCTGGTGATTACGCCGCAGGGCGAGGTACAGCGCAACGGCCAGCCGGTCAGCGTGGATAATGCCACCCGTCAGAAAGCCATTGATTACCAGAATGCGCTGCGCCGCGACCTGCCGTGGATTGATAATGGTGCGAAGCAGCGTCTTGAGAAAGGCCGCGTGGCGCTGGATCGGGTGATTGTGGAAAAACTGGGACAAAACAGCAACGTGCGCCAGCGTCTGACCACGCTGGATGGTCAGCTTAAGCAACAGATGAACCGTATTATTGAGCATCGCAGCGACGGTCTGACTTTCCACCATCAGGCGATTGAGCAGGTGCGCCAGGACGGCGAGCGGCTGGTACAGAGCGCGATGGGCGGCGTGGTGCAGGACAGCCTGAATGAAATGGGCCGCAAGCAGGCCAGCGGCAACGACAACCCGTTACAGGCGATTATGGGCAACCTGGGGGGCTTACAGCAGGCGATTCAGGCCGAATGGAGCAATCAGGAGCAGGATTTCCAGAACTTCGGTCATGAAGTCTGTAATCGCGTCACCAGTCTGGAAACGCAGCGCAAGTCGCTGGTGGCCGCGCTGAACTAACCGCTGGCGGGCAGGTTGACCGAAAGTCTTTGCCCGGCCAGCATCAGCATGGATACCCGCCGTCGGATGCGCGGGTATCCATCATTTTTCCTGAAGAAATTATTCCGCCAGGAACAGCTCAAGCAGCGAGTTCAGGAACAGCTTTCCTTTCTCGGTAATCTGCCAGTATTCCGCCGTTTCCGTCAGATAGCCTTTCGCCAGCGCCTCATCCAGCTGCGCGCGCACGCTGCTTTCCGGCAGGCCGGTATAGCGCTGATACTCCGCGCGCGGTGCGGCTTCCAGCAGGCGGAAGCGGTTCATAAAGAACTCGAACGGCTTATCGGCATCCGCTACGTCGTGGAGCTTATCCAGATATTTACCGGCCATAAAACCGCGCGGATGGCGGGTTTTGGTGGTGCGGATAATTGTGCCGTCCGGCTGGGTCAGCTTGCCGTGCGCGCCGCAGCCAATTCCCAGATAGTCGCCAAAGCGCCAGTAGTTGAGGTTGTGCTCGCAGCGATAGCCGGGTTTGGCATAGGCCGAGGTTTCATACTGTTGATAGCCCGCCGCGCTTAGCAGCTGGTGGCCCTGCTCGAAAATATCCCACAGGTCGTCATCGTCCGGCAGGCGCGGCGGCCGTGAGGCGAACAGCGTGTTCGGCTCGATGGTCAGCTGATACCACGACAAATGCGGCGGATTCAGCTCAATCGCCTGGCGCAGATCGTCCAGCGCCTCTTCCAGCGACTGGTCAGGCAGGCCGTGCATCAGATCGAGGTTGAAACTGCGCAGGCCCAGACTTTCGGCCAGCTTTGCTGCACGTTTGGCTTCGTCCGGGCCATGAATGCGCCCCAGCCGCTCCAGTTTCTGCGAACTAAAGCTCTGCACGCCGATGGAAATTCGGTTAATCCCGGCGCGCTGATAGCCGCTAAAGCGGTCGGCTTCAACGGTGCCCGGGTTGGCTTCCATGGTGATTTCCGCCGTCGGCGACAGCGGCAGACGCGCACGCACGCCGTCCAGCAGCATCTGCATCGCTTCGCTGCTCAGCAGGCTGGGCGTGCCGCCACCGATAAAGATGGTGCTGACTTCACGGCCTGACGTTAACGGCAGGTCGTCATCCAGATCGTTAAGCAGGTGCTGCACGTACTCTTCGTGCGGCACCTCACCCTTTAACGCATGGGAGTTGAAATCACAGTAGGGACACTTCTGTACGCACCACGGAATGTGAATATACAGGCTCAGCGGTGGGAGATTAGCCATTCTTCATGGCGTCCAGCAGCAGGTTCAACGCTTTACCGCGATGAGAAACCGCCCGCTTTTCGTCCTTGCTCAGTTCTGCTGCCGTTTTTCCCAGCTCCGGCACATAGAAAATCGGGTCGTAGCCGAAGCCACCCTGGCCCGCTTCGCTGCGTGCAATTTCACCTGCCCAGCTGCCGTGAAACACCAGCGGCGTCGGGTCGGCGGCGTGGCGCACGTAAACCAGCACACAGTGGAACTGCGCCTGGCGCTGCCCGTCCGGCACGTTTTCCAGCGCAACCAGCAGCTTATCGAGATTTTGCTGGTCGCTGGCGTCCAGGCCCGCGTAGCGCGCGGAATAGATGCCGGGCGCGCCGCCAAGGGCATCTACCGCCAGACCGGAGTCATCGGCGATCGCCGGCAGGCCGGTGATTTCCGCCGCGTGGCGTGCTTTAAGAATGGCGTTTTCAATAAAGGTCAGGCCGGTTTCTTCGGCTGACTCCACGCCCAGTTCCGTCTGCGCCACGATATCCAGGCCAAACTCAGCCAGCAGATGGGCCAGCTCACGAACTTTACCGGGGTTGCCGGTGGCGAGTACGACTTTTTGCATATTACATCCAGAAAATTAATCAGAAACTATCAAAGCGGAGGCGCTGATGCTGCCGGTAGCAGGCAGCATCAGCGTTGCAGACTCAATCAGAACTGCGCCCAGCCCGGAATATATTCCAGACCGATGAAGTTCAGCGCATACAGAATCAGAATCACCACCATCGCCGAGAAATCGATTCCGGCCATCGGCGGGATAATGCGGCGGAACGGTGCCATTAGCGGCTCGGTCAGCTGCATCAGCACAAAATCAACCGGGTTGCGCCCCTGGCTGAACCAGCTCATCAGGGAACGAATAATAATCACCCAGAACACCAGTACGCCTGCGGCCTTCACCAGAATCACCAGGCCCAGGTAGAGGAAAATCGGGTCCGGGTAGAACAGGCGCAGTGCCAGCGGCCCCAGCAGGACGCTAATGATATAGGCAACCAGCAGCGAGGCGGTATCAATCGGTCCGATGGACGGAATAATGCGCCGCAGCGGTTTAATAATTGGTTGAGTGATTTTCACCACAAACTGTGAAAATGGGTTATAGAAGTCACATCGCGCCCACTGCATCCAGATGCGCAGTAACAACACTTTGATGTATATGGCAATCACCGTTGTTACCAGAAAAATCAACGCTAGCATGAGGTTCCTCAGTTGTTGTGATTAGCGACGCTGCCATAATCGCGCGCGCCGAAGATTGCGGTGCCAATACGCACCATGGTACTGCCCGCCGCAATCGCGGCGTCCATGTCGTCACTCATTCCCAGAGAAAGTGTATCCACCTCAGGATAATCACTTTGTAGTTCTTTGAGCGCTGCCGCCATCTGCTGGCACACCGCCAGCTGACGCTCGTACTCCGCCTCCGGTGCGGGGATGGCCATCAACCCGCGCAGGCGCAGACGCGGCAATTGTGCCACGGCCTGTGCCAGCGCCGGTAATTCTGCCAGCGTAATCCCGGACTTACTTTGTTCATCGCTGATGTTGACCTGAATCAGCACGTTCAGCGGCTCGGCATTGTCAGGTCGCTGTTCATTCAGTCGGGTGGCGATGCGCAGACGATCGACCGTATGGCACCAGTCAAAATTCTCCGCTACCAGCCGACTTTTGTTGGATTGCAGGGGACCGATAAAGTGCCATACCAGATTGAGATCGGCCAGCAGCTGGATCTTATCCACCCCTTCCTGCACGTAGTTTTCACCAAAGCAGCGCTGCCCGGCCGCCGCGGCTTCTGCGACGGCGCTCGCAGGTTTGGTTTTGCTCACTGCAAGCAGCGTAATTTCCTGTGGATCGCGGCCGCATTGGCTTGTCGCCGCTGAGATCCGCTGGCGGACTTGCTGTAAGTTGTGCTCAATCGAAGTCATAGTCAGGGAAAAAATATGGATATTGAAGAAATTGTGGCCCTTAGTGTAAAGCATAATGCAGGAGATCTGCATCTCTGTAGTGGCTATTCGCCATTCTGGCGAAAGCATGGGCTGCTGGAACCGTTAAGCGACTGGGCAGAAGTCAGCAATGCCAGCCTGGAAAAGTTTGCGGAAACGACCCTGACCAAAACGCAGAGGGAGGAGCTGACTCAGCAAGGCCAGCTGGATTTTGCGCTGACGCTGGCCGGAGTTCGGCTGCGTGCCAATCTGTTTCGCCAGCGCGGCGGGCTGTCGCTGGCGCTGAGACTGATTGCCAGTGAGTGCCCCAGTAGCGCTTCGCTGCATCTGCCTGCGGTGGTTGCCTCGCTGGAACAGCAGAGCGAGGGGCTTATCCTGATCACCGGTGCGACGGGCAGCGGTAAATCCACCACGCTGGCGGCGCTGATTGACAGTATCAATCAGCAGCAGCAGCGCCATATCCTGACGCTGGAAGATCCCATTGAGTTTCTGCATACCAGCCGCCGTTCGCTGATCCAGCAGCGCGAGCTGGGAGCGCACTTTTCCTGTTTTGCCGACGGGCTGCGGGCTGCGCTGCGTGAAGATCCGGACGTTATTCTGCTGGGTGAACTGCGCGACAGTGAGACCATCCGGCTGGCGCTGACGGCGGCGGAAACCGGTCACCTGGTGCTGGCCACGCTGCACGCGCGCGGTGCAGCGCAGGCGGTTGAGCGGCTGGTGGATGTCTTTCCCGGTGAGGAGAAAAACCTGATCCGCAGCCAGCTTGCAGGTAGCCTGAAAGCCGTAATAGCCCAGCGGCTGGTGGCGGCGGAGCGGGGAAGGGTGGGACTGTTTGAAGTGATGGTGAACTGCCCGGCCGCGGCCAATCTGATCCGCGAAGGGAAAACGCACCAGCTGCCCGCGCTGTTGCAAACCGGCAGCCAGCAGGGAATGCAAACCTTTGAACAGAGCCTGGCGGAACGTCAGCGACAGGGGCTGCTGCCGGAGTAAAATGTGCTTCAGGGGGAACGTCAGCATATGTATCTGCATCAGCACCAGCATAGCCGACAGCCGGATACTCTGGCCGGAATGATATTCAGGCGTTATGCGGCGGGTTAATAGTTATTCTCAAACCAGCTTTCTAAAATGATCACCGCTGAAAGTGAATCCACGCTGCCCTTGCTCAGCGCGCGGAAGCCGCCGCGTTCGAACAGTTCGGCACGGGCTTCCACCGTGCTGAGGCGCTCATCGTGCAGATCGACCTGCACGCCAAAGCGGCCATGCAGGCGGTTGGCAAACTTGCGCGCTCTGGCGGTCAGTGGCTGTTCGGTGCCGTCCATATTCAGCGGCAGGCCAACGACAACGCGGTCCGGCTGCCACTCTTTCAGCAGCGCTTCAATTTTGTTCCAGTCCGGGATGCCGTCCTGTGCTTTCAGCGCGGTCAACGGACGGGCGGTGCCGGTCAGCTGCTGTCCAATGGCCACGCCAATGCTTTTGGTGCCGAAGTCGAACGCCAGTAGCGTCATTGTGCTCATCAGGCGTGTCCTGCTTCGCTGGTCATTTTGTAAATATCAATGCCAATGCTTTTGGCCGCTTCTCGCCAGCGTTCGGCAATTGGCGTGCGGAACAGAATATTGCTGTTCGCCGGAGCAGTCAGCCAGGCGTTTTCCAGCAGCTCGTCTTCAAGCTGGCCTTTCTCCCAGGAGCAGTAGCCCAGCGCAACGAGCACCTGCTCAGGTTGATCCGGCGTGCCGAGGGTTTCCAGTACATCACGCGAGGTGGTGACGATGGTGTTATCGGAAACGCGAATGCTGGAGGCAAAAGTGGTCTGCGCCGAGTGCAGTATAAAACCGCGATCTTCGGCCAGCGGACCGCCTGAAAAAACCGGTTTATCCAGTCTGACCTCGGGGTCACGCGGTGTAGGCATAATCTTTAATTTTTGCAAAATGCCATCAACCGTCAGGTTTTCCATCGGTTTATTGACGATAAGCCCCATCGCGCCATCATCGTTGTGCTCGCAGATATAGACGACGGAGCGCTTAAACAGAGGGTCCTGTAAGGCCGGCATGGCAATCAAAAAATGATGCTGTAAATTCATACTTTATATTCTGTTATTGGATTAACCATCCGCTGCTGTCGTCGGATGGTTAATGGGTGAGCCGTGGGGCATCCTGCCCCGGCGTGGCGGTCAGGCCAGACGCTTTTCAATGGCATCCATCAGCATTCCGGTAATCGAAATCGGGAACGCTGACTCAATTTCACGAATGCAGGTTGGGCTGGTGACGTTAATTTCGGTGAGCTTGTCGCCGATAATGTCCAGGCCGACAAAAATCAGACCTTTCTGCTTGAGGATTGGCCCTACGCGGCGGGCAATTTCCCAGTCGCTTTCGGTTAGCGGACGTGCTTCACCGCGACCACCGGCAGCCAGGTTACCGCGTGTTTCACCGGATTTAGGAATACGCGCCAGGCAGTAAGGTACCGGCTCACCGTCCACCACCAGAACGCGTTTGTCGCCGTCTTTAATCGCTGGCAGATAATTCTGCGCCATGCAGTAGAAGTTACCGTGCTCGGTCAGCGTTTCGATAATCACTGACAGATTCGGGTCTTCCTGCTTGATGCGGAAAATCGATGCGCCGCCCATGCCGTCCAGCGGCTTGAGGATGATATCGCCGTGCTGCTGCCAGAACTCACGGATCTGGCTGGCGTTGCGGGTGACCAGTGTGTCCGGTGTCAGCTCGGCAAACCACGCAGTGAACAGCTTTTCGTTACAGTCGCGCAGGCTCTGCGGTTTGTTCACGATCAGCGTGCCTTTCTCTTCCGCACGCTCAAGGATATAGGTGGCGTAGATAAACTCGGTGTCAAACGGCGGATCTTTACGCATCAGCACCACGTTCAGATCGGCCAGCGCTATATCCTGCTCGCTGCCGAATTCAAACCATTTGTCGTAATTCTGCTCAACGCTCAGCAGACGGGTACGCGCCCGGCCTTCGCCGCCGCGCAGATAGAGATCGTTCATCTCCATGTAGTGAATTTCGTAACCACGGCGCTGTGCTTCCAGCAGCATCGCAAAGCTGCTGTCTTTTTTAATATTGATGGAGGTGATCGGGTCCATCACGATGCCAAGCTTAATCATTCTTCTCTCCAGTGGTAGCTAACGTGCCGTGTCATAGTTTTCGGCTCTGCAGCGTCATTGTCGCTTGCAGGTTCGCCAGGATATCGGTTTCGATACCGCGGTTGTTAAGCACAATGGGCTTAGCCCAGATCGCCAAATCGAACCTGTAGCGCGGTAATTGCCGTCAGGGCGGTCGTTTCGGTGCGCAGCACGCGCGGTCCTAACAGAATATCGGTAAAGCCATAGCCTGTCGTCATGCTGATTTCATCAGCAGAAAGACCGCCCTCCGGGCCTATCAGCAGGCGTACGCGTTCAACCGGCAGCGGCAGCGTATTAATGCTGTGCTCCGCACGCGGATGAAGATTTAGCTTCAGGCCGCTGTCCTGCTCTGCACACCAGGTTTCCAGCGTCATCGCGTTGCGTACTTCAGGTACGCTATTGCGGCCACACTGTTCGCAGGCGGCAATGACAATTTTCTGCCACTGCTGGATTTTCTTCGCCAGCCGTTCCGCATCCAGCTTTACGCCACAGCGTTCAGAAAACAAGGGGGTAATGACATTAACGCCCAGCTCAACGGCTTTCTGGATGGTGAATTCCATCTTTTCGCCACGCGACATGACCTGGCCGAGATGCAGATGCAGCGGGGATTCGCGGCTGTCCGCGCGGCTTTCGGTGATTTTAACGCGCACGCTCTTTTTATCCGCATGGATAATCTCAGCAGAAAAAGTCAGATTAGTGCCATCAAAAAGCTCTACGGCCTGGCCCGGTCCCATGCGCAGCACGCGACCAACGTGGTTCGCCGCATCTTCACAGAGGGCAACTTCGCTTCCTGCCTGTAGCGGCTCGGGGTGATAAATGCGCGGTACTCGCATAGCAATCGATAATCCTGTAAAAGTGGGAGCCTCACTATCCGGCCCCTTAAGAACGGCTGTTGTGCAGTTTAGGTCAGTGATTTTACCGCTGGCAAGCCTGCTGTACATAGGGGTTGTGATTTCCCTGCACGCGGGCAATCCGATTGTCGCGCTCGCATTCCCATGCGTTAACCGGATAAAGCTTGTTCCAGGCGGTCATCAGCTGCGTTTGCTGTCGTGACATTTGCAGCTTATAGGTATCGCGCATGTAGAACCAGGTGCGGGCAATCGCACCACGGGCGCGGGCGGGTGGCTCTGCCAGCTTGTTTTTGAAGTCGACCTTCATCGCGCACTGGCCGTACTGCTGTTCGCCGCCGTTCCACTGCCCGTACATAAAGTTGCCGCGATCGCCGTTAACTTCACCGATGGCGGGCTGCAGATTGTGCAGATCGGTTTCCATCCGGCGGTATTCATCATCTTTTGCGCAGTTTTTGCGTCCGCCATCCTGCCAGCACTGGCGCTGGTGGCCAAAGCTCCATGCCGGAACCACATGTTCCCACTCGATGCGCTCGGCCCGGTTAGCGTTTTTTCTAACCTGATAGCCGCAGGAGGCGAGGTCGGGAACGCCTTTCTTGCCCTGCCAGGTGATTTTGCAGCCGCAGTAAAAAGATCCAGGCGCATCGGCGTTGATCTGTGCCGCATAGGCTTTTGCCTGACTGAAGTTATTTTGATGATAGTTGTCCAGGCTCAGCGCCTGGGAAGAAAAGACGGGAAGCAACAGTGAAAAAGCCAGCGAGGCCAAAATTTTGCGAGACATATTCCAGAAATTCTGTGATCCGTGAGAAAGCTCGGAGAGTAACAGAAGTTCCAATAATAACGAATAATTAGCTTATAAATTAGCCTGATACTGTCGGGTGTTTGCTCGGTTTTCGCACTTTTAAGCGCTTTTAAATTCACCCGGCTGCAAAATGTCACCGCAGTGCAGGCAGCGGTACTCACTTTCACCGCGAACCACGCGATTATGCCGCCGAACGGTCAGCTGATGCTGCTGGCAGCGGCAGCGATAGGGGAAGGCCTGGCTGCGCACGGAAGCGATAGCGAACTGATGCGTGCGGCGGGCCGGAACCTCCAGCACGCTCTCCATCATCCATTTCCACTCTTTGCCGTGGGGCGCTACGCGGCCAAAGTGCTTCCAGACCAGTAAATGCGCCAGCTCATGTGGAACCACTTCATCAATAAATGCCTGCTGATTTTCCAGCAGCAGTACCGGATTAAGGCGGATTTCCCAGTCCTGTAGCCAGGCAGTGCCGGCTGCCGTGCCGCGCTGCTGATAAACCAGCCGAGGTTCGGGATAATTGCGTTCCAGCCGTTGATTCGCCAGCTGCAGTTTTTCACGCAGCGTGCGCATAACGGACTGCTGCAGGGCGATAGGGAGTCGTTGGGATTTCATAGCGCAGAGAATACGGTGGCGGGAAGAGAGAAGCAATAAGACGGCCGGATTGCTCCGGCCGTAGGATGATCAGTCGCGGGAACCGATATCACGCAGTTTTTTACCGCTCAGCAGGTTACGCTCGATATGTTCCAGAGAAACGCCTTTCGTTTCCGGGATCAGGCACAGCGTCAGCACGATAAAGAATAGGTTAAGTGCGGCATACACCCAGAAGGTGTTGGCGTTACCCAGCGTATTCAACATGGTCAGGAAGGTGGCCCCGACGATCATGTTGGCGATCCAGTTGGTGGTGGTGGAAACCGTAATACCGAAATCGCGGCCTTTCAGCGGCTGAATTTCAGAACACAGTACCCAGATCAGCGGACCAGCGCTCATCGCAAAACCAACGATAAACATCAGCAGCATACCAATCGCAAAATACTGCGCCGCTGCGGAGTTAATGCCGATATGCAGCATGGTCCCCAGAATGCCCATACCCAGCGCCATCACCATAAAGCCGAGGATCAGCGTTGGCTTACGGCCCCAGCGGTCTACCAGACCAATAGCAATAAATGTCGCCAGTACGTTGATCAGGCCGACGATAACCGTCCCCCACATCTGCTGGGTGGTGTTGGCGAAACCGGCAATTTCAAAGATTTTTGGCGCGTAATACATGATCACGTTCATGCCCGTGAACTGCTGCATTACCTGCAGCAGGATGCCGAGCCACACCGCGCGGCGGAAGTTGCTGTTGTCTTTAAACAGTTCCCAGCCGGACTGCTTGATTTTCAGGCTTTCACGGATTTCATCCAGCTCGCGCTTTGCCTGTTCGCTGGTGTCACGCAGGCGATCCAGCACACGCTGCGCATCGCGGAAGTTACCTTTCGCCGCCAGCCAGCGCGGGCTGTTTGGCAGGAAGAACACGCCAACCAGCAGCAGCAGGGCAGGAATGGTGATCACACCCAGCATCCAGCGCCATTCGCCGCTATAGCTGAATGCAGTATCGGACAGGTACGCACCCAGAATACCGATGGTAATCATCAGCTGGTAGAGCGAGATCATGCTGCCACGAATTTTCTCCGGCGCGATTTCAGACAGATACAGCGGAGCGGTATAAGACGCAACGCCAACGGCCAGGCCAAGCAGAACGCGGGCAACGATCAGCATTTCCGGGTTAGGTGCCAGTGCGGACCAAAGCGAGCCGATAACAAACAGTACGGCGCCGATCATCAGGCTTTTTTTACGGCCAAGATAAGACGACAGCCAGCCGCTGCCGATGGCACCGATGGCGGCACCAAACATCATGGAGCTGACGATCCACTCCTGCTGGTGAGCGGTGACGTTGAAATCTTTCGAGATAAACGGCAGGGCACCGGCAATCACGCCGATATCCAGGCCAAACAGCAGGCCGGCCAGGGCAGCAAGGAAACAGACGAAAAGGGTCATAGCCTTGTTCGAGGTTCTGCTGTGAGTTTTTGTTCCAGGCATGATGCCTCCATTAATGACTGCTTTGTATTGCTATCAATGTTAGACAACCTGCTTCCATCAGACTGTGCGTTATGTCACATCAGTGTAATCGGTTACACTTGCTGTGTTAGGTTAAAGCTTAGGCAAGGTGCATAAACCGGCCTTTTAATCTGTATTTAACGATGTTTTGTTGTATTTTTTCTCACTGTGATTAATGGTTGCCGGATGTTTCTGAAAATATAATATTTTGTATATTTATGGCAATGAGCTGATGTCTTAAATATAGGAAATATAGAGTGTTTGTTTGTGTAACCGATACCAATTTAGCGCATTGGGTTACTTAGAGTGTGGCTAGTTGTGCGGGTGTTAATTTTTGGTTGCGGAATGTGTTTGTGGATGTTGAAAATGGCTGATGGGCTGATGGGCTGATGGGCTGATGGGCTGATGGGCTGATGGGCTGATGGACGTAGGTTACTATGGAGATTGCGCTGGCTGGCTGTTCCCTCGCCCGGATGGTCCTCACGCCACGCTTTGCGTGGTGCCTTCACTACGTTCGTCTGCCTGTCGGACCGCCAAAGACGGGCCGTCCATGGCCCGGCTTTGTCTTTCGTCCGCGTCCATGCGGCCGAATCCTGGCTTCCTTTCTCCGCTCAGCGCTGCGGATTATCCGGTCGGGTGAACAGTCAGCCTGCTGTGCTGCTTCCGTGATGCATGCCGGATGTGAAAAAAGCTAGCACGACGCTCGATGGAGGGGACCAGTTGGTGTCCAGATATGTCTGAACGCCAGCAACAAACGTTCTCAAGGGAATAAACGTGGGCGATTTAAATCCTGGCTTCCTTTCTCCGCCCAGCGCTGCGGATTATCCGGACGGGGGGCCAGTCAGCCTGCTGTGATGCTTCCGTAATACATGCCAGATGCGAAAAACAGTGAGCACGACGCTCGATGGAGGGGGGCAGGTTGCAGTCCAGATATGCCTGAACACCTGCAATAAACGTTCTGAAGGGAATAGTTGTTTGTAAAACCGCGACTCTGAAGGTAATAGAGAACAGCCTCTGCCGCGGGTACCGGGCAATCCGCAGCGCTGAGGCGTAGGCAGCAGGCCAGGAGATGCCAGCAGGGAAGCTGGCGTCAGGCGAAGCCGGGCAGGACGCCCGTCTTCGCCGGTCCGGGAGGCCGGATGCCGAAGCCGAAGGCACCACGCGAAGCGTGGCGCGAGGACGCCCGGTACCCGCGGCAGAGGCTGGGCACCCTCGCACACACGATACAGCGAAGATATGAGGACGCCCGGTATCCGCGGCAGAGGCTGGGCACCTACTCACAGCGAGCAGCCAACCCAACCCACAGACCAAAAAAAAACCGCCATCTAAAAGACGGCGGCTTAATCACGCTGGAGGGCAGCCCGAAAGCACCCTCAGCACAGCGGCAGAAAACTTATTTCAGACCGGCAGCATCGCGCAGCAGAGCGGCTTTGTCGGTTTTTTCCCATGGGAAATGTTCGCGACCAAAGTGACCATAGGCCGCAGTTTCGCGGTAGATCGGATGCAGCAGATCCAGCATCTGAATCAGGCCGTAAGGGCGCAGATCGAAGAACTCGCGCACCAGCAGAGTCAGCTGCTCGGTAGAGACTTTCTCTGTGCCGAACGTTTCCACCATGATGGAAGTTGGCTCTGCAACGCCGATAGCGTAGGAGACCTGAATCTCGCAGCGGTCGGCCAGACCGGCAGCCACGATGTTTTTCGCTACGTAACGCGCAGCGTACGCCGCTGAACGGTCAACTTTTGATGGATCTTTACCGGAGAACGCACCGCCACCGTGGCGAGCCATGCCGCCGTAGGTATCAACGATGATTTTACGACCGGTCAGACCGCAGTCACCCATTGGGCCACCGATAACGAAACGGCCGGTCGGGTTGATGTGGTATTTGGTGCTGGCATTGATCCACTCAGCGGGCAGAACCGGCTTGATGATCTCTTCCATCACGGCTTCTTGCAGATCTTTCTGCGAGATGTCTTCGGAATGCTGAGTAGACAGTACCACTGCGTCGATACCGACAATTTTGCCGTCATCGTACTGGAAGGTGATCTGGCTTTTCGCATCCGGGCGCAGCCACGGCAGGCTGCCGCTTTTACGGACTTCAGACTGGCGCTGCACCAGACGGTGTGCGTAAGTTACCGGAGCGGGCATCAGCACGTCGGTTTCATTGGTGGCGTAGCCGAACATCAGGCCCTGGTCACCGGCACCCTGCTCAAGCGGATCGGTACGATCAACGCCCTGGTTGATGTCAGGAGACTGTTTACCAATTGCGCTCAGTACGGCGCAGGAGTTGGCATCAAAGCCCATATCGGAATGAACATAGCCGATATCGCGCACGGTTTGACGGGTGATCTCTTCGATATCAACCCATGCACTGGTAGTAATTTCACCACCAACCAGCACCATGCCGGTTTTTACATAGGTTTCGCAGGCCACGCGTGCTTTCGGATCCTGCTCGAGAATTGCATCGAGCACGGCATCGGAAATCTGGTCGGCGATTTTATCAGGATGTCCTTCTGATACGGACTCGGAAGTAAACAGGTGTTTAGCCATTATATTCTTTACCTTACTAATACGGGTTGAAGATCGACTGCATAGCGCAAAAAATGGAGATTAGCCTGAAATTCAGGACAGATATCTGTTCTTAGCGCCCCCCTCAGGCAAAGCCATGAGCAATGATTATCCTTTTCAGGGATATCGCCCCCGTAGTAACGGAGGTAAATCAAAGACGCTTAGAAGTTAACCAGTATAGATGGATTAACATCTGGATGGCTATTTTAGGTTACACGTTAAGCGGATTGCCAGCATTTTTTACCGGGGAGAGTTTTATCATTTGTAAAAAGTGGAAAATTATCCTGACAGATATCCCAACCGGCACATTTAGATTTTGCAATTTTAGTCACGTAGCTGTATAAAACGGCGCTGCCTTTGAGCATGATTTGAGGCACGCAACTGACCCGCCAGCAATGAAAAAATACGCGCTGGTATTCACCCGCAGTTTTTGGTTTTTCCACGCACCGGTCGGTGTGTGTGGAGGTGACAACAGTAATGAACCACGGTGTTTCACTCGTTCAATTACGCCGTTCCGGCGTGTTCAATATCCCTTCATGCGGTACGACTTCCTGTACTACTTGCCGAAACTTTGTGCGCATTGGTAACAATCCCGACACCAGCGCCGGTTAATCTGCTTCTGACGTTGTGACCAGGTTCTCTCAGATTTACCTGAGAGTTGTCTCTATTGGTTTTCTGACCCGTTATACGGAGTCCGCGACGTGTTTTACAATGTTATACTTCAGAAACCGATTTTAGCGGTACTTCAGTCTGCCAGGCTGAACATCCCGGTAATTGATGGGTTATCGTCACAGGTTAATTCTGCGGCGGCTTGCCGTTTTGCTTTACTACAATTTGAGGTTCGCAATGTCTGACGACATAAAGAATGTAATGGGTTCGTCAGCGGGCGAACAGGGTGTTCTCCGCTCCATGCAGGAGGTGGCCATGAGCGATCAAGAAGCCAGCAAAATGCTGCGTACTTACAATATTGCCTGGTGGGGCAATAACTACTATGACGTCAACGAACTGGGCCACATCAGCGTTTGCCCGGACCCCGACGTCCCTGAAGCGCGCGTTGACCTGGCGAAGTTGGTAAAAGAACGCGAAGCCAACGGCCAGCGTTTACCGGCGCTGTTTTGCTTCCCTCAGATCCTGCAGCATCGCCTGCGTTCAATTAACGCGGCCTTCAAGCGTGCGCGCGAATCCTACGGCTATCGCGGCGACTACTTCCTGGTCTATCCGATTAAGGTTAACCAGCATAAGCGTGTCATTGAATCCCTGATCAACTCCGGCGAACCGCTGGGTCTGGAAGCCGGTTCCAAGGCAGAGCTGATGGCGGTACTGGCGCACGCCGGGATGACCCGTTCAGTGATCGTCTGTAACGGCTATAAAGACCGTGAATATATCCGCCTTGCGCTGATCGGCGAAAAGATGGGCCACAAGGTCTATCTGGTGCTGGAAAAAATGACCGAAGTCCAGCTGGTGTTGGAAGAAGCGGAACGCCTGAATGTCGTGCCGCGCCTCGGTATCCGTGCGCGCCTGGCTTCACAGGGTTCCGGCAAGTGGCAGTCTAGCGGCGGAGAGAAATCGAAGTTCGGTCTGTCGGCGACTCAGGTGCTGAAGCTGGTTGAGATCATGCGCGAAGCGGGGCGGATGGAAAGCCTGCAGCTGCTGCACTTCCATCTGGGATCGCAGATGGCCAACATTCGCGATATCGCCACCGGCGTTCGTGAATCGGCGCGTTTCTACGTTGAGCTGGCGAAGCTTGGTGTGAATATTCAGTGCTTTGACGTCGGTGGTGGTCTGGGCGTTGACTATGAAGGCACGCGTTCCCAGAGCGATTGCTCGGTGAACTACGGCCTGAACGAATACGCCAACAACGTTATCTGGGCGATTGGCGATGCCTGTGAAGAGCATAACCTGCCGCACCCGACGGTGATCACCGAGTCCGGCCGTGCGGTGACCGCGCATCACACCGTGCTGGTTTCCAATATCATCGGCGTTGAGCGCAATGAGTTCAGTACCCCACAACCGCCAGCCGGTGATGCACCGCGCCCGATTGTCAGCATGTGGGATACCTGGCAGGAGATGCACGAGCCGAACAACCGCCGTTCGCTGCGCGAATGGCTGCATGACAGCCAGATGGATCTGCACGATATCCATACCGGCTATTCGCAGGGCACCTACGATCTGACTCAGCGCGCCTGGGCCGAGCAGCTGTATCTCAACATCTGTAACTATATTCAGCAGCACCTGGACCCGAGCAACCGCGCGCACCGTCCGATTATTGATGAACTACAGGAGCGGATGGCGGATAAGATTTACGTCAACTTCTCACTGTTCCAGTCAATGCCGGATGCGTGGGGTATCGATCAGCTGTTCCCGGTACTGCCGCTGGAAGGGCTGAACAAAGTGCCGGAGCGCCGTGCGGTGCTGCTGGATATCACCTGTGACTCGGACGGCACCATCGATCACTATGTTGACGGTGACGGAATTGCCACCACGATGCCGATGCCGCAGTACGACGTGGATAACCCACCGATGCTGGGCTTCTTTATGGTCGGTGCGTATCAGGAGATCCTCGGCAACATGCATAACCTGTTCGGTGATACCGAAGCGGTGGACGTGTTTGCCTTCTCCGACGGCAGCGTGGAAGTTCAGCTGTCTGACGAAGGGGATACCGTAGCGGATATGCTGGAGTACGTGCAGCTGAATCCTGCCGAGCTGCTGACGCATTTCCGCAACCAGATTAAAGAAAGCGATCTCGATGAGGAGCTGCGCGCGCAGTTCCTGGAAGAGTTCGAAGCGGGCCTGTACGGCTATACTTACTTAGAAGATGAGTAAGTAATAATAAGGCTGAACGGTTATCCGTTCAGCCTTATCTGAGCTTTATATGACATGAGAGTCTGTAGCTTTTATTAAAAAACATCCTGTTGTAAACGATAGCGATATTATGGATGAGCTAAAGCTTCAATAAACGGTTGGTGAATTTTTCATCCTGGGGCCAGTCTACAGAGAGAGTACCTCTTTCCATTAATGCTCCAAGGCATGAACGAGAAAGTTCGTCCTCGCTGTACTCCTCGGCAGTTTTCTTAATCAGTGGAATGCTTTCCTTCGAAGTAAGAAGGTATTCTGACAGCAGTTCACCGATCTTATCGTAAAACAAATTTGCTTTGTTCTGACCATAAACATCACACATCACATCGATCATGGCTGCAATTTTATGGCTCGGTCGATAGCTGATAGTGACATATTCACTGCTGTTGCTGTTAGCCAAACGTTCATTGATAACCTGAGAAAGTTTTTTCATTTTATTTTTTCACACTTGAAGAAAGAATTGATTTGATATCATCATGTTCTTGAGAGTAAAAATTCTGTTGCTGGTAATATTTATTTTCCACCTGACCGATTTGTCCATTAGGATCGATTTCGTATAGCCAGCTTTTATCAATGGATAATGAATTATTTAATTCAGGATTACGTTTATCTGCCTCTGATGCCAGCAGGTAGCGAGTATCGAAATTTTCAACATCCTGATTGAAGAATTTATAGACAAGAGCTTCAATAGCTGCATTAACGACCTGAGAACGCGTATCGTCGGTCAGTGCAGCCAGTTCATCCAGAATCGCCAGGTCAACTTTATTGATTTTTATGTTTAATTTAGTCGGGGTGCTTTTTGTCTGGCCTAAAGATCCCTGCCCAAAATGTTCTTCATTTATCGTAATGTTTTTCATGGCTGTTTTTTCTCTTTTTAACATCGAACGAATTATTATAGTAAGCAGTGATAAGCATCTCGTTCACTTCAACAATTGTCAGTCCACCTCGGCCCTTCAGTTTTTCGAGTTGCTGGAGAAGACCAGATAATGTCCCCATCATCGCGGTAATTGTTTTTTTATCCAGAATAACTTTTTCTCCATCGCCTGAATCTGAACCAAATTTAAGTGCGATATCAATCAAAGCCTGCTGAATACATCTCTCATTCATTCGTTTGTAAGCATGTCGTGTCAGATTCATAGCGCCTCCAGGTGATGAAAAGAGTATGAGGTCACTTTTTGATTTCGTCAATAGTCTAAATTTGACTATTTTGATCGGAGGCTGATTTTTTAGGACTGAATGGGGTAAGCGCTTCACACGCATTCCCCTGAACATGCTAAAATAGAGGCATAATCTGGTGTGATATTTCGTTCACCAACCTCAAATCCCTTTCTCGTCGGGCCTAACGACGCGGCGGGGATTTTTTTTCATCTGTAGCGAGCCGTCAGCGCTGGCTGAACAGTCAATTAAGGAGCCGTTATGCACAACACTTTGGGTAATCAATATGATAACTCTCTGGTTTCAAATGCATTTGGATTTATGCGTTTCCCGGTCAACTTCCAGCCGTACGACAGCGATGCCGAATGGGTGATTACCGGCGTACCTTTTGATGCTGCGACTTCCGGCCGCCCGGGCAGCCGTCTGGGGCCGGGCGCTATTCGTCAGATCTCGACCAATCTGGCGTGGGAAGGCTGCCGCTGGCCGTGGCAGTTCAATCTGCGCGAACGTCTTAACGTGATTGACTGCGGTGATTTGGTGTATGCCTTCGGTGATTCACAGGATCTGAGCGACAAGCTGCAGGCGCATGCAGAAAAGCTGCTGGCGAACGGCAAACGCATGCTGACCTTCGGCGGCGATCACTATATCTCACTGCCGCTGCTGCGCGCGCACGCGAAAACCTTCGGTAAGATGGCGCTGGTGCACTTCGATGCCCACACCGATACCTATGACAACGGCCCAACTTTCGACCATGGCACCATGTTCTATACCGCGCCGAAAGAGGGCCTGATCTCGCCGGAACATTCGGTGCAGATCGGTATCCGCACCGAATTTGATCGCTCTTTGGGCTTTAACGTGCTGGATGCGGCGCAGGTTAACGATCGCAGCGTCGACGACATTCTTGCTCAGGTGAAACAGATCGTCGGCGATCTGCCAATCTATCTGACATTTGATATCGACTGCCTCGATCCGGCTCACGCGCCGGGGACCGGTACGCCGGTTATCGGTGGGCTGACCAGCGATAAAGCCACCAAACTGATCCGCGGCCTGCAGGGAATGAACATTGTGGGAATGGACCTGGTAGAAGTGGCGCCAGGCTACGACCAGTCGGATATCACTGCTCTGGCAGCGGCAACGTTGGCGTTAGATATGCTGCACGTTCAGGCGGCTAACAAAGGCTAAGCCCGCTAACGACTGTCGCACAATGGCGTGCGGCAGTCGTCTTTTCTTCTGTCATTTCGCGATGAAATAACTTCGTTAAAACGCGCTAAACGGGTAATCAACGTATACGCGAACCTCGTTACCCCCGACGTTATAATCACTGGCGTTGCTGGATACCCGCAGTATGGAATAACGCAGGGTCAGCTTCAGGTCTTTCGCCGGACCGTTTTGCACCTGATACTGAATCTGGTTAAACCACTCGTGTTCCTTGCCGTTGCGGGTTTCAGCGGTTTTAATGTTATCTCCGCGAACATAAGCGGTGGTCCAGCTCATTCCCGGCACGCCAATACCGGAAAAATCCAGCCCGTAAGAAGCCTGCCATGAACGCTCGCCTTCACCATCAAAATCCGACCAGTAGGAGTTGGACAGCCAGATAGTGTTACCGCCGTCGCCTGTGCCACCAGCATTGCGATAGCCGCCGTATTGATAACCGGTACTGCCGCTGCTGTGCTGATAAGCCAGTTCGAAGGTTTGAACATCCCAGATGTAGCTCGCCGCCAGGCTCCAGATGGTATTATTGCGGCCGGTATCGAGCCTGCGCGCATAGTCGGAATCAAGACGCGAGTTATAGCCATTGAAGTCGAGTATCAGCTTTTGTTCATTGCTGAATGGCTGATTGTAGGTCATGCCAAGATACTGTTTTTTAAGCACGTCTTTAACATCGGAAGCATAGGCCGAGCCGCTGAATCGATCGCTGAACTTATAGCTGGCACCGCCGAATGACAGGCTTTTCAGGCTGCTGTTGTGGCGGTCGTCGCTTTTACGCTGCTCGTCCGTGAAGTAACCGGCGTTGATCTCCAGCCCGGTAATTTCTTTCGAGTTCAGCATTGTTCCGGTATAGGTTTCCAGCAGCAGGCGTGAGTCATCGGCATAGAGAATGGGCAAAATGGGGTACTGATTACCGTAGCTCAGTACGGTGTTCGAAATGCGCATTTTGGCGGTAGCGCCAAATTTTGCCAGATCGCGTTTAGCCCGACCGCCGTCGTTCCCCTGTTTGAAGAAGTCGATGCCGCTGGCGCCGCTGCGACCGCGACCGCCGTCAAGGCGAACGGCGTACTGCGCGATGCCATCAACACCGAAACCAATCAGCCCTTCGGTATAGCCTGAATGGAATTTGGTAATAGCACCCTGGCCCCATTCGGCTTTATCCTGCACGCCGTTGCGGTAATCACGGTCAATATAAGCGTTACGTAACAGCAGGTCTAAATGACTGTCGGCGATAAAACCTTTGCTGCCTGCTTGCTCACTGGCGATGGCCGGTATTACGGCACATAAGTTTAATGTAATTAATAATAGTTCTTTTTTCACTGGAGTTAATTCTCTTGCTGAATAATATGAAATATAAATTTTATCCTGATGGTATTCACCACAGGTTAAGCGATTGCAATCGTTAAATACCTATTAGGCCCAGGCTCAGAGCGCTATGCAAGAACTTTGTAATTGAATTTCCTGCAATGTTTGCTTTGGGATTTCTTAATGAAGGTGAAATAAAGTGCATAAATGGATGGGTTATGATTTTTTATAATTTCTGGCGGAGATGAAACTGTCGGTAGTCTGAATTGTAATTTGAATAATTAACACGTCGTGCGATTCAGTCGGAAATTTATGCTTTGTTAATATCTTTTGTATTAAATTTATAATCTATGTTTATTATTAATCGAACTATCTTCAACGTTGTTTTCAATGCGTGGACTGTCAACCTGAGTTTGCTGCTCATTGTCCATCTGTAATGCGGGCTATCCGCTGGAAGTGACGGTTAGCCCGCTTTGAGTTTATTTGATTCCGTCTGCCGCCATCCGCTCACGAATATGCTGCGCTCGCGCTTCAGAGGCAGGGTGATCGTCAAACATTGAACTCTGGCGGCCGGCTTCCAGCTTCGCCAGCTTTTCAAAGCTGGTGGCCAGTCCTGCCGGGTTTATGTTGCGTTTGCGCAGCAGATCGTAGGAATAATCATCTGCTTCCGACTCCTGGCGCTGCGAGAACTGTGAATTCACCAGTTTTTCACCGATATCCCCAAGCTGCGACTGGGAAAGGGAAGCGGCAATGCCACCGGCAGATGCAGCGGCGGTGCGAGCGGCCGTTGTCGCGTAGGCCACTTGCATAGCCTTGCGCGAGTGTCCTAGCGCAACGTGGCCCATTTCATGGCCCAGAACCGCCTCAACTTCATTGTCGGTCATCATATCCATCAGGCCGCTGTAAACCCGGATACAGCCATTTGCCATCGCCCAGGCATTGACGTCTTTGGTGAGGTAAACCTTGTAGTTTGCCGGCGTGCCGTTGATGTTATCGCCCAGTGCGGCAGAAATTTTGTTTAAACGCTTGGTATAGCTGCTGTTGGCATCAGCGATTGGTGTGGTGCTGTCCATTTGCTGGCAGGATTTGTCACTTAGCTCTTTTACCTGCGCATCGCTCAGCGTGGCAGCCTGAAACGCCTGTGCGCCGGACTGCATCAGTCCATTGCTGTCGAAGTTCTGACAGCCAGAAATAAGGGTTGCCAGTGCCAGGGCAGCTAAAGAAATGCGTTTCTTCATTCCGGTTTATCCATTATTAGTAACAAGGTAAATAAATCATTAAGTTAGCGAGTGGAAGGGTGGTTAATAACCCGCCAGATAGTTGAGTTATAGCCTCTGCTGCCGTCTTTGCCTAGTCGGGAGATTCCCAAAGTGCAACTTATGTGATTATTTTTACATCCTGCGGCATGTACATGTTACCCATATTTCATGTACATTGATGGTCGACTTTCCTTCGGCTTTGCCTGATAACTCATTAATTACAATAGGTTAAGTACGGCGAAGCGTTAAATCCGACCTGGAGTAGAAAATGTCTTCTCGTAAAGAGCTTGCCAACGCCATTCGCGCATTAAGTATGGATGCGGTACAGAAAGCCAAATCCGGCCACCCGGGTGCCCCAATGGGTATGGCTGATATCGCTGAAGTGCTGTGGCGCGACTTCCTGAACCACAACCCGTCTAACCCGCTGTGGGCCGATCGTGACCGTTTCGTGCTGTCTAACGGCCACGGCTCAATGCTGATTTACAGCCTGCTGCACCTCACAGGCTACGATCTGCCAATCGGCGAACTGGCTAACTTCCGTCAGCTGCATTCCAAAACCCCAGGTCACCCAGAATACGGTTACACCGCAGGCGTAGAAACTACCACCGGTCCGCTGGGCCAGGGTATTGCTAACGCCGTTGGTTTTGCAATTGCCGAGCGCACTCTGGCTGCACAGTTCAACCGTCCGGGCCACGACGTTGTTGACCATAACACCTACGTGTTCATGGGCGACGGCTGCATGATGGAAGGCATCTCACACGAAGTCTGTTCACTGGCGGGTACGCTGAAGCTGGGCAAACTGGTGGCGTTCTATGATGACAACGGCATCTCTATCGATGGTCACATTGAAGGCTGGTTCACCGACGATACCGCGAAGCGCTTTGAGTCTTACGGCTGGCACGTGGTGCGCGGCGTTGACGGTCACGACGCTGAAGCGATTAAAAAAGCAGTAGAAGAAGCTAAAGCGGTTTCCGACAAGCCTTCACTGCTGATGTGCAAAACCATCATTGGCTTCGGTTCACCGAACAAAGCCGGTACTCACGATTCCCACGGTGCACCGCTGGGCGATGCTGAAATTGAACTGACTCGCAAGCAGCTGGGCTGGACTCATGCACCGTTCGAAATTCCACAGGACATTTATGCTCAGTGGGATGCGAAAGAAGCAGGCCAGGCGAAAGAATCTGCATGGGATGAGAAATTTGCCGCCTATGCGAAAGCCTTCCCTGAGCTGGCAGCCGAGTTCAAACGCCGCGTAAGCAACGAGCTGCCGGCTAACTGGGCAGAAGAGTCGCAGAAATTTGTTGAGCAGCTGCAGGCTAATCCGGCGAAAATCGCCAGCCGTAAAGCGTCTCAGAATGCGATCGAAGCGTTCGGTAAACTGCTGCCGGAATACCTGGGCGGCTCCGCTGACCTGGCGCCAAGCAACCTGACCATGTGGTCCGGTTCTAAGCCAATCAACGAAGATGCAGCGGGTAACTACATCCATTACGGCGTGCGCGAATTCGGTATGACCGCGATCGCTAACGGTATCACCCTGCACGGTGGTTTCCTGCCTTACACCGCAACCTTCCTGATGTTTGTGGAATATGCGCGTAACGCAGTGCGTATGGCGGCACTGATGAAGGTCCGTCAGGTGCTGGTTTACACCCACGACTCTATCGGTCTGGGCGAAGACGGCCCGACTCACCAGCCTGTTGAGCAGCTGGCCAGCCTGCGCGTTACGCCAAACGTGAGCGCATGGCGTCCATGTGACCAGGTTGAATCCGCAGTGGCCTGGAAATACGGTATCGAGCGCCACGACGGTCCTACCGCACTGATCCTGTCCCGCCAGAACCTGGCACAGCAGGAGCGTACCCCTGAGCAGCTGGCTAACATCGCTCGCGGTGGTTACGTGCTGAAAGACAGCGCGGGAACCCCTGATGTGATCCTGATTGCGACCGGTTCAGAAGTTGAGCTGGCGGTTGGCGCATTCGACAAACTGACTGCGGAAGGCCACAAAGTTCGCGTGGTGTCTATGCCGTCTACCGATGCCTTCGACAAGCAGGATGCTGCCTACCGTGAATCCGTGCTGCCGAAAGCGGTTAGCGCTCGCGTAGCGATTGAAGCGGGTATCGCTGACTACTGGTTCAAATACACCGGTCTGAACGGCGCTATCGTTGGCATGACCAGCTTCGGTGAATCTGCACCAGCTGAGCAGCTGTTCGACCTGTTTGGCTTCACCGTGGACAACGTTGTCGCTAAAGCGAAAGGCCTGCTGTAATCCTTTCCAACCGGCCCTTAATCGGGCTGGTTTACCGAAAAAAGCACCGCCTGGCGGTGCTTTTTTTTCGCTCGCCGATCGCGACTGGCGATGTTTAATTTCTATAAATTCTCGCCCCGGTTCCTTTCAGCAATGTACGTCATGAAATTTCATCATTCTCTGAAGTGTTGTCCGAAAGGATGATACCCCTTGGTTTAGTGGTGTTATTGGTGCGTGTAACTACCGATTAAGCGCATTATTGGGAGACGATTTACTTAAAGTGGTATTCGTCTAAAATTTCATCGGGACAAACGCTGGAGCGGATAATTATGCGCCAAAATGTGCCGTTTTTTGCGTAATTTTGTGACGCAGATCGAAAGTTAAGTGCGGTAATTGATCGTAGTCATTCCTATTATTCCTCTCTTCTATTATTCTAGCTGAAGCGTTTCAGTTTGATTGTCGCCGCCGATGCAGCCGCTGGCCTGCCGCGGGGGGGACGCAAGAATTTCCTGTACAAATCGCGGCGTCTGGCTCAGGCTAATCGTCCGATTTCATAGAGAATTCTGATGCAGGAGTAATATGACGGTTCGCATTGCCATTAACGGATTCGGTCGCATCGGGCGCAATGTTTTGCGTGCGCTGTACGAAACCGGACGTCGTGCTGAAATTACGGTGGTTGCCATTAACGAGCTGGCTGATGCCGCCGGAATGGCCCATCTGTTGAAATACGACACCAGCCATGGCCGCTTTGCCTGGGATGTGCGTCAGGAGCGCGACCTGCTGTCGGTTGGCGATGACACTATCCGCCTGCTGCATCACGCCGATATTGCCACACTGCCGTGGCGCGAGCTGAATGTGGATATCGTGCTGGACTGCACCGGCGTCTACGGTAGCCGTGCCGACGGTGAAGCGCATCTGCTTTCAGGGGCTAAAAAAGTATTGTTCTCCCACCCGGGAGGCAATGACCTGGACGCCACGGTCGTTTTCGGTGTGAATGAGAAAGAGCTGCTGCCGGAACATCTGTTGGTATCAAATGCGTCCTGCACCACTAACTGTATTATTCCGATAATCAAATTGCTGGATGATGCGTGGGGGATAGAGTCGGGTACGGTAACCACCATCCACTCAGCGATGCACGATCAGCAGGTGATTGATGCCTATCATCCCGATCTGCGGCGTACCCGTGCGGCAAGCCAGTCGATTATTCCAGTTGATACGCGTCTGGCTGCTGGCATCACCCGTATTTTTCCGAAATTTAATGACCGTTTCGAAGCGATTGCCGTACGCGTGCCGACGATAAACGTGACGGCGATTGACCTGAGCGTTAGCGTGCGGGATGCGGTCAAGGCCTGCGAGGTCAACGCCCTGCTGCAAAGTGCGTCAGAAGGGGCTTTTAGTGGTATAGTTGACTACACGGAATTACCGTTAGTCTCTATTGATTTTAATCACGACCCGCACAGTGCCATCGTTGACGGCACGCAGACGCGGGTCAGTGGTCAGCACCTGATTAAGACCTTGGTCTGGTGTGATAACGAATGGGGCTTTGCTAACAGAATGCTGGATACCACGTTAGCGATGGCCGATATCGGTTTCAGTCAGGACGCAGCAGCGTCTGTAAAACTTTGAGAATCAACGAGAGGGTTCACCATGTCTGTAATTAAGATGACCGATCTGGATCTTGCTGGTAAACGTGTTCTGATCCGTGCCGATCTGAACGTGCCGGTAAAAGAAGGGAAAGTGACGTCTGATGCACGTATCCGTGCTTCTCTGCCGACTATCGAAGCGGCTCTGAAGCAGGGCGCAAAAGTGATGGTTACCTCCCACCTGGGCCGTCCGGTTGAAGGTGAATACAACGAAGAGTTCTCCCTGCTGCCGGTGGTTAACTACCTGAAAGATAAGCTGGGTGCGGACACCGTCTCCCTGGCGAAAGATTACCTGGACGGCGTTGAGCTGGAAGCCGGTAAGCTGGTAGTGCTGGAAAACGTTCGCTTTAACAAAGGCGAGAAGAAAGACGACGAAGCCCTCTCTAAAAAATACGCCGCGCTGTGCGACATCTTCGTGATGGACGCCTTCGGTACCGCACACCGCGCGCAGGCCTCTACTCACGGCGTGGGCAAATTTGCCCCAGTTGCCTGTGCAGGCCCGCTGCTGTCAGCCGAACTGGAAGCATTAGGTAAAGCTCTGTCTAACCCGGCGCGCCCAATGGTTGCCGTGGTCGGTGGTTCTAAAGTTTCCACTAAGTTTGACGTGCTGAACTCTCTGGTGAAAATTGCCGACACCGTGATCGTCGGCGGCGGTATCGCTAACACCTTCGTGGCTATTGACAACAAAGTCGGTAAATCTCTGTACGAGCCAGATTTCGTTGAAGCCGCGAAAAAACTGCGCGACGAGTTCAAAATCCCGGTTCCTACCGATTCACGCGTGGGTACCGAGTTCTCTGAAACCGCACCTTCAACCGTGAAGAAAGTGAGCGAAGTTCAGGATAACGAAGAGATCATGGACTTCGGCGACGAAACCGCACTGGCGATGGCTAAGCTGCTGAAAGAAGCCAAAACCATCCTGTGGAACGGCCCGGTTGGCGTGTTCGAATTCCCGAACTTCCGTAAAGGTACCGAAATCGTTGCTAAAGCGATTGCAGACAGCGAAGCATTCTCCATCGCTGGCGGTGGTGATACGCTGGCCGCTATCGACCTGTTCGGTATCGAAGATAAAATTTCCTACATCTCTACCGGCGGCGGTGCTTTCCTGGAATTCGTGGAAGGCAAAACTCTGCCAGCAGTAGCTATGCTGCAAGAGCGTGCTAAGCAGTAATTAAACCTCGGGGCGGAGCCGCGTAAGGCTCCGCGTGAGAACAGAATCCTTTAATACGACCGAAGAAACAGGACAAGCTAACATGTCTAAAATTTTTGATTTCGTAAAACCAGGCGTTGTCACCGGCGATGACGTGCAGAAGATCTTCAAAGTAGCGAAAGAGAACAAATTCGCTCTGCCAGCGGTTAACTGCGTCGGTACCGACTCAATCAACGCCGTGCTGGAAGCTGCTGCAAAAGTAAAATCTCCGGTCATCGTTCAGTTCTCTAACGGCGGTGCTGCTTTTATCGCTGGTAAAGGCCTGAAATCTGACAAGCCGCAGGCAGCTGCAATCTTTGGTGCGATCGCAGGTGCACATCATGTGCATCTGATGGCAGAGCACTACGGCGTGCCGGTTATCCTGCATACCGACCACTGCGCGAAGAAACTGCTGCCGTGGATCGACGGTCTGCTGGACGCGGGTGAAGCTCACTTCGCCAAAACCGGTAAGCCACTGTTCTCTTCTCACATGATCGATCTGTCTGAAGAGTCTCTGGAAGAGAACATCGAGATCTCCAGCAAATATCTGGCTCGCATGGCGAAGCTCGACATGACTCTGGAAATCGAACTGGGCTGCACCGGCGGTGAAGAAGATGGCGTGGACAACAGCCATATGGACGCATCTGCGCTGTACACTCAGCCAGAAGACGTTGATTACGCTTACACCGAGCTGAGCAAAATCAGCCCGCGTTTCACTATCGCTGCCTCTTTCGGTAACGTACACGGCGTGTACAAGCCAGGCAACGTGAAGCTGACCCCAACTATCCTGCGCGACTCTCAGGATTACGTTAGCAAGAAACACAACCTGCCGCACAACTCCCTGGACTTCGTGTTCCACGGTGGTTCCGGTTCTTCCGCTGCTGAAATCGAAGAATCAATCAGCTACGGCGTGATCAAAATGAACATCGATACCGATACCCAGTGGGCAACATGGGACGGTATTCTGCAGTACTACAAAAAGAACGAAGACTATCTGCAGGGCCAGCTGGGTAACCCAAATGGCGTGGATAGCCCGAACAAGAAATACTATGACCCACGCGTGTGGCTGCGTTCAGCTCAGGCGTCCATGGTTGTTCGTCTGGAGCAGGCTTTCAAAGAACTGAACGCAATCGACGTTCTGTAATTTGTCCGCTGTGCAAAAAAGGCCCGAAAGGGCCTTTTTTTATGCAACTTTCCCATAAATTCCAGCTAATTACGCCAGAAACCTGGCAGATTCTCGCGCTGTTGCTTACCCTTAATGCTCAGGCTGCCGCCAGGCGGCAGGGTTTTGAACGCCTCTTTTGGGCAAACAACAGGATGGGAAAATGGAAGATTTAAATGTGGTCGATGGCATCAGCAATGCGGGGAGCTGGCTGGTGCGCAACCAGGCGCTGCTTCTGAGCTATGCGGTAAACATTGTGGCAGCAATCGCGATCATCATTATCGGGATGCTCGTTGCGCGCATTGTTTCCAATACCTTAAACCGTCTGATGCGTGCCCGCCACCTTGACGCGACGGTGGCTGATTTCCTCTCTGCGCTGGTGCGCTACGGCATTATCGCCTTTACACTGATTGCCGCACTGGGCCGTGTGGGCGTGCAGACCGCTTCAGTCATTGCCGTGCTCGGTGCCGCCGGTCTGGCCATCGGCCTTGCACTACAGGGCTCGCTGTCTAACCTGGCCGCAGGCGTGCTGCTGGTCACCTTCCGTCCGTTCCGCACCGGTGAGTTTATTGATATCGGCGTATTGGGAACGGTTCAGAACGTGCAGATCTTCTCTACCACGCTGAAAACCGCCGATGGCAAAATTGTCGTGGTGCCGAATGGGAAAATCATCGCCGGTAATATCACTAACTTCTCCCGCGAGCCGGAGCGCCGCAATGAGTTTATTATCGGCGTAGCCTACGATGCGGATGTGGATGAAGTGATTACGCTGCTGCGCGGTATCGTTGAGGCGGAACCTCGTGTGCTGCAGGAGCGCGGCGTGCAGATTGGCCTGAACGAGATGGCACCATCTTCGCTGAACTTCGTCGTGCGCTGCTGGAGCAAAGCCGGTGATCTCCAGCAGGTTTACTGGGATCTGATGAAAGAGTTTAAAAACGCCCTGGATGCGAAAGAAATCGGCATCCCTTATCCGCAGATGGATGTTCACCTGCATCAGACCAAAGCGCCGGAAGTCGATCTGACTAAGCAGGCGTAATTATTTCCATATCAAGCCCCTGCCAGCCGCTGGTGGGGGCTTTTTTTTTGCCACAACGCCGCACAGCCGACAGCGCCTTTAAACCTGACGACCATGACTGCGGCCTTTCACCCTCACGCCGTGTTGCCATCCGCCATTACTGGCTATTAGCGAAAGTGATGGGGCATTAAATTATAAAGTTTCCCCTAATGATGAAGCCGCTATACACTTGCCGCAAATCGAGTGTAGATGAGGTCTTTTTTTATGTTATCCGTTTATTTTCAGGGTGTTGCAATGGGTGCGGCGCTGATCCTGCCGCTGGGGCCGCAAAATGCATTTGTGATGAACCAGGGCGTTCGCCGCCAGTATCATCTGATGACCGCCGCGCTCTGCACGCTGAGCGATATTCTGCTGATCTGCGGCGGTATTTTTGGCGGCAGCGCGCTGCTCAGCCAGTCAGTTCTGTTGCTGAACCTGGTTACCTGGGCGGGCGTGGCGTTCCTGTTATGGTATGGCTGGGGCGCGCTGCGCACCGCGTTCAGCGGGGATGTCCAACTGGCTGCCGCCGGAGCGATGAAGCAGAGCCGCTGGCGGATTATTGTCACTATGATCGCCGTAACCTGGCTCAATCCGCACGTTTACATCGACACCTTCGTGCTGCTGGGTAGCCTGGGAGGACAGCTGCCGGAAGAGGCGCGGCGCTGGTTCGCCTTTGGTTCGATCAGCACCTCGATCGTCTGGTTCTTCGGCCTGGCGATATTAGCCGCCTGGCTGGCCCCGGTGCTGAACACGCCGCGCGCGCAGCGCATTATCAATCTGCTGGTCGGTGGCGTAATGTGGGTGATTGCGCTGAAGCTGGCGATGCAGGCGCTGCATTTCTATTAACGGGAACTCACTTCCAGAATTCAGGTCATAGCGTGACGGGATACGGCGCTCTACACTGTATCGTGACGAATAGACGGAACATTACGCTGCCGCAGCACCCGGCTCCGGCAGCGCCCGATCCGATGCATATGACACCCCCATGGAGGACGCAGTGAAGCTCACTAAACTGGCTCTGGCCGCAATGATTGTTCTGGGTAGTTTACCGTTGATGACGCAGGCTGATGAACTGCCTGCCGGCCCGCACGTGGTCACTTCAGGCCAGTCCAGCGTGGACGCCGCGCCGGATATTGCTACCCTGGCGATTGAAGTTAATATCACCGCGAAAGATGCTGCTGAAGCCAAAAAGCAGGCCGATACCCGCGTTCAGCAATATTTTGATTTCCTGAATAAAAGCGGCATTGAGAAGAAAGATATCAATGCGGCCAACCTGCGTACTCAGCCGGAGTACGATTACCTGAAAGACGGCAAATCGGTGCTGAAGGGCTATCGCGCCGTGCGTCAGGTGCAGGTTACGCTGCGCCAGCTGGATAAGCTCAACGAGCTGCTGGACGGCGCGCTGAAGAACGGCCTGAACGAAATCCGTTCCGTCGAGCTGGGCGTGGCCGATCCTGAGCAGTATCGTCAGAAGGCGCGTAAAGCGGCAATTGATGATGCGATTAAGCAGGCAGGCGAGTTAGCACAGGGCTTTGGCAGCAAGCTTGGACCGGTTTACAGCGTGCGCTATCACGTTGCCAACTACCAGCCGATGCCAATGGCGCGGATGTATAAATCGGCGGATGCAGCGCCGATGACCTCTGCGGCACAAACCTATGAACAGCAGAGCATTCATTTCGACGATCAGGTTGATGTGGTCTTTGAACTGCAGCGCAACCCGTAAGCCATAACGCACTGCGGGCGGACCAGAACAACTGGACCGCCCGCAGCTGATTCAAAACGTTTCCCGCCTAAACCGTATCCTGACGCAGAACGCGATGGCCGTGAGCCAGCAGCGCATCGGTAACTTTGCGCATCAGGCGGCTTTCCGGGGCAAAGCGGTGCCAGTAGAGCATACGGCGCTGCAACAGGCCCGGCGTCAGATCGATTAGCTCACCTTCCGCCAGCTCGCGCTCAATTTGCAGATGCGGGATCATACAGCAGGTGGTGCCCTGACGGGCCAGCTGCACGAAGGCTTCCGACGAGTTCACGATATGGCAGGGTACGCTGCCCGGTGACAAATCGAAGTTCTGCTGGAGGAAGGCCTGGTGCATATCATCCAGATGGTCAAACGCCACTGCCGGTGCTTTCAGCAGCGCGGAGCGGGTGACGCCGTTCGGGAAGTAGCGCGCGGCAAACTCTTTCGACCCGACAAACAGGTAATCCAGCGCGCCCAGCTGATCGACCAGGCAGCTCGGCAAAGGCTGTGGCTGAATACTGATCGCGCCAACTACTTCGCCACGTCGCAGGCGTTCCTGGGTTCGCGTTTCATCTTCAACCTGAATATTCAGGCGGACCGGAGAGTCGGTCAGCACGGTTTTCAGCGCCGGCAGCAGCCAGGTTGCCAGACTGTCGGCGTTTACCGCCAGCGACAGCAATAGTGGCGTTGTACCACCGCTGTCATCACCCAGCCACTCTTCTTCCAGCAGCTCAACCTGGTGCAACAGCGCCAGCAGCTTTTGCCCCTGTTCGGTTGGGCGAGGCGGAACGGTACGCACCAGCAGCGGCTGGCCAAACATATTTTCCAGCTGCTTGATGCGCTGCGAAACAGCTGACTGGGTAATACAGAGCTTTTGTGCGGCGCGTTCAAAGCCGCGTTCACGAATCACTGCATCCAGCGCCTGAAGCGTTCGATAATCGGGACGTTTCATTAATCGTTATACTCTTCTCAGGTGTGGTCTAAGCACTATGCCACAGTTTTTATCTTTTGCGCGGGCAAACGTCACTTTGTGAATCAACCACTTTGTGGGCCAGCTTCCATTCCTGCTCATCTGTCACTCTCATGGGCGATTATTTTTGCAGTCATTGCTTTATACTACGCGCACACAGTGACTCACAGGTTTAAACATATCATGACGCAGGATGAACTGAAAAAAGCCGTTGGCTGGGCAGCGCTCGACTACGTGACTCCCGGCACCATTGTTGGCGTAGGGACCGGCTCTACCGCCGCGCATTTTATTGATGCACTGGGATCGATTAAACACCAGATTGAGGGCGCGGTTTCCAGCTCTGAAGCTTCTACCGCGAAGCTGAAAGGCTTAGGCATTCACGTTTTCAATCTTAACGAAGTTGACTCGCTGGCGGTGTATGTTGACGGCGCCGACGAGATTAACGGCCAGATGCAGATGATCAAAGGCGGCGGTGCCGCGCTGACCCGCGAGAAAATCGTTGCGGCAGTGGCTGAACGCTTTATCTGTATTGCCGATGCCACCAAGCAGGTTGACGTACTGGGTAAATTCCCGCTGCCGGTCGAAGTGATCCCGATGGCGCGGTCCTATGTTGCCCGTGAGCTGGTGAAGCTGGGCGGCCTGCCGGAATACCGTCAGGACGTGGTCACCGACAACGGTAATATCATTCTTGATGTTTACAACCTCAAGATCGTTGACCCGATCGCACTGGAAGTTGCTATCAACGCGCTACCGGGTGTGGTGACTGTCGGCCTGTTTGCTGCTCGTGGTGCGGACGTGGCGCTCATCGGCACCGCAAACGGCGTGAAGACTATTACCAAATGATCTGTCAGGCACCCGCGCGGTGCCTGTTATTTTGATCTAAAAAACATCTTTTCTTTTACGGTCAAAATTTAGTGACTTATGTCACAGTAGATGACTCAGCCGCGCGATCCTCCTGAAGCTATGCAACGCATCATGATTTTCTATCGGTTTGTTCTGGCAGAAGGCACCGCCGTGCTGTAGGGCAGGCAATCGTTTGTATTGCTGCCAGCGTAAATTTTGTTATTTTGACAGAAGGCAATCTTATATCCCCGTCACTTTTCATCTCGCTTCGCGATGCCGCGGTGGCAAAATGAACGGTAAAAGGGATTCAGCCACATCTGAAGTCTGCTAAATAAAGGTCGGGAAATGGCAAAAGTATCACTGGAGAAAGACAAGATTAAGTTCTTGCTGGTGGAAGGCGTACATCAGAGTGCGGTCGATAATCTGCGCGCTGCGGGTTACACCAACATTGAATTTCACAAAGGTGCACTGGATAGCGAGGCTCTGAAAGAGTCCATTCGCGATGCACACTTTATCGGGTTGCGTTCCCGTACTCATCTTACCGAAGAGATCTTCGCCGCCGCTGAAAAGCTGGTTGCCGTAGGCTGCTTCTGTATCGGGACCAACCAGGTTGACCTGAATGCCGCTGCATCTCGCGGTATCCCGGTGTTTAATGCACCTTTCTCCAATACCCGATCCGTAGCTGAACTGGTTATCGGCGAGCTGCTGCTGATGCTGCGCGGCGTGCCGGCGGCCAACGCCAAAGCGCACCGTGGCGTGTGGCATAAACTGGCGGTAGGTTCGTTTGAAGCGCGCGGTAAAAAGCTGGGCATCATCGGCTATGGCCACATTGGTATGCAGCTGGGCGTGCTGGCCGAGAGTCTGGGCATGCACGTGTTCTTCTACGACATCGAAAGCAAGCTGCCGCTGGGCAATGCAACGCAGGTTCAGCATCTTTCAGATCTGCTGAACATGAGCGATGTGGTGAGCCTGCACGTTCCTGAAACTCAGTCTACGCAGAACATGATGGGTGCAGAAGAACTGGCGCTGATGAAGCCGGGTTCTCTGCTGATCAACGCCTCGCGCGGCACAGTGGTGGATATCCCTGCGCTGTGCAAAGTGCTGGCCGATAAGCATCTGGCGGGCGCGGCAATCGACGTCTTCCCGGAAGAGCCTGCGACCAACAGCGATCCGTTTAACTCACCGCTGTGCGAGTTCGACAACGTGATTCTGACCCCACACATTGGTGGTTCGACTCAGGAAGCGCAGGAAAACATCGGTATCGAAGTGGCCGGTAAGCTGGCGAAATACTCTGACAACGGTTCAACGCTGTCCGCGGTTAACTTCCCGGAAGTGTCGCTGCCAATGCACGGTGCCAGCGTTAGCCGTCTGCTGCATATCCACGAAAACCGTCCTGGCGTGTTGACGGCGATCAACCTGATCTTTGCCGATCAGGGAATCAACATCTCAGCCCAGTATCTGCAAACTACACCGCAGATGGGTTATGTGGTGATTGACGTTGATGCATCGCAGGAAGTGGCGGATAAAGCGCTGCAACTGATGAAGGCGATTCCGGGTACTATCCGCGCGCGTCTGCTGTACTAATCTCGCTGGCGGGCCGAAGGTTCGCGGCACGGATTGACGCAGTAAACGACATAAAAGGCGACTTTCGGGTCGCCTTTTTTTATCTCACCACTGCCAGATTTTTGACGGCGTAATCAGTGCGGGCAGCGGGATATCCCACGCGGCCGTCGGGACTTTTTCCACCTGCTGACAGTCGTGGGCCAGCCCCACCGGTAAAAAGCCATGCTGCTGCCAGTTTTGCAGCGTACGGTCATAAAATCCACCGCCCATACCCAGGCGCTGGCCCTGCGCATCAAACGCTACCAGCGGCACCAGGAGCACGTCCAGCTCGCTCAGCGGCAGCAGATGACGAATATCCAGCGGCGGCTCCGGAATGCGCAGGCGGTTTTTTTTCAGTTCGGTGTTTTCGTCATAGCGGATGAACAGCAGGTTTCCGGGAGAGAAGGGATGCAGCACAGGCAGATAAACCCGCTGCTTTCTCTGCCACAGCTTGGCAATCAGCGGCCGGGTATTCAGTTCACCGTCAACCGAAAGGAACAGCGCAATATTTTTAGCTCGTTCGAGCGGAGCGAAGCTCAGCGCGTGTTCCGCAGCCTGCACCGCGGCCAGCTGCTGCTGCTCATCGCTAAGCGCACGGCGAAGATGGCGGACGTGGGTACGAATATCCTGACGGTCGGAAAGATTGAGGCTCATCGCAAAGCTGACTCCGTTAAACGATGCCGTTGAGTGCCGTTAGCGTAGAAAAGAAACCGTACAGAAGGAAGAGTACTGCAGATAAAAAAGTGGGAATCTCCGAGATGCCGCCGCAGGCTGTAACCCTTGAACCCTTGGTTCAAGGTGAGTATGCCGTCGTAACCATCAGGCTTCCCGGACGAGCCGGGCATGCTCACAGGTTACAGAGCGCCACACTCTGTTTGGTATGAAATATCGGCTCAGGGGACTGGCCCGCTTGCAAACATCTCAGAGAAATTTTGTGCTTCACCGTCACTGTAACACAGGTAACGACAAAGTGTTATTCGAACTTCGCACCAGTACGTTCAGTAATGCGACCTTGCTCAAGTAATGCCTGTTCAATGGTCTGCTGCAGCATGCGAATACGCTGCTCCATGTTAGACGCATAGTCACGTGTTTTGACTTTTTCCTGCGCCAGTTCATGGCAAATATTCAGTGCCGCGATAAATACCAGCTGCTCTGTATTTGTGACTCTAGTGCGAACTTTTAAGTCTTGCAACCGTTGATTAAGGTCTTCGGCAGCCAGATTCAGCGCATCTTGCTGTTCGGGCGGACAATTTACTCTTAATGAACGGCCAAAAATTTGAAGATCTACCGGTTGTGCAGACATGCCACCTTCCTGACTGAATACTGCGCCCGCAAATACCCTTACCACGCAATGGGTCGGGAGGGGCGACACTATAAACTACCCCTGAGAGAAACAACAACCCCTTTAATGGAATCCTTGAGGTACCTGGTGGTAGCATAACACGAACTTATTCAGCCAACGATGACGAAAACGAATGTCACTATCTAACGTAATGCCGGGATACAACACTCTGGCTTCAGCACTTACACAGCAGGGCGTGGGTATGACCCCTGCGGAAATGCACGGTCTGATCAGCGGTCTGCTCTGCGGCGGCAACCAGGACAGCAGCTGGCAGGCGCTGGTTCATGACCTGACTAACGAAGGCATGGCTTTCTCCCAGTCCCTGTCGCTGCCGCTGCAGGAGCTGCATCAGGCCATTGGCGATTCTCTGGAAGATGACGGCTTTATGTTCCAGCTTTATCTGCCGGACGATGAAGATATTACCGTATTCGATCGCGCCGACGCGCTGGCGGGATGGGTCAACCATTTCCTGCTGGGTCTGGGCGTGACTCAGCCTAAGCTGGACAAAGTGAAGGGTGAAACCGGCGAGGCCATCGACGATCTGCGTACCATCGCTCAGTTGGGTTACGACGAAGATGAAGATCAGGACGAGCTGGAGCAGTCGCTGGAAGAGGTGATCGAGTACGTGCGCGTTGCCGCGCTGCTGTGCCACGATACCTTTACCCGTTCGTCCCCGACCAACGTGGTCGTGCAAAAGCCAACCCTGCATTAAGCAACAGTGTGCCCTGAAGGCTTGCAAGTGGTGAATCCGTAACTTAAGGAGAGCAAATGACCCAGCAGGAATTTTTACGCCGTCGCCAGGCGCTGTTAGCGAAAATGGCACCCGGCAGCGCGGCGCTGATTTTTGCCGCACCGGAAGTGACGCGCAGTAATGACAGCGAATATCCTTACCGGCAAAACAGTGATTTCTGGTATTTCACCGGATTTAACGAGCCGGAAGCGCTGTTGATCCTGATAAAAAGTGACGAGAGCCATAACCACAGCGTGCTGTTTAACCGCGTGCGCGATCTCACCGCTGAGATCTGGTTTGGGCGTCGGCTGGGTCAGGATGCGGCACCGCAGGCGCTGTCTGTGGATCGTGCGCTGCCGTGGGGCGAAATAGGCGATCAGCTTCATCTGCTGCTTAACGGGCTGGACGTGGTATATCACGCGCAGAGCCAGTATGGGCAGATGGATGAGATTGTCTTCGGTGCTCTGGAGAAGCTGCGTCGCGGTTCGCGGCAGAATCTTTCCGCTCCGGCAACGCTGACCGACTGGCGTCCGTGGGTACACGAAATGCGCCTGATTAAATCGGCTGAAGAGCAGGCGGTGCTGCGCGAGGCCGGTCGCATCAGCGCGATGGCACATACCCGTGCAATGGAGCAGTCACGCCCCGGGATGTACGAATACCAGATGGAAGGCGAAATTCATCATGAGTTCAATCGCCACGGCGCACGCTTCCCGTCCTACAACACCATCGTTGGAGCCGGAGAAAACGGCTGCATCCTGCACTACACCGAAAACGAAAGTCAGATGCGCGAAGGTCAGCTGGTGCTGATTGATGCGGGCTGTGAATATCAGGGCTACGCCGGTGATATCACCCGCACCTTCCCGGTTGGCGGTAAATTTACCGTACCGCAGCGCGAGATTTATGACATCGTGCTGGCTTCGCTGTATAAGGCGCTGGCGCTGTATCGCCCCGGCACCAGCATTCGTGAAGTGACAGCGGAAGTGGTGTCTATCATGGTCAGCGGGTTGGTGGATTTGGGCATTCTGCACGGTGACGTTGAAACGCTGATTGCCGAGCAGGCGCATCGCCCGTTCTTTATGCACGGCCTCAGCCACTGGCTGGGTCTGGACGTGCATGACGTCGGCCATTACGGCGTGGATCGCGATCGTCTTCTCGAACCGGGGATGGTGTTGACCATCGAACCGGGTCTGTATATCGCACCGGATGCCGATGTCCCCGCTCAGTATCGCGGTATTGGTATTCGCATTGAGGATGACATCATTATTACCGCGGACGGCAACGAAAATCTGACCGATACGGTGGTAAAAGATGCCGATGAAATTGAAGCACTGATGGCGGCAGCGAAGCAGCAATGAGCATAATAATTGCAGGGGGAGGAATGGCCGGCGCGACGCTGGCTCTGGCGATCTCCCATCTGACACAGGGACAGCTGGCGGTGACGCTGGTTGAAGCCAGGGAACCTGAAAGCCGGGCGCATCCCGGTTTCGACGGGCGGGCGATTGCGCTGGCGGAAGGCACCAGTCAGCAGTTAGCCGCAATCAATTTATGGTCGGCGCTGGAGTCCTGCGCCACGCCGATTACCCACGTTCACGTCAGCGATCGTGGCCATGCCACCTTTGTTTCACTGGATGCTGCCGACTATGGCGTTCCCGCGCTGGGCCACGTGGTGGAACTGCACGACGTCGGGCAGCGGCTGTTTGCCCGACTAAAGCAGGCACCCGGCATCACTCTGCGCTGCCCGAACACCGTGGCGGACGTCGCGCGCACACAGCAGCGGGTCAGCGTGACTCTGGACAGCGGTGAAGTGCTGAATGCGGATCTTCTGGTGGCGGCAGACGGGACGCGTTCAAAGGTCGCGGCGGCCTGCGGGATGCAGTGGAGCAGCGATGATTACCAGCAGGTGGCGGTGATTGCCAATGTTTCTACCCAGCTACCGCACGGCGGGCAAGCGTTCGAGCGCTTTACCGAGCACGGACCGCTGGCGCTGCTGCCGATGTCGGGCGGGCGCAGTTCTTTGGTCTGGTGTCACCCGCTGGCGAAGAAAAGCGCGGTAGACGGCTGGAGTGATGAGCGCTTTCTCAGCGAGCTTCAGCGCGCCTTCGGCTGGCGCCTTGGGCGATTCACTCAGGTTGGTCAGCGCCACAGCTATCCGCTCCAGCTGCAAACCGCTGCGCAGCATATTTCTCACCGCCTTGCGCTGGTGGGTAATGCTGCCCAGACGCTGCATCCGATTGCCGGACAGGGGTTCAATCTGGGGATTCGCGATGTGATGTCGCTGGCCGAAACGGTGGCCGCCGCCTGGCGCAGCGGGCAGGGCGTAGGCGAATTCGCTACCCTGCATCACTATCAGCAGCGCCGTCAGCCGGACGTTGAGGCCACGATTGGCGTGACCGATGGTCTGGTTCGGCTGTTTGCCAATCGCTATCTGCCTTTAACGGTGGGGCGCAACCTGGGGCTGCTGGCGATGGATCATCTGCCGCCGTTACGTAATTTGCTGGCCGAGCGCACGTTAGGCTGGGTTAAGCGTTGAGGAGAAAGCTGTAATGCAAACATTTGATGTCATCGTCGCCGGGGGCGGTATGGTCGGTCTTGCGGTGGCCTGTGGCCTGCAGGGGAGTGGTCTGCGCGTGGCGGTGCTTGAGCGCGAAGCGCCGGTTGCCGCTGCGGCAGATGCGCCTCATGCGCTGCGCGTTTCGGCGATTAACGCCGCCAGTGAGCGCCTGTTACAGCATCTTGGCGTGTGGAGTACCATCCTGGCCACGCGTGCCAGCGCCTATCACGGCATGGAAGTGTGGGATCGCGACAGCTTTGGTCATATCGCCTTTGACGATGAGCAGCAGGGGCTGTCGCATCTGGGGCATATTATTGAAAATCGGGTGATCCACCAGGCGCTGTGGCAGCGGGCTGAGAGCCTGAGTGATATCACCCTGATTTCCCCGGCTGAACTGCAACAGGTTGCCTTTGGCGACAACGAAGCGTTTGTCACGCTGAAAGACGGCAGCATGATGACCGCTCGTCTGCTGGTGGCCGCCGATGGCGCGAACTCGTGGCTGCGGAACAAAGCGGATATCCCGCTTACGTTCTGGGATTATGAGCATCATGCGCTGGTGGCCAATATCCGCACCGAGAAGCCGCATGATGCGGTGGCCCGGCAGGTATTCCACGGCGAAGGTATTCTGGCTTTCCTGCCGCTGAGCGATCCGCATCTTTGTTCTATTGTCTGGTCTTTACCGCCGCAGGAAGCCACTCGTCTGCAATCAATGCCGGTAGAGGTGTTCAATCAGCAGCTGTCGGTGCATTTTGATCTGCGTCTGGGGCTGTGTGAGCTGGAAAGCGATCGCCAGGTCTTCCCGCTGATGGGGCGCTTTGCGCGCAGTTTTGCCGCGCACCGCCTGGCGCTGGTGGGCGACGCTGCCCACACCATCCATCCGCTGGCGGGGCAGGGGGTGAATCTTGGCTTTATGGATGCGGCAGAGCTGATTGGTGAGATCCGACGTCTGCATCAGCAGGGCAGGGATATTGGTGAGCATCTGTATCTGCGTCGTTACGAGCGCAGCCGTAAGCACAGCGCTGCGCTGATGCTGGCCAGCATGCAGGGTTTCCGTGAGCTGTTTAACGGGGATAATCCGGCGAAGAAGCTGTTGCGTGATGTCGGGCTGGCGCTGGCGGATAAGCTGCCGGGCGTGAAGCCGAAGCTGCTGAAGCAGGCGATGGGGCTGCATGATTTACCCGAGTGGTTGCGTTAACTTGGATGTTTTCTTGATGCGGTGCGCACGCTAACCGGCGGCTCCCTCGCCCGGGCGGTCCTCGCGTCGCGCTTTGCGCGATGCCTTCACTTCATTCGTCAGCTTTCGTAGCGGGTCAGACGGGGCGTCCTGCCCCGGCTGCCCCTTTCGCCAGCGTCCTGCTGGCTCATACGAGCTTCCTCATTCCGTTCAGCGCTGTGGATTGCCCGTTCGAGGGAGTCGCCGGTTCGCTTAGTCACTTCTGTGTCGACTGAAAAGTCCGGTGTTCTCGCATAGCGGATCGAAACTTTGGCTTGTTCTGAAGTGGGCCGTGGGCCAAATGCGGCCTGAGTGCGTTAACGAGTTGTTTTCTTGATGCGGTGCGCACGCTAACCGGCGGCTCCTTCGCCCGGGCGTCCTCGCGTCGCGTTTTGCGCGATGCCTTCACTTCACTCGTCAGCCTTCGTACCGGTGCAGACGGGGCGTCCTGCCCCGGCTGCCCCGGCTGCCCCTTTCGCCAGCGTCCTGCTGGCTCATACGAGCTTCCTCATTCCGTTCAGCGCTGTGGATTGCCCGTTCGAGGGAGCCGCCGGTTCGCTTAGTCACTCCTGCATCGCCTAAAAAAGTGCGGTGTTTTCGTATAACGGATTGAGACTCTGGTTAGTTCCAATGGGGTAACATCGTTTCATTCCTGATGAAAAAGCCAGCACATAGCCGGAAAGATGACCCACCGCTGGGCCAGACGGGCAATCCGCAGCGCTGAGGTGGAGGCATTCGGCCAGGAGACGCCAGCAGGGAAGCTGGCGTCAGGCGGGGTCGGTACATGGATGTATCGTCTCCGCCGGTCCGGGAGGGCGGATGCCGTAACCGAAGGTACCACGCGTAGCGTGGCGCGAGGACCGACCGGCAGGCGCAGCGGCGGGTCAGCGATCGCCGAATTCCCTCTTTTTTTATCACTCTTGCACCAATGGTGCACCCGCCGCCCCATCATTGTGCTTCGTTTGAATTATTCTAATTTAACGCTCGCAATCGCATTACTTTTAATAATGCGATAAGAAAAATCTTGGAGTGGTTTTTTATACATCGAATGCGGAATCTTTGCGATTCATCTGCGTTAAAGGCTATTTATTGTTGTTTTTGTATGCATTTATTTAAAAAAGTAGCGATTGATACTGGTAGTGAGTGCGTGGGCTTTATTGCTGAACTGTGATTTCGACCCCGTTTAACTTATGGTTAATTGCCATTTTCGGTGGTAAGTTCAAAGCAAAGATAACGTTTGCGTCAGACCGCTTACGGGCGGTAAACGGGCGCGTCAATCACCCTGCATCCACAAGGATGGCGGACAGACAGCACAGGAAGACTATGACTCAGCAAACCCCGTTGTTCGAACAGCATCAAGCCTGCGGTGCGCGCATGGTGGACTTTCACGGCTGGATGATGCCGCTGCATTATGGTTCGCAGATTGATGAGCACCACGCGGTACGCACCGATGCCGGAATGTTCGATGTGTCGCATATGACCATTGTCGATCTGCACGGTGCCCGCACGCGGGAATTCCTGCGCTATCTGCTGGCGAACGACGTGGCCAAGCTGACTCAGCCGGGCAAAGCGCTTTACACCGGCATGCTGAATGCCTCCGCTGGCGTGATTGACGATCTGATTGTCTACTTTATGAGCGAAGACTTTTTCCGCCTGGTGGTGAACTCCGCTACCCGTGAAAAGGATCTGGCGTGGATCTCTGAACACGCGGCACCTTACGGCGTCGAAATCCGCGAGCGTGATGATTTGGCGCTGGTGGCGGTGCAGGGTCCGAATGCCCAGCAGAAAGCGCAGACGCTTTTTGATGATACTCAGCGCGCGGCGGTCAGCGGCATGAAGCCGTTCTTCGGCGTGCAGGCGGGCGATCTGTTTATCGCCACCACCGGTTACACCGGTGAAGCGGGCTATGAAATTGCCCTGCCTTCCGACCTGGTCGTGACGTTCTGGCAACGGCTGCTGGCGGCAGGCGTCAAGCCTGCGGGCCTCGGCGCGCGCGATACGCTCCGACTGGAAGCGGGGATGAATCTGTACGGTCAGGAGATGGATGAAAGCGTCTCTCCGCTGGCGGCCAATATGGGCTGGACCATTGCCTGGGAACCTGCCGACCGGGAATTTATTGGCCGTGAAGCGCTGGAATCCCAGCGTAAAACCGGCACCGAGCAGCTGGTAGGATTGGTGATGACCGAGAAAGGCGTGCTGCGTAACGAACTGCCGGTGCGCTTCACCGACGCTGACGGCAACCTGCGTGAAGGGATTATCACCAGCGGATCGTTCTCCCCAACGTTGGGTTACAGCATCGCGCTGGCACGCGTTCCTGCCGGAATCGGTGAACAGGCTATTGTACAAATTCGCAACCGCGAAGTGCCGGTGCAGGTCACTAAACCTGTTTTTGTCCGTGCCGGTAAACCGGTAACAAAATAAATCTGAATCTACCCGTCCTGTCCGTGCTGATCAGGGGCTGAAAAACGCACCGGCTGCATGAACGTTTAGCGGAATTATCTTTTTTGGAGAATGTCGATGAGCAATGTACCAACCGATCTGAAATATCGTGACAGCCATGAATGGGTGCGCAAAGAAGCCGATGGCAGCTACACCGTAGGCATCACCGAACACGCTCAGGAACTGCTGGGTGACATGGTGTTTGTTGACCTGCCGGAAGTGGGAAATACCTACGCTCAGGGCGACGACTGTGCGGTAGCGGAGTCCGTTAAGGCGGCTTCCGATATCTATGCGCCACTGAGTGGCGAAATCATTGCGGTTAACAGCGAGCTGGAGTCCTCTCCGGAACTGGTTAACAGCGATCCCTACAGCGACGGCTGGCTGTTCAAAATCAAAGCCAGCAATGAGTCCGAACTGGATGATTTGCTCAGCGCCGCCGACTACCTGGCGTCTATCGAAGAGTAATGCCTTAACCGGTCACGGTGGAGGAGGAACCATTTCCGCCTTCGCCGTTGACGATGCCGGTGAGCTATCACCGGTAACCCTTTTGCCGCACTAAGCCCGAAGCAGGATTTACCGCTCATGACCCAGACTCTCAGCCAGCTTGAACATCACGGCGCGTTTATTGAACGCCATATCGGACCTTCGCCAGAGCAGCAGGCCGCCATGCTGAACGCAGTCGGCGCAGATTCACTGACCGACCTAATCTCGTCGATTGTTCCCGCCGATATTCAGCTTCCCAGCCCGCCGCCGATTGGCGATGCGCTGACCGAACATCAGGCTCTGGCCGAGCTGAAGGCGATTGCCGCGCAGAACCTGCGTTATAAATCCTATATCGGCATGGGCTACACCCCGGTTCTGACGCCGCCGGTGATCCTGCGTAACATGCTGGAAAATCCGGGCTGGTATACCGCCTACACCCCTTATCAGCCGGAAGTTTCTCAGGGCCGCCTTGAAGCGCTGCTTAACTTCCAGCAGCTGACGCTGGACCTGACCGGGCTGGATATTGCTTCCGCCTCGTTGCTGGATGAAGCGACCGCCGCTGCGGAAGCCATGGCGATGGCGAAACGCGTCAGCAAGCTGAAAAATGCCAACCGCTTCTTCGTGGCTGATGATGTACATCCACAAACGCTGGATGTGGTGCGTACCCGTGCGGAAACCTTTGGCTTCGAAGTGCTGGTCGATAAAGCGGAAAAAGTGCTTGAGCTGCAGGATATCTTCGGCGTGCTGTTACAGCAGGTGGGTACTGGTGGCGAAGTGCATGATTACGGCAGCCTGATTAGCGAACTGAAAAGCAAAAAGATCGTGGTCAGCGTGGCCGCTGACTTTATGACCCTGGTGCTGCTACAGGCCCCGGGTAAACAGGGCGCGGATATCGTCTTTGGCTCGGCTCAGCGTTTCGGCGTACCGATGGGCTACGGCGGCCCGCACGCGGCTTTCTTCGCTGCCCGTGATGAACATAAACGTTCCATGCCTGGCCGTATCATCGGCGTTTCCCGCGATGCCGCCGGAAATACTGCGCTACGCATGGCGATGCAGACCCGCGAGCAGCATATCCGCCGCGAGAAAGCGAACTCCAATATCTGTACCTCACAGGTGCTGTTGGCCAATATTGCCAGCCTGTATGCGGTGTTCCACGGTCCGGCCGGGCTGAAGCGTATTGCCGGGCGCATCCATCGCCTGACCGATATTCTGGCCGCCGGACTGCAAAAAGGCGGTCTGACCCTGCGCCACCACAGCTGGTTTGACACGCTGACGGTCGAAGTGGCCGATAAAGCGGCGGTGCTGGAACGCGCCCTGAGCTTCGGCGTGAACCTGCGTACCGATATTCTGCACGCGGTGGGGATTACCCTGGATGAAACCACCCGTCGCGAAGATGTCGCGGCGCTGTTCTCCATCCTGCTGGGTGAAGAGCACGGTCTGGACATTGAGGCGTTGGACGCGCAGCTCAGCGCTGACAGCCATTCCGTTCCGCCAGCGATGCTGCGTGAAGATGCCATTCTGACGCATCCGGTGTTCAACCGTCATCACAGCGAAACTGAGATGATGCGCTATATGCACAGCCTGGAACGGAAAGACCTGGCGCTGAATCAGGCAATGATCCCGCTGGGCTCCTGCACCATGAAGCTGAATGCGGCCGCAGAGATGATCCCAATTACCTGGCCGGAGTTTGCCGAGCTGCACCCGTTCTGCCCGGCAGAGCAGGCTACCGGTTATCTACAGATGATCGGCCAGCTTTCCCAGTGGCTGGTGCAGCTGACCGGTTACGATGCGCTGTGCATGCAGCCCAACTCGGGCGCACAGGGTGAATATGCCGGTCTGCTGGCGATCCGTCGCTACCACGAAAGCCGTAACGAAGGCGGCCGCAATATCTGCCTGATCCCGAGTTCCGCACACGGCACCAACCCGGCTTCTGCACAGATGGCAGGCATGGATGTTGTGGTCGTAGCCTGCGATCGTCAGGGGAATATTGACCTGCACGACCTGCGTCTTAAGGCTGAACAGGCGGGCGAAGCGCTCTCCTGCATTATGGTCACCTATCCGTCTACCCACGGCGTGTATGAAGAAACCATTCGTGAAGTCTGTCAGATCGTTCATCAGTTTGGCGGCCAGGTTTATCTGGACGGTGCCAATATGAACGCGCAGGTGGGCATCACCACGCCGGGCTATATTGGTGCGGATGTTTCCCACCTTAACCTGCATAAAACCTTCTGCATTCCGCACGGCGGCGGCGGTCCGGGCATGGGGCCGATTGGCGTAAAAGCGCATCTGGCACCGTTTGTACCGGGTCACAGCGTGGTGCAGATTGAAGGCATGTTGACCGAGCAGGGCGCGGTATCCGCAGCACCGTTCGGCAGCGCCTCTATTTTACCCATCAGCTGGATGTACATTCGTATGATGGGTGCAGAAGGGCTTAAGCAGGCCAGTTCTGTGGCGATTCTGAACGCTAACTACATTGCAACCCGCCTGAAGTCGGCCTATCCGATTCTGTATACCGGACGCGATGGTCATGTTGCGCACGAATGTATTCTGGATATTCGTCCGCTCAAAGAACAGACCGGCATCAGCGAGCTGGATATCGCCAAGCGCCTGATCGATTACGGCTTCCACGCGCCGACTATGTCATTCCCGGTGGCGGGAACGCTGATGGTGGAGCCAACCGAATCTGAGAGCAAAGTCGAACTTGACCGCTTTATCGACGCCATGCTTTCCATCCGTAATGAGATCGATCGCGTATCGGCGGGCGAATGGCCCGCTGAAGATAACCCGCTGGTTAATGCACCGCATACCCAGATGGAAATCGTTGGCAGCTGGGAGCATCCTTACAGCCGCGAGCTGGCCGTGTTCCCTGCGGGCAGCGCCAACAAATACTGGCCAACGGTTAAGCGTCTGGATGATGTTTACGGCGACCGTAATCTGTTCTGTTCCTGCGTACCGATGAGTGAATACGAATAAGGCTAAAGGTCTGATGTGATAGCCTTAAGGGACGACGCTGAGTCGTCCCTTTTGCTTTCTGGAGGTTCAATGAATATCGCTTTGGTTACCGGCGGCAGCCGGGGTATCGGCCGCTCTACTTCTTTGCTGCTTGCCACTCTGGGCTGGACCGTCGCGGTTAATTACGCCCGGCGGGCAGATGCCGCCGAAGAGGTGGTGAAACAGATTACCGGGCAGGGCGGCAGGGCTTTCGCCATCCAGGCCGATGTGTCTGATGAAGCGCAGGTGATGGCGATGTTTGCTGAAATCGATCGCCATCCGGGTCAACTGACTGCGCTGGTCAACAATGCGGGGATACTGTTTCAGCAGGCGACGTTGGAACAGCTGACGGCGGAGCGTATCAACCGGGTATTTGCCACTAATGTGACCGGCAGCTTCATCTGCTGTCGCGAAGCCGTTAAACGTATGGCTTTTCATCACGGCGGTAAGGGGGGAGGGATTGTTAACGTCTCTTCCGCCGCGGCTCGCACGGGCTCACCGGGAGAATATGTTGATTACGCGGCCTCAAAAGGCGCGATGGATACGCTGACCAAAGGTTTATCTCTTGAGGTAGCGGCGCAGGGAATTCGGGTGAACGGCGTGCGTCCGGGGTTTATCTACACGGAGATGCACGCCGATGGCGGTGAGCCGGGGCGGGTAGATCGCGTGGCGTCGGCTATTCCGATGCAGCGCGGCGGCCAGCCGGAAGAGATCGCCCGCATTATCGCCTGGCTGCTTAGCAACGATGCGTCCTATGTGACCGGGACGATCGTTGACGCGGCAGGGGGCAGATAAATACGGGCAATGCCGGGCCGGTTACTACAGCAGCCAGCCTCTGGCGTGGGCGTTATCCAGATGATGTTGTAGATGGTTCCACAGTTCCGGCCACTGCTCTGCCAGCTTCACATTGCGCGCTTTTACCTGCTCAAGACGGATGCCGTTTTCTTTCCAGCTCTGTCCTTCATTGTGCAGGTTAAGCATAATCGGCAGCGCGCGGTCGAGCATGTTAGCAAAGCGCGATTCGGCAGTGTCCCCGTCTTCATATTCGTTCCACAGCGCGCGGAACTGCTGGCTCTGCGCGGCAGGCAACAGGCCGAAAATGCGCTCGGCTGCGGCCATTTCCTGTTCCTGCACGGCTTCGCGCGCGGCAAGGTCATACACCAGTACGTCCCCGGCATCGATTTCCACCACATCATGCACCAGCGCCAGCTGGACGGCGTGCTGCACGTTAATGGTTTCGGTGGCAAAAGGTGCCAGGCTCATGGCGGCCATCGCCAGATGCCAGCTGTGCTCGGCGGAGTTCTCCTGCCGCGCATTGTCAAGCAGCCGGGTGCGGCGCTCAACGCTTTTAAGCTTGTCCAATTCCATTAAAAACTGCACGACTTCGGTCATCGCACCGAAATCTAAGGCTGCTACCCTGTCAGACATAATGACTCGCTTATTCTCTGATAAAAGTTCACGGATAGTTTAAGGGAAACGTTTGCCTGGCACACGGGAGAATGTGTGTTACATGGTTTCACAGAATTTTTTAAGCTTACATGTGTACTCTAAAATTGTTCTCAGCTAGGCTGATGATGATTTTTCGACCACGGCTTTTGCTGGCCGCATGATGATTAATAAGAGAGAACGAACTGATATGGTTCATCAGAAAATACTGACGCGTGGCTACTCGCTGGCGGAAGAAATCGCCAACAGCATCAGTCACGGCGTGGGCTGCCTTTTCGGGATTATCGGCCTGGTTTTACTCCTGACTCAGGCTATTGAAAGCCGTGCCGGTGCGCTGGCCATCACCAGCTACAGCCTTTACGGCGGCAGCATGATCCTGCTGTTTCTGGCCTCGACCCTCTACCATGCCATTCCGCATCAGCGGGCAAAATACTGGCTGAAAAAACTCGATCATTCGGCGATTTATCTGCTGATTGCAGGCACCTATACGCCCTTCTTGCTGGTAGGGCTGAAGTCACCGCTGGCTCACGGCCTGATGGTGGTGATCTGGAGCCTGGCGCTGGCAGGTATCGTATTTAAACTGGCTTTCGCCCATCGTTTTGAGGCGCTGTCGCTGGTGACCTATCTGCTGATGGGATGGCTGTCGCTGATTGTTATCTATCAGATGGTAACGAAACTGCCTGCGGGCAGCGTGTGGCTTTTAGCGGCGGGGGGCGTGATTTATTCGCTGGGGGTGATTTTCTACGTGGCGAAGCGCATACCCTACAATCATGCCATCTGGCACGGTTTTGTTCTGGGTGGCAGCCTGTGCCACTTCTTCGCTATCTACCTTTACGTCATGTAAAACAGGCTGGCCGGGAACCGGCCAGCCTGTACGTTATCAGCCAGCGGTAATTTCGTACGGCAGCGGCTGAATGGTCAGCCTGCCGCCTTCGTCACCCTGTACGCGCAGAATCGTATCGGCTTCCAGATCGTTATTCAGCACCGCCTGCACCCAGACTTCGCCCGTTTCAAGCTGGCAGGCTGCCAGAATCGTACCGGTGCGACGCCAGTTTTCACCCATCAGCATTTCCAGCGCGCTGTCAGCTTCGGGAACGCTGCCCGCTTTGCCTGCCAGCCAGTAAAGTGCGCGCTTATTGGCACCGCGAAACTTGGCGCGTGCCACCATTTCCTGACCGGTGTAGCAGCCTTTTTTAAAGCTGATGCCGTTCAGTGCCTGAACATTGGTCGCCTGTGGAATCAACTGCGCGCTGGTGGCCGCATCGATAATCGGGAAACCGGCCTCGATATCCAGCGCCAGCCACTGATTGCTGTTGTTCAATGCGGCTTTATCGGCCAGCTTTTGCTGGATCTCAGCGGCTTTGCCTTCACTGGTTACCAGCAGAAAACGTTCGGCGGGCAGATCGAACCACAGCAGCGTGCTCTCATCCTGCTGGACGACCGGCGCATCGGCATCCGGCAGCACGGCGTAAATCTCCGCCAGTGCTTCACGCGCCTGTGCACCCGCCAGACCGAGCAGCACCGACTCATCGTCGGCGGCCAGGGTCACTTTGGCGAATACGGCATACTTCTTCAATTCAGTCAGCTGGGTATCACGCAGGCTGCGGCGCTCAATATAGGCAAGGCCTTCTCCGCGATGGAACAGGCGCAGCGTACTCCACATTTTACCTTTCGCATCGCAGTGGGCGGCAGGCAGATGGCGATCGGCTCCCAGCGCTGCCACATCCAGCGTCACCTGCCCCTGCAGATAGCTTACCCGGTCCTGGCCCGTGGCGGTAACCAGCGCCCACTCTTGCAGTGAAATCAGCGTCAGTGGAAGCTGCGCGGATGCCTGTGGCTGGCGAGGCGGAAAAGCAATAATTGGCATGATTCAGTCCTGAATTGAAAAATATTAACAATACTTCTCATGTTAAGAGAGACGCATTGCTTTGCAACCAGTTTCCGGCAAAAGCGGCACAAAAGGCGTGATAACCCTGCAAGCTTTGCGTGATGTCTCGCAAGCTATAAATTGCTGCATCAACAGCGGGGTAAAAAGGGGTACACTGGAAGCCTGTTTGATTAACTGACGCTGAGTAACATGGATATTACCAATAAATCACGCATTCACTGGGCATGCCGTCGTGGCATGCGGGAGCTCGACATCTCAATCATGCCTTTTTTTGAGTATGAGTTTGATTCGCTGAGCGACGGTGACAAAAAAGTGTTCGTTCGTCTGCTGGAGAGCGACGATCCTGACCTGTTTAACTGGCTGATGAACCATGGAGCGCCGGCCGATCCTGAGCTTAGGCGAATGGTGGCACTGATTCAGGAGAGAAATCAGCAACGTGGTCCTGTGGCGATGTGAACTGAGAGTTTCCTGGGCGGCGCAGTGGCAGTCTTTGCTGATACACGGCGTAGTGATTTTGCTGCTGTTGCTGATCCCCTGGCCCGGTAGCTATACCCTGGTTTGGATCGTGCTATTGACGCTGGTGCTTATGGAGAGTATCCGCAGTCAGCGGCGCATCCTTTCACGTGCCGGGCCGATTGAACTGCTGTCCTCAAGACAGTTCCACTGGCGGCGGCAACAGTGGTTTCTCGTTGCAAAACCATGGATTGGGCGTTGGGCGATCATGCTGCCATTACGCTCTGCGGAAGGGAAGCGCGAGTGGCTGTGGCTGGGCATCGACAGTATGGAGAACGCCGAGTGGCGTCTGCTGCGGCAGCATCTGCTTATACCGGGGCAGTCGGCTGATACTTAGCTGTGCGAAATAGATTTGTACGCTCCCCCGTTTTTCGTGCGCGGAGGAGTAGCCTGGCCGAGGGCAAACCGTTTAGAAAATTTGCCCTCGGCAGCACTTAAAGCAGTTCGGCCATTTCCGTCAGGATCTGCTCACACCATTGGGCGATACGCTCATCGGTGTACTCAAACTGATTCACATCATCCAGCGCCAGGCCGACAAACTGCTGACCGTCGGCGGTCAGAGGTTTTTTGCTGGTAAACTCGTAGCCCTCAATCGGCCAGCGGCCAACGAACTGAACGCCAATCGGAGCCAGTACTTCATGCAGCATGCCAAGCGCATCCAGGAACCATTCGCTGTATTCGCCCTGATCGCCCATGCCATAAAGTGCGACGATTTTACCGCGTAAATTCAGGTTTGGCAGATCGGTCCAAATCGCTTCCCAGTCCTCCTGCAATTCACCAAAATCCCAGGTCGGGATACCCAGAATTAACAAATCATACTGCTCCATCAGCAGCGGTGAATCATCTTTCAGGTTATGCAGAGTCACCAAATCTTCGCCGATAAAATCGCGAATTTTCTCGGCCGCCATCTCGGTGTAACAGGTGCTGGAGCCGTAAAACAGACCAATATTCATGGAAGTAAAACTCATTTTTCTTCAGGCATGGCAGCGATAATACCAGATATGGGTAACAATAAGGCATAATCGCCGTAAACCCTGACCTGGAGGAAATAGCGTGCAGGACAGCGATCTGATTGAACAATTTCTCGATGCCCTATGGATCGAGCGCAATCTGGCGAAAAATACCGTCATCTCCTACCGGCTCGATCTGCGATCGATGACCGACTGGCTCGCCAGTCAACAGCTGACAATGCTGGACGTGGATACCGTTAATCTGCAAAGCTTCCTCGCCGAAAGGCTGGAAGGCGGCTATAAGGCCAGCAGCTCGGCACGCTTGCTAAGTGCCATGCGGCGCCTGTTCCAGTATCTCTATCGTGAAAAGCTGCGTGCTGACGACCCGAGCGCACTGCTGTCATCCCCCAAACTGCCGCAGCGTTTGCCGAAGGATCTTTCGGAGGAACAGGTTGACCGACTGCTTCAGGCACCCGGCGAAGAACAACCGATCGAGCTACGTGATAAAGCCATGCTTGAACTGCTGTACGCCACCGGTCTGCGCGTTAGCGAGCTGGTGGGACTGACGCTGAGCGACGTGAGTCTGCGGCAGGGCGTGGTGCGGGTGATCGGTAAAGGCAACAAGGAGCGGCTGGTGCCGATGGGCGAAGAGGCGATATACTGGATAGAACGGTTTATTGAATATGGTCGCCCGTGGCTGCTAAATGGACAGGCGCTGGATGTGCTTTTCCCCAGCAACCGCGCGCAGCATATGACCCGACAAACCTTCTGGCATCGTATCAAACATTACGCCACACTGGCGGGGATCGACAGTGAAAAGCTGTCGCCGCACGTGCTGCGTCATGCTTTTGCGACCCATCTTCTGAACCACGGCGCGGATTTGCGTGTCGTACAGATGTTACTGGGGCACAGCGATCTTTCAACGACCCAGATTTATACGCACGTGGCGACAGAACGTCTGCGCCAGCTGCATCAGCAGCATCACCCACGTGCTTAAGTGATTGACAATATGGCCCTTTCAGGAGCCTATAAGGATATAAAATGAAGACCCGCCTGTTACTTTCTTTTCTGATCGCGTCGATCGCTGGACTGGCCCACGCTGACGATGCGGCAATCCAGCAGTCGCTGAATCGTCTTGGCATGCAGCAAACGGAAATTCAGCCGTCGCCGCTGCCGGGCTTCAAAACCGTTCTGTCGGAAAGCGGCGTGCTGTACGTCACCGAAGACGGTAAGCATTTTATGCAGGGTCCTCTGTATGACGTCAGCGGCGCACAGCCGGTCAACGTCACCAATCAGCTGCTGGAAAAGAAAGTCGAAGCGCTGAGCAAGGACATGATTGTCTACAAGGCGGCGAAAGAGCAGCACGTCATTACCGTTTTTACCGATATTACCTGCGGCTATTGCCGCAAACTGCACGAGCAGATGGCCGACTACAACGCGTTGGGTATTACCGTACGCTATCTGGCTTTCCCGCGCGAAGGGATGAACGGGCAGGTAGCGAAAGAGATGAAGTCGATCTGGTGCACCGCCGATCGTCGTAAGTCCTTTGATGCCGCGATGAAAGGTGAAGAAGTGCAGCCTGCGGATTGCAAAGTGGATATCGGCCAGCAGTACAAGCTCGGCATTCTGTTTGGTATTCAGGGTACTCCGGCGATTCTGCTGCAAAACGGTGCCATGATCCCTGGCTATCAGGGGCCACAGGACATGAAGAAATACCTCGACAGCCAGAAAAACGGTGGCTGATTTTGTACAAAGCTAAAACCGAACTCCGTCGCCGTCAGGCGGCGGATGCTGCTGCACTTCCTGCCGATTTGAACCCGTTGCTGCGCCGCCTGTATGCCCAGCGCGGCGTGACAGAAGCCGTTGCCCTGGAGCGCGGTGCCAAAAATCTGCATTCATTCCATTCGCTTAGCGGCATCAATCGCGCCGTTGATATCCTCCAGCGAGCGCTGGCCGACGATTTGTGCATTGTGATCGTCGGTGACTTTGATGCCGACGGCGCAACCAGTACGGCGCTGACGGTGCTGGCGCTGCGCGCTATGGGCGGGCGCAATATCAAATATCTGGTGCCGAACCGTTTTGATGATGGTTACGGCCTCAGCCCGGAAGTTGTCGAACAGGCCGCCGCCCGTGGTGCACAGCTGATTGTTACCGTGGATAACGGTATTTCCTCACACGCAGGCGTGGAGCTGGCGCATCAGAAAGGTATCCAGGTGGTCGTGACCGATCACCATCTGCCGGGGGAATCGCTGCCTGCGGCGGATGCCATCGTTAATCCTAATCTCAGCGACTGCGAATTCCCTTCGCGGGCGCTGGCTGGCGTCGGTGTTGCTTTCTACTTAATGCTGGCTCTGCGTGCGCGGCTGCGCGACAGCGGTGTGGCAACGTTACCGAATCTGGCCGAGTGGCTGGATCTGGTCGCGCTGGGTACGGTCGCCGATGTGGTGCCGCTGGATGCCAATAACCGTATCCTGGTCTGGCAGGGGCTGAGCCGTATTCGCGCGGGTAAATGTCGTCCGGGTATTCGCGCCCTGCTGGAAATCGCCAATCGCGATGCCAGCAAGCTGGCAGCCAGCGATTTGGGTTTCGCGCTGGGGCCGCGCTTAAATGCCGCCGGTCGGCTTGATGATATGTCGGTCGGCGTTGCGCTGTTGCTGAGTGAAGATCTGGGTCAGGCGCGAATGCTTGCCGCTGAGCTGGACGCATTGAACCAGACGCGGAAAGAAATTGAACAGGGCATGCAGTCCGAAGCGTTGGCGTTGTGCAATAGTCTTGAGCAGAGTAGCGATGCGCTGCCGTTGGGTATTGCCATGTACCATTCGGAGTGGCACCAGGGCGTGGTAGGCATTCTGGCTTCACGTCTGAAAGAGCGCTTCCACCGACCGGTGATCGCGTTTGCTCCGGCGGGTGACGGTACGCTAAAAGGTTCCGGTCGATCCATTTCGGGGCTGCATATGCGTGATGTACTCGAACGGCTCGATACACTGAATCCCGGGCTGATTATCAAATTTGGTGGCCATGCCATGGCGGCAGGGCTGTCACTGGAAGAAGCGAAGTTCGACGAGTTTCGCCAGCGTTTTGCCGATCTGGTCGCCGGTCTGCTGGATGCGGAGTCGTTACAGGGCGTGGTGTGGAGCGATGGTGAGCTGATGGCGCAGGAGCTGACGTTGCCGACCGCCGAGCTGTTGCGTGACGCGGGTCCGTGGGGGCAGGCGTTCCCGGAGCCAACGTTTGACGGCAAGTTCAAGCTGTTGCAGCAGAAGCTGGTGGGCGAGCGCCATCTGAAGGTTATGCTGGAACCACTGGGCGGAGGCCCGCTGTTGGACGGTATCGCGTTTAATATTGATACCGCGCTGTGGCCGGACCCGAGCGTGCGGCATGTGGAGCTGGCCTATAAGCTGGATGTGAATGAGTTTCGCGGTAATCGTAATGTGCAGTTGATTATCGATCATCTCTGGGCGTTATAGCGGGCTGGGTTAGCTAAGTCGCGGTAGGGTTGGTTATGTCGCGATAGTTTCCGCGTCTGGCGTAACGGTGACGGGATTGTGTCGCGGAAAGATCGTTGTAAGGCGTATTGGTGTCGGTCAGGTTCGCGGACTCGGCGTGAATACGTCCCTGTAGCCTCGATTCGCGCATCCCTGCGCTCAACGGTCCGCGAACCCGCCCGTCACCGATTGCCCATCGGCAATGGATTTGCTGTGGGTAAACAGTTACCGAATCAATTCTTTAAAACTGCGACGTGAATTTCTGAAAAGGTGAACGTAACGGGGCATACCCAAAGCGATACGGTAATTCGGAAGGCGAACGTCAGGGGGCAGATAAGCCGGATGTCTGCGGCAGGGATGCCGCAGCCAAGCCCACACGGACGTGTTCACGGCGATCCGGCGTTCTGCCCCCTGACGGTCGCCCGGCCTCCGCATTTGAAGCGAGAAAAATGCTCCACATAGTGCGCCCCGTAACGTTCACCCGCGCACAGTACTTGAAGCGAGAAAAATGCTCCACATAGCGCGCTCCGTAACGTTCACCCGCGCACAGTACCTGAAGCGAAAAAATGTCCAACAAAGTGTGCCCCGCAACGTTCACCCGCATCCCGGCAACAGTTAATGCCATCTGAGCCCCGGTTACGCTCATTACTTTCTCCATTTATAGCAAGTTGGGATTATTACGCTGCCAAAGCGTGGTCAAAACTACAAACTGCACGCTATTTCAGGTAAACTGCTCCGTTACATTCACGTCCTTTTCGATCACCTAAAAAGATTCTAAAACCATGTTTGAAATTAATCCGGTAAAGAACCGAATTCAGGATCTCACTGAGCGCAGCGGCGTTCTTCGGGGGTATCTTTGACTATGATGCCAAGAAAGAACGTCTCGAAGAAGTAAACGCTGAGCTTGAACAGCCTGATGTCTGGAATGAACCCGATCGCGCTCAGGCGCTGGGTAAAGAACGCTCCTCATTAGAAGCCATTGTTCAAACTCTCGACCAGATGTCGCAGGGGCTGGAAGACGTTTCCGGCCTGCTGGAACTGGCGGTAGAAGCCGAAGACGAAGACACCTTCAACGAAGCGGTTGCCGAGCTGGATGGCTTAGATAAAAAGCTCGCCGAGCTGGAATTCCGCCGCATGTTCTCCGGCCAGTACGACAGTGCCGACTGCTACATGGATATCCAGGCCGGTTCCGGTGGTACGGAAGCACAGGACTGGGCCAGCATGCTGCTGCGTATGTATCTGCGCTGGGCAGAAGCTAAAGGCTTCAAAACCGAAATCATCGAAGAGTCCGATGGTGAAGTGGCCGGTACTAAATCCGCTACCATCAAAATTATCGGTGACTACGCCTACGGCTGGTTGCGTACTGAAACCGGCGTTCACCGCCTGGTGCGCAAAAGCCCGTTCGACTCCGGCGGCCGTCGCCACACCTCGTTCAGCTCGGTCTTTATCTACCCTGAAGTTGAAGACGATATCGATATCGAAATCAACCCGGCCGACCTGCGCATTGACGTTTACCGCGCCTCCGGTGCCGGTGGTCAGCACGTTAACAAAACCGAGTCGGCGGTGCGTATTACCCACTTACCGACCAACATTGTCGTGCAGTGCCAGAACGACCGCTCTCAGCATAAGAACAAAGATCAGGCATTCAAACAGCTGCGAGCCAAGCTGTATGAATACGAGATGCAGAAGAAAAATGCTGACAAGCAGGCGGCGGAAGACAACAAGTCTGACATCGGCTGGGGCAGTCAAATCCGCTCTTACGTTCTGGATGATTCACGCATTAAAGATCTGCGTACCAGTGTAGAAACGCGGAATACGCAGGCGGTTCTGGACGGCGATCTGGATCGTTTTATCGAAGCAAGTTTGAAAGCAGGGTTATAAGGAACTCACATGTCTGAACAACAACCGCAGGCCGCTGATGCAGCAGTTGAGCTTAATAACGAACTGAAAGCGCGTCGCGAAAAGCTCAGCGCGCTGCGTGAAACCGGCGTGGCGTTCCCGAACGACTTCCGCCGTGACCGCACCTCGGACACGCTGCACGCCGAGTTTGACGACAAGGAAAACGAAGAGCTGGAAGCACTGGGCGTTGAGGTCAGCGTCGCTGGCCGTATGATGACCCGTCGCATCATGGGTAAAGCCTCTTTCGTCACGCTGCAGGATGTCGGTGGCCGCATTCAGCTGTACGTCTCCCGTGACGATCTGGCTGAAGGCATCTACAACGAACAGTTCAAAAAGTGGGACCTCGGCGATATCGTCGGCGCTCGCGGTAAGTTGTTTAAGACCAAGACCGGCGAGCTGTCGATCCACTGTAGCGAACTGCGCCTGCTGACCAAAGCACTGCGCCCGCTGCCGGACAAGTTCCACGGCCTGGCCGATCAGGAAACCCGCTATCGTCAGCGCTACCTCGATCTGATCAGTAACGATGACTCCCGTAATACCTTCGTTGTGCGTTCAAAAATCATGGCGGGCATCCGCAGCTTCATGGTTAACCGCAACTTTATGGAAGTGGAAACCCCGATGATGCAGGTGATCCCAGGCGGCGCATCTGCCCGTCCGTTCATCACCCATCACAATGCGCTGGACATCGATATGTACCTGCGTATTGCGCCAGAGCTGTACCTGAAGCGTCTGGTAGTGGGCGGCTTCGATCGCGTCTTCGAGATCAACCGTAACTTCCGTAACGAAGGTATTTCGCCGCGCCATAACCCAGAGTTCACCATGATGGAACTCTATATGGCCTATGCGGACTACAAAGATCTGATCGAACTGACCGAAAGCCTGTTCCGTACCCTGGCGCAGGATATTCTGGGCAACACCGTTGTGCCTTACGGCGAGCAGGAATTCGACTTCGGCAAGCCGTTTGAAAAACTGACGATGAGAGAAGCGATTCTGAAATATCGTCCGGAAACCAATCTGGCCGATCTCGACGATTTCGACAAGTCTGTGGCGATTGCCCAGTCTATCGGCATCAAAGTTGAGAAGAGCTGGGGTCTGGGCCGTCTGGTTACTGAGATCTTCGAAGAAACTGCCGAAGCGCATCTGATCCAGCCAACCTTCATCACCGAGTATCCGGCTGAAGTGTCGCCGCTGGCGCGCCGCAACGACGAAAACCCGGAAATCACCGACCGCTTTGAATTCTTTATCGGCGGCCGTGAAATCGGTAACGGCTTCTCGGAGCTGAACGATGCGGAAGACCAGGCCGAGCGTTTCCTGCAGCAGGTTAACGCCAAAGACGCCGGTGATGACGAAGCGATGTTCTACGACGAAGACTACGTCACCGCGCTGGAGCACGGCCTGCCGCCAACGGCCGGTCTGGGCATCGGTATCGACCGTATGGTGATGCTGTTTACCAACAGCCACACCATCCGCGACGTGATCCTGTTCCCGGCTCTGCGCCCGGGCAGCAAGTAAGTATTATTGTCCTACCCGACGGCCAGCTTTTGCTGGCCGTTTTTATTTGTCCCTCAGCCTAAACTGTTAACCCCCCAGCATTTTCCCCGCTCGCATTTGCTCAAGGCCCCGTTCGGCGGGCATCATGCACAAAATTTTTAGCAGGTTTATCCATCATGATTAACGTAGCCCTGATCGACGACCATATCGTGGTGCGTTCCGGTTTTGCTCAGCTTCTCTCCCTGGAAAGCGATATCCAGGTGACCGGCCAGTTTGCTTCCGCCGCCGAGGCCTGGCCGCATCTGCTGCGCGAGCCTTTCGACGTAGCGGTGCTGGATATTGCCATGCCGGATGAGAGCGGGCTGAGCCTGCTGTCCCGGCTGCGGCAGCAGCGTCCGGGCTTCCGGGCGATTATCCTCAGCATTTATGACACCAGCGCCTTTGTGCAAAGCGCGGTGGATGCCGGTGCCAGCGGCTATCTGACTAAACGCTGCGGGCCGGAGGAACTGGTACAGGCGGTGCGTTCGGTCAGCGTCGGCGGGCTTTACCTGTGTGCCGATGCGCTGCGTGCGCTGCGCCAGACCCGGCCCGTACCCAAAGAGCTGACTTCGCTGACGCCGAGAGAGAAGCAGGTATTCGATCTGCTGATTAACGGTATCAGCGTGAAGGCGATTGCCGACCAGCTGGCGCTCAGCCATAAAACCGTGCACGTTCATCGCGCCAACGTATTGGGCAAACTGAACTGCCAGACCACCGTTGAGCTGGTGCACTTTGCCCTTCAGCATCAGCTGCTGAGCCATACCTGATGCCGCAGGTGCGCCATATTGTTTTATCGCTGATGCTGGCGCTGTTTTTCGCCCTGGGCTGGCTGGCGCTGTGGACCATCGGCCTGTGGCTGAGCCAGAACGGCCAGCAGGCGGTGCTGCTACTGCCTGCCGGACTGCATCTGGCGCTGATGATCCTGCTGCCGAAGCGCTACTGGGCGGCGCTGCTGCTGGTAGAAGCGATCCTGCTTAGCTGGCTACAGCTGGAGCAGCTGATCGTGCGGCCGGTGATGCTGCTTTCGCCGCTGCTGAGCGTGCTGCCTGCCTGGGTCTGCCAGTCTCAGTGGCATCGCTACACGCTTTACTGGCAGCGGCTGATCCTGCTACTGGTGGCTGTGACCCTGAACACGCTGCTACAGGGTGTGACGATCGGCCCTTGGCTGGAGGAAGCGGTCACTCAGACTCTGCTGGCCAGCTTTACCGGCGGGGTACTGCTTACGCCGTTTATCTACCTGATTTATGAATATCTCAAACAGCAGCACCTCAGCGATATGCTGGCGCAGCGCATGCCCGATCCGCCGCTGCGCACCTCGCTGCTGATCTGGTGCTCGGTGATTTTCGCCATCGGCGTTTGCGTGCAGGTATCGATTGCCCCGGATATGGAGCGGCTGCTGCTGATCTTTGTTTTCCTGCCCAACGTGGTGATGGCCTACCGCTTTGGCTGGCAGGGCGGGGTGCTGTCGGCGATCGTCGGCAGCGTGCTGATTACCCTGACCCGGCAGGCCAGCGGCGCGTTTCACGATCTGCGCGAGCTGGAGCTGTTTCTCTCCACCCAGGCGCTGCTCGGCATCGGGCTGGGGATTGCCGTCAGCCGTCAGCAGCAGCTGGCCCAGCATCTACAGCGCTATCGTCAGCAGCTGGAAAAAGAGCTACAGGCCCGGCACCGGCTGATGGCACAGCTGGTGGACACTGAAGAACAGGTGCGTAAAGCCATTGCCCGCGAGCTGCACGATGAGATCGGCCAGAACATTACCGCCATTCAGATCCAGGCAATGCTGGTGGCGCGCGGCAGCGATGCACCGGCGGCCAGACAGGCCGCAGGGCAGATTAGCGACCTGTCGCGGCGCATTCATCGCACCACCCGCCAGCTGCTGCGGCAGATCCGCCCGCCGGTGCTGGACGAAATGGCGCTGGATAAAGCGCTACAGCATCTGGCCGCCGAGTTCTCCTTCGCCGATCGCGGCATTGATTTCCAGCTTCATTACCGACTCAGCACCTCTCCTACGGATGAAACCCTGACCTTCACGCTGTATCGCGTGGTGCAGGAGCTGCTGAACAACATCAGCAAACATGCGGGAGCACGACAGGTGGTGGTGACGCTGGAAGAGAAGCCGGGCCTGCTGACGCTGAGCGTTAGCGATGACGGCATCGGCATCACCGAACCTGTCGTTAGCGGTTTTGGCCTGCGCGGAATCGAGGAGCGGGTGCGGGCGCTCGGCGGCGACTGGCAGCTCCTGCCGCCGCCGGGAACCTGCATAACTGTTAACTTGCCCACAAAATCACGCGAAACTGCGCCCTGACCAGGAATAATTCCTGGTTCATTCCAACTTTGTCTCATGCCCCGGCGTAATGCCTTCCCTATATTAGCCCGTGATGACCCGGAGGTTTACATGGCAGCCATCACCCTGACGCCAGAGCAGATTAGCCAGCGCTACCGTTATTGGCGACCGCGACTGCTGTTCACCATGGTGATCGGCTATGCCGCGTTTTATCTGACGCGGCGCAGCATCAGCCAGGTAATGCCGGTGATGCAGCTGGAACTGGGACTGGATAAAGCCGACATCGGCCTGCTGGGCACGCTGTTTTATCTGGTCTACGGCGCATCGAAATTTCTGTCCGGCACAATCAGCGATCGCACGCCCGCACAGTGGTTTATGGGCGGCGGGCTGATCGCTACCGGGATACTGAATATCGTCTTTACCTTCTGCGGCTCGTGGAGTGCGCTGCTGCTGGTATGGACGCTGAACGGTTTTTTCCAGGGCTGGGGCTGGCCGCCGTGCGCCAAGCTGCTCACCCACTGGTATTCGCGCAACGAGCGCGGCTTCTGGTGGGGCTGCTGGAACACCTCGATCAACCTTGGCGGCACGCTGGTGCCGCTGCTGTCGGGCTGGCTGGCGATGCGCTGGGGCTGGCAGGCCGCGCTGCTGCTGCCGGGGATTATGGGCATTCTGATCGGCATCTGGCTCTGCTGGCGGCTGCGCGATAAGCCCGCCGCACAGGGACTGCCGACGGTGGGGGAATGGCGGCGCGATCCGCTGGAGCTGTGGCAGCAGGAGCACAGCCCGGCGATGTCGATGCGCGATATTTTGCGCCAGCAGATTCTGGCCAATCGCACCATCTGGTTGTTGGGCGTTTCTTACGTGCTGGTGTACCTGATCCGCATCGCGCTCAACGACTGGGGCAACCTGTGGCTGACCGAGGCCCACGGTGTAAATCTGCTGAGCGCCAATACCACGCTGACGCTATTTGAGCTGGGCGGAGTGATCGGGGCGCTGTTCGCCGGATGGGGTTCGGATCTGCTGTTTCGTGGCCAGCGTGCCCCGATGATTTTGCTGTTTGCCTTAGGTCTGTTCCTCAGCATGGCGGCGCTGTGGCTGGCACCGGTACATCACCGGTCGCTGCTCTCGGTGTGCTTCTTCAGCCTGGGCTTTTTTGTTTTTGGCCCGCAGATGCTGATTGGCCTGGCGGCGGTGGAATACAGCCACAAGGCCGCGCCGGGAACCGTTACCGGATTCCTCGGCCTGTTTGCTTACCTGGGCGCCGCGCTGGCGGGCTGGCCGCTGGCCCAGGTGATGCAGCACTACGGCTGGTCGGGCTTTTTTGCCCTGCTGACCGCTACCGCAGGCTGTATCGGCGTGCTGCTGATGCCGCTGCTGATTGCCGGACTGAACCGGCAGAGATTTAAACAGGCTCCGTAACCGACGGGGTCTGCCGACCCTCGACGATAAGGATAACCTGATGAAACGTTTAGCCCTCTCTACCCTGATCGCTGCCGGGCTGGCAGTGAGCGCGATGTCCGGTGCGGCACATGCCAAAGGCCGCCTGGTGATCTACTGCAGCGCCACCAACGCCATGTGTGAAACTGAAGCGAAAGCCTTCGGTGAGAAGTACGATGTGAAAACCAGCTTTATCCGCAACGGCTCCGGCAGCACGCTGGCGAAGGTCGATGCCGAGAAGAATAACCCGCAGGCCGATGTCTGGTACGGCGGTACGCTCGATCCGCAGTCTCAGGCCGGTGAAATGGGGCTGCTGGAAGCCTATAAATCCCCGGTGCTGGATCAGATCATGCCGCAGTTCCGCGATCCGGCCAAAGTGAAGGGCAACTACTCTTCGGCGATCTACATCGGTATCCTCGGCTTCGGCGTCAACACCGATCGCCTGAAGCAGAAAAATCTGCCGGAGCCAAAGTGCTGGAAGGATCTGACCAACCCGATCTACAAGGGCGAGATCCAAATTGCCGATCCGCAAAGCTCCGGCACCGCCTACACCGCGCTGGCGACCTTTACCCAGCTCTGGGGGGAAGATCAGGCCTTCGACTATCTGAAAAAGCTCAACGCGAACGTCTCTCAGTACACCAAGTCCGGCATTGCCCCGGCGCGTAACGCCGCCCGTGGTGAAACCGCGATCGGCATCGGCTTCCTGCACGACTACTCGCTCGAAAAAGACAAGGGCGCACCGCTGACCCTGATCTCTCCATGTGAAGGCTCCGGCTATGAAGTCGGCGGCGTCAGCATCCTGAAGAAAGCGCGCAATATCGACAACGCCCGTCTGTTCGTGGACTGGGCGCTGTCGAAAGAAGCGCAGGAGCTGGCGTGGAAGCAGGGGCAGTCCTACCAGATCCTGACCAACACCACCGCAGAAACCTCACCGAACTCGCTCAAGCTGGATGACCTGAAGCTGATCGATTACGACATGGATAAATACGGCGCCACCGAGATGCGTAAGCATCTGATCAATAAGTGGGTTAACGACGTGAAGATGGGGCAGTAATTCTTAACTTTGGCGCGGCCTGCTGCCGCGCTATCGCTTTCGCTTCAACCTCCGGGGAACACTATGAGTGATGCCACAGCTCTGCGCCTGCCGCAGGGACGGGATACTGTTTTTATCTGGCTGGTGATACTGGTGGCGGGCTACCTGCTGCTGCCGATCTTCAGCCTCGACTACGGCCTGCTGGAATCAACGTCTGACGAGATTCTCGCGGCCTACGGCTGGTCGGGTGCCAATATCAGCCAGGCGTGGCTGCTGCTGCCGCTGGTTCTGCTGCTGCGGCCGGTTCGTGGCACGGCTTCACGCGGGCGACACCGCTTCGACGCGGCATGGGCACTGGGCTGCGCCGTCTTTATGGTGGTCAGCGCCGCCTGGCTGGAGCGCGGCCTGGGCTACGGCAGCATCGTTATTTTCTGCGCGCTGGGCGGGGTCATGACCGTGGCGCTGTCGCGCCTGGAGTGGCTGGGTGGTGACCGCTTTGTATTGGGATCGCTGATCGCCATCGTTGCGCTGATTGGCCTGTTTATCATCTGGCCGAGCCTGGCGATCTTCAAACCGATGATCACCGCCGATGACGGTACTTTTGCGCCGCTGCAGTTTATGGCGGTGCTGGGGCAGAAGCATATTCTGCAGGTGATCTGGAACTCCTTCCTGCTGAGCGCGGCGGTCGGCATCGGCTGTACCTTCTTCGGTATGGTGCTGGCGATCTACACCACGCGCATCGCCAAACGCTCGGCGCTGCTGGGGCGGGTGTTCTCGATCCTGCCGATTGTCACCCCGCCGTTCGTTGTCGGTCTGGGTGTGACCCTGATGATGGGCCGCTCCGGCTACGTCACGGAGTTTATGGTTAACTACCTTGGCCTGACCAACACCAACTGGCTGTACGGTTTTACCGGCATCTGGCTGGCGCAGGTGCTGGCCTTTACCCCGATGTCCTTTATGATCCTCGACGGCGCGATCAAAACGCTGCACCCGTCGCTGGAAGAGGCGTCCTACACGCTGCGCGCCAGCCGGCTGCAAACCTTCCGCCGGGTGTTCCTGCCGCTGCTGAAACCGGCGCTGGCCAACTCGTTCCTGATCGTTATCGTCCAGTCGCTGGCGGACTTCAGTAATCCGCTGGTGCTGGGCGGCAACTTTGACGTGCTGGCTACGCAGATCTACTTCTACATTACCGGCGCACAGCTGGACTATACCTCGGCCAGTACGCTGGGCGTGATCCTGCTGCTGTTTTCACTGCTGGTGTTCTGCGTGCAGTATCTGTGGATCGGTAAACGTTCCTACGTCACCATCTCGGGCAAATCCTCCCGTGGCGACGTGCAGCCGCTGCCGGTGTCGCTGGTGTGGTCGGTGACGGCGATGCTGTGGGTGTGGATCGCCTTTAACGTGTTGCTGTATGGCAGCATCTTCTTCGGCAGCTTTACCGTGAACTGGGGCGTGGACTACACCCTGACGCTGGATAACTTCAGCAAACTGTTCGGTCAGGGCTTCAGTGACGGCGCGTGGCCATCGCTGCTCGACACCTTGCTGTACGCCGGGATCGCCGCGCCGATTACTGCTATTTTCGGCCTGCTGATTGCCTACGTGGTGGTGCGTCAGCAGTTCCGCGGCAAGAAGGTGATCGAGTTCTCCACCATGCTGTGCTTTGCCGTTCCGGGCACCGTGGCGGGCGTTTCCTATATCCTCGCCTTTAACGGTGCGCCGGTGTATCTGACCGGGACCGCGGCGATTGTGATTATCTCGATGGTGATGCGTAACGTGCCGGTCGGCATCCGCGCCGGGATCGCCGGGCTGGGCCAGCTGGATAAATCGCTGGATGAAGCCTCGCTCAGCCTGCGTGCCGGATCGCTGCGCACCGTGCTGTATATCATCCTGCCGCTGCTGCGCCCGGCGATCCTCTCGGCGCTGATCTACAGCTTCGTCCGTGCGATCACCACCGTCAGCGCGATTATCTTCCTCGTTACGCCGGATACCCGTGTGGCCACCTCCTACATCCTTAACCGCGTTGAGGACGGAGAGTACGGCATGGCGATCGCCTACGGTTCGATTCTGATCGTGGTGATGCTGGCAATTATCTTTATTTTCGATGCGCTGGTGGGTGAAGCGCGCGTGGCCCGCTCGCGGGCGAAAACCCGTTAATTAAGGTGCATATGAATACTAACTTCGCGCAAACCCAGGAAAAGAAAAGCTTCGTTGAACTGCGCAACGTGGCAAAACGCTTTGGCAGCAACTCGGTGATTGAAAACCTCAGCCTCGCTATCCCGAAAGGGGAGATGGTGACGCTGCTGGGGCCGTCGGGCTGCGGTAAAACCACCGTGCTGAGAATGGTCGCCGGGCTGGAGAAACCCAGCGACGGGCAGATTTTTATCGACGGGGAAGACGTGACCCATCGTTCGATCCAGCACCGCGATATCTGCATGGTGTTCCAGTCCTACGCCCTGTTCCCGCATATGTCGCTGGGGGAGAACATCGGCTATGGCCTGAAGATGTTGGGCAAACCGAAAGGCGAGATCCGCGACCGCGTGGAAGAGGCGCTGGAGCTGGTGGATCTGGCCGGTTTCGCCGATCGCTACGTCGATCAGATCTCCGGCGGACAGCAGCAGCGCGTGGCGCTGGCCCGTGCGCTGATCCTCAAGCCGAAGGTGCTGCTGTTCGACGAACCGCTGAGTAACCTGGATGCCAACCTGCGCCGCAGCATGCGTGAGAAGATCCGCGAACTGCAGCAGCAGTTCAATATCACCTCGCTGTACGTCACCCACGATCAGAGCGAAGCCTTTGCGGTTTCCGACACCGTGCTGGTGATGAACAAGGGGCAGATTATGCAGATCGGCGAACCGCAGCGGCTTTATCGCTTCCCGGCTTCGCGCTTTATGGCCAGCTTTATGGGCGATGCCAATATCTTTGAGGCGCAAATCAGCGGCAATCGCGTGGAGATCCTCGGCTACGCCATCCCGCGCCCGGAAGGGTTTGCGCCGGGCATGCAGCACTGTACCGTCGGCGTGCGCCCGGAAGCCATCACCCTCGGATTACAGGGCGATGCCAGCCAGCGCTGCACGATTAAAAAAGTCGCCTATATGGGGCCGCAGTACGAGGTGCTGGTGGAGTGGCAGGGGCAGCAGCTGCTGTTGCAGGTCAACGCCACCGAACTCCAGCCTTCACCGGGTGATGAGTTCTATCTCCAGATCCATCCGTTTGGTATGTTTGTGTTACAGGATCAATAACACGGACTGAGGAACGGGAATGAAAACACTGGGACTGATCGGCGGCATGAGTTGGGAATCGACGTTGCCGTACTATCGGGCGATCAACGAAGGGATCAAGCAGCGCCTGGGCGGGCTGCATTCGGCGAAGCTGGTGCTGTGGAGCGTGGACTTCTACGAGATAGAAGCCTGCCAGGCCAGCGGCGACTGGGATAAAGCCGGGCAGATGCTGGCGGATGCTGCGGTGGCGCTGAAGCGGGCAGGGGCCGAAGGGATCGTGCTCTGCACCAATACCATGCATAAAGTGGCGCAGCCGATTATTGACCAGAGCGGCCTGCCGTTCCTGCATATCGCCGATGGCACTGCGGAGGCGATCAAGCGGGCGGGCATGTCACAAGTTGCGCTGCTGGGGACGCGCTACACCATGGAGCAGGATTTTTATCGCGGACCGATGCTCGCGCAGCACGGCATTACCACGCTGATACCCGATGAAGCCGATCGTCAGCAGATTAACCGCATCATCTTCGATGAGCTTTGCCAGGGGCAGTTTACCGCCGAGTCTAAATCGCGCTATCTGGCGATTATCGACGGCCTGGTGGCGCGAGGCGCAGAGGGCGTGATTTTCGGCTGTACGGAAATCGGGCTGTTGCTGAATGCCAGCGACTGCCCGGTCCCGGTGTTTGACACCACCGCCATTCATGCACAGGCGGCGGTGGAGTTTATGCTGCGGTGAGCTCCTGACTGACTGATCAGGACTTCACTGCATCATTCAGCCAGTCTTTAAAGCGTGAGTAGGGAACATACAGAGAGACATCGCGATAGCGCGGCTTGCCGGTTTTCAGATCGTTAACGGTGTCCGTGTAGCCAACAATCACCCCACCAATTGAATCGTCGGAGGCGTTATACACCGCGCCGCCCGACATTCCCTGCACCACCCCGGCGTTGGTGGCGACCACCACGCAGGGTTTTTTATTCCATTCGTTGACCAGCCCGGTATTAATCAGATTGACCCCGCTGGAGGCCATCGGCAGCGCGGAGATAAAGCTGTAGCCGTACATATTCACTTTGTCGCCAATCTTGCCGTTGCGGAAACGCGGTTCCTGTTTCAGCCCCTCATTCTTGTGGTAAATCACTGCCAGATCGCACTCCGGGTGGTAAGACTTCACCTCGTACATCGACAGCTTCGCCACGTGAGCCGCGGTCAGGCTGTAGTTCGCCGTCAGCGGAATGGTGGTTCCCAATGCCCCGGCACCCAGGATGGTGGGGATGCCGGTTACCGTCATATCGACCCGTTTTTCAGCTTCACTGCTGTACTGATACTTCCCTACTGAACACCCGCCCAGACAGGCGGCTAGCAGGCAAATAACCACTCTCATCGATAATCCCCAATGATTAGTTGAAAAGATAGCCGGTGAAGTAAGCGTTTCTGCATAACGCCTTTGGCTATCCACAGCAGTAATTTCATATTGTTAACGATCTCAATAAGCCTAACGGCAACGGGGGAGATCGCAATGAAATGGTATGGAATTTCCAAAAACCAGGAGTTTTCCGCAGGAAAAAACATTAGCTGGTGTTATGTGTTTGTTCACGCCAGGTGAATATTTCGCCATGTCATTAATATCCGGTGTTTTTTTCGCTTACGTTTGGCGCGGATGTTGGGGGATTAATTATTGCTAATTTGGCAACACACCCTTGCCTGCGCCGTGCTGTAAGCGATTCCTCGCCTGTGTTTTAATGTCGTTCTGTGACCTTCGTCGCGTATCGCGTAAAAAATATTCACCTGACGATAATGGCCCTCCACGTAGGGGGCTGAATTCTGACAATCCTGGGAGTGTGTGAAATGCCTGTTTCATTACTGGCACTGGCGCTGAGCGCCTTTGCTATCGGCACCACCGAGTTCGTGATTATGGGGCTGTTGCCGGAGGTCGCGAGCGATCTGCAGGTATCGATCCCGTCTGCGGGCTGGCTGATCAGCGGCTATGCGCTGGGCGTGGCGATTGGCGCGCCGATTATGGCGCTGCTGACGGCGAAACTGCCGCGTAAACGTACGCTGATCCTGCTGATGGTGATTTTTATCATCGGCAATATTCTCTGCGCGCTGGCCTACAGCTACAACCTGCTGATGCTGGCCCGCGTGGTTACCGCGTTATGCCACGGTGCCTTCTTCGGTATCGGTGCCGTCGTGGCGGCAAGCCTGGTGCCGCCGGGCAAGCAGGCGTCCGCCGTGGCGCTGATGTTTACCGGCCTGACCCTGGCCAACGTGCTGGGCGTGCCGCTGGGCACCTGGTTTGGTCAGCTGTTCGGCTGGCGTGCCACCTTCTGGGGCGTATCGGTGATTGGCGTACTGGCGTTTATCGGCCTGATTGTCAGCCTGCCGACTAATCGCAATGAAAAGCCGGTGGATCTGGCCAGCGAATTCAGCGCGCTGAGCAGCGGCAAGCTGTGGTTGTCGCTGCTGATGACGGTGTTTTTCGCCGCCGCGATGTTTGCACTGTTCAGCTATATCGCCCCGCTGCTGCTGGAAGTGACCGGAATTACCGATCGCGGCGTCAGCTGGACCCTGTTCCTGATCGGTGCCGGTCTGACCGTGGGTAATACCCTGGGCGGCAAGCTGGCGGACTGGCGCGTGTCGTTCAGCCTGATCCTCAGCTTCTCGCTGATTGCGGTGTTCTCGCTGCTGTTCAGCTGGACCTCTCACGCGCTGTGGCTGGCGGAAATCACCCTGTTCCTGTGGGCGATGGCCACCTTTGCCACCGTGCCTGCGCTGCAAATTAACGTGGTACGCCACGGTAAAGATGCGCCGAACCTGGTGTCCACGCTGAATATTTCCGCGTTTAACGTCGGCAATGCCCTCGGTGCCTGGGTTGGCGGTGCGGTGATCGGTGGCGGCTACGGCCTGACGGCGGTGCCGGTTTCTGCGGCGGTGCTGGCGGCAATCGGCCTGATTATCTGCCTGGTCACCTTCCGCGGTTCCCGCGCGCAGGGGCAGCCGGTTAGCGCTTAATTCAGCTGCTGCTCCAGGCGCTGGCTGAACAGGCCGATATGCTGCTGAAGATGTTCACTGAAGGCATCAACCAGCGCCGACGCGGGCCGGTGACGCGGCCTGATTAAACTGACGGTGAACGGCACTTCCACGCTGAAGCGCCGCATCACCACTCCGCTGTCGGCGTAATCCAGCGCCGTCAGCGGATTCACAATCGACACGCCCACTCCCGCTCTGACCATCGCGCACACCGACGCCGCGCTGTGCGTTTCCATTACCATCCTTCGCTGCACGCCCTGTTCGTTAAACAGATTATCCAGCAGCTGGCGATAGCTGTCGGTGCGCGACAGGCTGATATAATTTTCGCCGGCAAAATCCTGCGGCGTCAGGCAGTCGCGACGCGCCAGCGGGTGGTCCTTCGGTAGTACACAGACTTCATTTTGCGTGAACAGCGCTCGGCGCTCGGTCCCGGCGGGCGTGTGGCTGGTTTCAGTCAGCCCTAAATCGTAACGCTGTGCCGACAGCCACTCTTCCAGCAGCGGCGACTCCTGCGGGATGATATTCAGGCTGACTTCCGGGTACTGCTGCATAAACGGCTGGCACAGCAGCGGCAACAGCGACTGGGAGAAAACCGGCAGGCAGGCGATGGAAAGCTCGCCCTGACGAAACTGCCGCAGGCCCTCGGCGGCGCTGATAATTCTGTCCAGCCCGTACCAGGAACGCTGCACCTCTTCGAACAGCCGCAGGCCCTGTACGGTGGGCTGCAGGCGTCCGCGTACCCGTTCAAACAGCTGTAATCCAATCAGTTTTTCAAAGCGCGCCAGCTCGCGGCTGACGGTCGGCTGCGAGGTGTGCAGCAGTGCGGCCGCCTCGGTGAGATTGCCGGTGGTGATCACGGCATGAAAAATCTCAATGTGGCGCAGGGAGACTCCGGCCATCGCTTTCTCCACGGGAAGACAATTCAGTTAAGCCATATCATGGATGAATAGACTGCGATAAAACAGATATTTTTATGCCGTCAGGAGATGTGGCGTAATAGCGTTATTCACTTATGGAGAACCCTTATGCCACGCCTGCTGACCGACACCACTACCGCTCTGAATCAGGACAATCTTTTAGCCCTTGCCCGCCAGACGGGCGGCCCGGTCTGGGCTTACGACGCCAGTATCATTGAGCAGCGCATTGCTCAGCTGCAGCAGTTTGACGTGGTGCGCTTCGCCCAGAAGGCCTGTTCGAATATTCATATTCTGCGCCTGATGCGTGCCGCGGGCGTGAAGGTCGATTCCGTGTCGCTGGGTGAGATTGAGCGCGCCCTGGCGGCGGGCTATCAGGCGGGCGGCGACGAGATCGTCTTTACGGCCGACCTGCTGGATGAGCCAACTCTGGCCCGCGTGGCGGAGCTGAAGGTGCCGGTCAATGCCGGTTCTGTCGACATGCTGCACCAGCTGGGTGCCGTATCTGCCGGGCATCCGGTCTGGCTGCGCGTTAACCCGGGCTTCGGCCACGGCCACAGCCAGAAAACCAACACCGGCGGCGAGAACAGCAAGCACGGTATCTGGTTCGGCGATATGGCACTGGCGCTGGAAGCGGTTCAGCGCTATCAGCTGAAGCTGGTCGGGATTCATATGCATATTGGCTCCGGCGTGGACTACAGCCATCTGGAGCAGGTCTGCGATGCGATGGTGGATCAGGTGGTCAGCTTCGGTCAGGATCTGGAAGCGATTTCTGCCGGTGGCGGTCTGTCGATTCCGTATCGTTTTGGTGAAGAAGCGATCGATACCGATCACTATTTCGGTCTGTGGGATGCCGCCCGCCAGCGCGTGGCAAAACATCTGGGTCACCCGGTAAAACTTGAGATCGAGCCGGGTCGTTTCCTGGTGGCCGAGTCGGGCGTGCTGGTCAGCCAGGTGCGCGTGGTGAAAGAGATGGGTAGCCGTCACTTCGTGCTGGTGGACGCGGGCTTTAACGATCTGATGCGTCCGTCCATGTACGGCAGTTATCACCACATTTCCGCGATTGCAGGCGATGGCCGTCAGCTGGACGAGCAGAATACCGTCGAGACGGTAGTGGCGGGTCCGCTGTGCGAGTCGGGCGATGTGTTCACCCAGCAGGAAGGCGGCAAGGTGGAAACCCGCGCGCTGCCGGCGGTGAAGGTGGGGGATTATCTGGTGTTCCATGATACCGGTGCCTACGGTGCGTCGATGTCGTCAAACTACAACAGCCGTCCGCTGCTGCCGGAGGTGCTGTTCGAGAACGGTCAGCCACGGCAGATCCGTCGTGCGCAGACCGTGGCGGAGCTGCTGGCGCTGGAACTGTAATGAGTCGTTAAAATCGGGCGGAGCTGCTGGCGTTGTCTGATGCGATAGCGCAGGCGGATGGCTATCCCATGTTGTCTGACGTAACGGTGTTCACGCAGACGGGTGGCTACCCCGTTCGGGCGGTCCTCGCGCCGCTTGCGCGGTCCCCTCACTGCATTCGTCAGCCCGACGGAGCGGCCCAGACGGGCGTCCTGCCCGGCTGTGCCTTTCGGCCACGTCCGTGTGGCCGAATCCTGGCTTCCTCATTACGTTCAGCGCTGCGGATGCTCCGATCGGGGTAGCCACCCGTCTGCGCCATTAGCTTAGTGTTGTCTGTGGCTAAACTCTTCGTTTCGCGTGCAGCTTTAGAAAACAGCGGTTTCAAGTATCCGGGGGGCAGAGACTTTTTGTATGCTTCGACCGGAGTAGCCCTTCTGTGCCGTCGATTTAGTGTTGTCTTTAATTGGTAGGAAATTGCCAAACTCGCCTGTAGCTTTTAGCAGATAGCGACTTCAAGTGTAAGAAGGGGAACAGCCTCTGCGGATGACGGGCAATCCGCAGCGCTGAGGTGAAGGCATCAGGCCAGGAGATGCCAGCAGGGAAGCTGGCGTCAGGCTAAGCCGGGCAGGACGCCCGTCTTAGCCGGTCCGGCAGGCCGGATGCCGTAGCCGAAGGCACCGCAAAGCGGTGCGAGGACCGCCCGGCAGCCGCAGAGGCTGTCCCCCGATCTCATCACCCGGCAGCTTCAGAACCCAATAGCCACAGAGGCTGTCCCCCGATCCCCTAACCCCGCAGCCAAACCCCGTTCCCTGTGGTAATTTACTGAACTCAAAACCATCACCCCGGAACCGCACCATGACCACCCCACGTATCGTGCCGCTCGCCGACGCCACCGAACATCGCGAAATCATCACCGACTGGCTTTGGAAAGCGTTTGGCACCGATAACAGCCGCGACTTTTTTGCCAGCGTCATCGACAGCAGTCTGGCAGGTAGCGACCTGCCAATCACCTTTGTGGCCCTCGACGGTGAACGCCCTGTGGGAACGGTGGGGCTGTGGCGCTGCGATCTGGTCAGTCGCCAGGATCTGTTTCCCTGGCTGGCAGCGCTGTACATTGATGAAAGCTGGCGCGGGCGGGGGCTAAGCGAGAAGCTGCAGCAAACCATTATCGATTGCTGCAGACAGCGCGGTGACGAGAATCTCTATCTCTACTCAGCCTGCATGGGCTACTACGAAAAGTTCGGCTGGCGCTATATCGGTGATGCGCTGGACTATCCCGCGACCACCGTACATCTTTACTCTAAGTCTTTGTCGTCAGACACTGAACCGCTGAACCGCTGAACCGCTGAACCGCTGAACCGCTGAACTGCTGAACTGCTGAACTGCTGAACTGTTGAACTGTTGAACTGTTGAACTGTTGAACTGTTGAACAGCTGAACCGCTGTCGCTGTCGGTTCAGGCTGGCGTTCCCACTGAATGACGGCGCACCAGCGTCGGGCTGAACAGATGGGTCACTTCCGGCAACGGCTGAACGTGGGCCAGCGCCAGCGCCAGCATGGCAGCCTGCTGCGCCATGGTGATAATCGGATAGCGCACGGTCGTCAGGCGTGGGCGAACGTAGCGTGACACCAGCACGTCGTCGAAGCCGATCAACGAAATCTCCTCCGGCACCCGCACGCCGTTATCGCTCAGCACCGCCAGCGCACCTGCCGCCATCGAATCGTTATAGCAGGCCACCGCACTGAAGGTTTTTCCCTGGCCAAGCAGCTCGGTCATCGCCGTTTCACCGCCCACCTCATCCGGCTCACCGAAAGCGACCAGCCGATCGTTGCAGGGCAGGCCATGCTCTTTCAGCGCATCGTAGTAGCCCTGCAGGCGGTCGCTGGAGTCAGAAATGGAATGATTAGAGCAGATAAAGGCAATATTTTTATGCCCTTGCTGGATCAGATGTCGGGTGGCCAGCCAGGAACCGTAACGGTCATCCAGCGCAATGCAGCGCTGTTCATAGCCCGGCAGCACGCGGTTCAGCAGCACCATCCCGGGAATTTGCTTCATCAGGCCGATCAGCTCGCTGTCCGGGACTTTTTTTGCATGCACCACCAGCGCCGCACAGCGGTGGCGAATCAACTGTTCAATGGCCTGACGCTCTTTTTGCTCATTATGGTAGCCGTTGCCGATCAGCAGAAAATTACCGGTATTCCATGCCACTTCATCGACAGATTTTACCATTGCGCCAAAGAAGGGATCGGAAACGTCCCCGACCACTAACCCAATGGTTTCCGTGGACTGCTGCGCCAGCGCGCGGGCGTTGGCATTCGGATGATATTTCAGCGACTCCATCGCCTGCGTCACCGCCTGGCGCGAATTTTCACTGGCCTTAGGGGAGTTATTGATGACGCGAGAAACGGTTGCTACCGACACCCCCGCGAGTCTGGCGACATCCTTTATGGTAGCCATAGGGTCCAACCTTTCTGGGTAAGCGTTTACATTGCAGTAGTGTTGCGGAAAGCCGCAGTGACTGCAAGCCTGGAGAATGCGCCGGGCGTCGCAAAGCTGAGGATTTTCCTCTTTGGGTTCACCTGATTGCAGGCGGTTCATTCTGATAAAGTGAACACGGTTTCACTCCGTTACTGAGCGATGCTATTCTGAGTTTCCAGAAAAACTGACACCATGACCGGGTCCTCGCATGACGTTAAAAAAACTCCCTCACCTTGCCCACTGGGGTGCCTTCAGTGCCGTTGTTGAAAATGGCAAACTGCTGCGCTGTGACCCCTTTTTCGCTGACCAGGATCCGTCACCGATGCTCAATACCATTCCGGAACTGGTCTATTCGGATAAGCGTATCCGCCAGCCGATGGTGCGCCGCTCGTGGCTGAAATCCCGGGAGAAGAGCGATCGTACGCTGCGCGGACGCGAGGATTTTGTCGCAGTGGATTGGGAAACCGCGCTCGATCTGGTTGCCGAGGAAAACCGCCGGGTGCGCGACCGCTATGGTGCCAGTGGGATCTTCGACGGTTCCTACGGCTGGTCATCGGCGGGCCGCGTTAACCATGCCCGCACGCTGGTGCGCCGTTTTTACAACCTTGGCGGCGGCGGCATTGATCAGCAGGGCAACTATAGCTGGGGTGCCGCGCAGTTCTTTTTACCTTATGTGATTGGCACCTATATGCCGCTGACCGGTCGCGTTACCGACTGGCCGGATGTGGTCAAACACTGTGAAGTTTTTATCGCTTTTGGCGGACTGGCGCTGAAAAACGCACAGGTTGCCTCCGGCGGAGCGGGCGAGCACAGCCTGAAGCCCGCGCTAGAGCAGCTGGCGGCAAAGGGCACGCCGGTCATCAACATCAGCCCGATGCGTGACGACTGCCCGGAGTTCGTCAATGCTGAATGGATTCCGATCCGCCCGAACACCGACGTGGCGCTAATGCTGGCGTTAGGATTTGAAGTCGAGCGCATGGGGGCGGTGGATAATGCCTTCCTGCAGTCGCACTGCGTGGGTTATCCGCAGCTCAAAAGTTATCTGCTGGGGGAAAGCGACGGCCAGCCGAAAACGCCGCAGTGGGCCAGCGAGATTACCGGTATCCCGGCCGCGCGCATCGCGCTGCTGGCAAAGCAGCTAAGCGGCAAGCGCAGCTTTATTACCTGCTCCTACTCGGTTCAGCGCGCCCATCGCGGCGAACAGCCGTACTGGATGATGATTGCCCTGTCGTCAATGCTGGGTCAACCGGGCCTGCCGGGGGCCGGTTTCTCGTTTGGTCACGGCTCCATGAACAGCGTCGGCAATCCGCGTATTGAAGGCCCGTCTCCCCTGATGTCTACCGGGGTTAACCCGATTGCGCACCGGGCGATACCGGTTGCCCGTATCAGCGATATGCTGCTTCAACCCGGCGAGGAATATACCTTCCAGGGCGAAACGCACACCTACCCGGATATTCATCTGATCCACTGGGCGGGCGGCAATCCGTTCCACCATCATCAGCAGCTGAACCGCCTGGTCGAGGGCTGGCAGCGCCCGGATACGGTTATCGTGCAGGATATCGTCTGGACTCCCGCAGCGCAGATGGCGGATATCGTTTTGCCTGTGACCACCACCCTTGAGCGCAATGATATCGGCGGATCGTCCAAAGATCGCTTCGTGCTGGCGATGCATCAGGCGATTGCACCACAGCATCAGGCGCGCAACGACTTTGATATCTTTGCCGATCTGGCCGAGCGGCTGGGGTATCGCGACACCTTTACCGAAAACCGCAATGAAATGGAGTGGATCAAACATCTCTACCAGCGCTGCGCGGTGGCCCACAATCACAAGGGGGTCGACTTCCCGGAGTTCGAAACATTCTGGGAGGAAGGGCACGTGGAGATCCCGCTGCCGAAGGAAGACTGGGTATTTATGGCTGATTTTCGCGCTAATCCGGTGGCCAATCCGATTAAAACCGCCAGTGGTAAAATCGAACTCTTTTCGGAAACGATTGAGGGCTATCAGCTTGCTGACTTTGGCCCGCATCCCGAATGGCGCGAGCCTGCCGAGTGGCTGGGATCGGAAGTTAAACAACGCTTCCCACTGCATATGATTTCTATTCAACCCGGCGACCGTCTACACAGTCAGCTGGATGCGACGCCAACGGTGCAGGCCAACAAAACGGCCGGGCGCGAAACGCTGTGGATGCATCCGCTGGATGCGGCGGAACGCGGTATCAGCGACGGTAACGTGATTGAAGTCAGTAACGATCGCGGCCGCATTCAGGCCGGTGTGCGCCTGACGGAAGGCGTCAGTCAGAATGTGGTGCTGATTTCCACTGGTGCCTGGTTCGATCCCGGGTTTGGCAAAGCCTGGCGGGACTACGATCGTGCCGGAAACCCTAACGTACTGACGCTGGATATTGGTACTTCGTCTTTAACCCAGGGGCCGAACGCCATGAGTTGCCTGGTGGAGATTCGCAAACTGCCTGAGGTGGCCTGACGGGATGAAGGGGGGTTAGCCTGAATGTTGGCGATTCATTGCTAAAACCCCTACAAATCACATAGCTGGTTACATTTTGCGGGTAACTGTTGCGATTCCTGAGTAGCGAGCCGATGCGGCGGATTGATACAGTTCAGATCCCAGAGGTATTGATGGGTGAACATCAAAAAGTATTTATCGCTTTGTTTCACCGACCTGCGCAGATGCGCAGGTTTTTTTTGCCTGTAATCTAAGGGTTTTCTTACAGATTACTGATTTTATTCATCTTTTTTTCTGAACTTTCTGCATGACTTCTCCTCTCGCTTAATCACGATCTGAAACACTGTTTGCCTGTTAACTCCGAATCATTTTTTGTATAAACGCCAGAGAGTTATCACGCACCCTGTTCTGGAAAAAACATGCCTCCCTTGAAAAGATCGCTGACCAAATCTCAGCCAGCCCCGACGTTAAATCCCGTTCGATTCCGCCTTGTCTGTGTGGGCGTGCTGGCATGCCTGGGTGTTTTGCTCGCGCGGGTGGCCGATTTACAGTTGATTAACCATCCGATGCTGGAAAAAGAGGCGGATGAACGCTCGCTGAGAACCGTTACCTTACCGACCAACCGTGGCACCCTGCTCGACAGGAACGGCGAAGCGCTGGCGCTCAGCGTGCCCTCGCGCGATGTGATTGCCGATCCGCAACGAGTTTTAGAAGCGCATCCGGATTTTACCAGCGCCAAGTGGGCCTATCTGGCTAATGCGCTGGAGCTCAGGCCGGAGGAGATCGCGGCACAAATTAATGCTAATCCCAATCGCCGCTTCCTTTATCTGGGGAGAAAGATCGAGCTGGGCATCGCGAAAGATATCTCCAAACTTCATCTGACCGGTATTACCACCGTCTATGACGACAGCCGTTTTTATCCTATGAGTGAGGCCACCGCGCCGCTTATTGGTATCGTTGGTGCAGACAGCAACGGGCTGACCGGGCTGGAGAAAGGTTTTGATAAAGTCCTGCAGGGTACGCCCGGCGTGGAGAAATATCGTCAGGACGCCAACGGCAATATTGTGGCAATGATTAACTACGAGCCGCCTCAGCAGCCGCCGACGGTGCAGCTGAGTATTGATAAGTTCGACCAGTACACTCTGTACAGCAAGCTGCGCGATGGTGTACTGCTGAATAAGGCGGACTCCGGTGCGGCGGTGTTGATTAAGATCGATACCGGGGAGATCCTCGGGATGGCCTCTTATCCCTCATTTAACCCGAACAATTTTGCCAAAGTATCGCCCGCGCAGATGCGTAACACGGCGATTAATGACAGCTACGAGCCGGGCTCAACGGTTAAACCGCTGGTGGTAATGGAAGGGCTGATCCGCAAGCTGGTTCGCCCGGACTCAGTACTGGATACCACCCCTTACCGGGTTAACGGCCATCTGATCCGCGATGTTGGCCACTGGTCACGATTAACGATGACCGGCATCCTGCAGAAATCGAGTGATATCGGCGTGTCGCATATCGCACTGGCGATGCCTGCAGAGGTGCTGGTGAATACCTATCAGTCGTTTGGCCTGGGTAAACCAACCGGCCTTGGGCTGACCGGCGAAAGCGTCGGCTACTTCCCCCTGCACCGTCAGCGCTGGGCGGACATTGAACGTGCAACGTTCTCATTCGGCTATGGTTTACGCGTTACGCCGCTGCAAATTGCGCGTGAGTACGCCACGCTGGGTTCATTCGGCGTTTATCGCCCGCTGTCGATCACCAAGGTGACACCGCCGGTGTTAGGTACGCGGGTTGCCGATCAGGATACGGTCAAAACCGTGGTGCATATGATGGAAAGTGATGCGCTCCCTGGCGGCAGTGGGGTGCGTGCGGCGGTGCCGGGCTATCGGCTGGCAATTAAAACCGGTACGGCGGAAAAAATGGGTGACAGCGGCAAATATGACGGCGGCTATATCAACTATACCGCCGGCGTGGCCCCTGCCAGCAATCCTCAGGTGGCACTGGTGATTATGATTAACCACCCGACCGCCGGGGATCACTTTGGTGGCTCGGTAGCGGCACCGGTATTTGGCAATATTATTGGTCCGGTGCTGAAGCATATGAATATCGCGCCGGATGCACTTTATAACCCGGGTTAGGAAAAACCTCAGGATGTTCAATATGTAAAGAAATGAGCGGCCGGTCATGACTGGTTGCATTTAGCGCCATTCATTTGCTTTTGTTTGCTGGTTTCAGGATCGGCTTCTGGTGACAATAGCAGTCCCAGAGGTATTGATTGGTGTGAATACAGTCTGCTCCCGGCGGACTGCACCCTGTTCAGTTGCACCAACCCACGCGGATGCGTGGGTTTTTTTTTGTCTGTATCTTCAGAATCTTACTCTTTGTTTCAATCCAGAAGAACGCTCACAACTTTCAATATTCTGTTTACATCTTTCACCTGAATCCACCAAAGAAATAATTGCATTGAGGCTAAGCTGCCCCCAGCACCGTCAGCATCGCATTCTGTTAACGGTGTCAGCCCCTTGATGGTGTTGGTAGCGCGACAAGGGGCGTTCTTATTCCCAGGAGCTGATTACTATGCCGAAACTTAAAGACAGGACGCCTAAAGTCGGTGGACGTTCAGCAGCCTTTCAGCTGCGAATACATCCTGAGCTTCATGCTCAGATTAAGTCGTTGACGGATGATGACAACATTACCCTTGCATATTGGCTCAAGGAACTGGCCCGGCGAGAGCTGCGTCGCCGGGGAATTGAGCCCAGAGGCTGATCAGATACAGCCTGCTAATTGTCAGCCAGCAGGCTGTAACCAACGTACTGGTGACCCAGCGTTATAGGGGCCATTCAACGCTTTAAGCAAACATATTTGACGTAAGCCCAGCTGTGTTAAGGCCTGGCTCAGCTCCCCGGTATGTTATTAACTCATCTTGAGAATAGTCACTCTCGTTATTAAATTTAAAGGTTATGGTAAGAGATTAAATTATGAGATCAACGATCCTTCCCCTATGTCTGGTTTTTATGCTTGCAGGCTGCGATCAGGGAACCAAAGACACCACGGTAAAACCGATCAGTGTTGGTGTGACAACACTCAAAAGTCAGCCGGTAACGCTATTTACACAACTTCCTGGCAGGACGACAGCGGTCAGGACGGCCGAAGTGCGGCCGCAGGTTAGCGGTATTATTCTCAAACGTCTGTTTGTTGAGGGAAGTGACGTTAAGGCCGGGCAGCCCTTATATCTGATCGATCCCGCCAGTTACCAGGCGACCTACGACAAGGCGCTGGCAACACTGGAAAATGCCCGCCAGCTGGCGACACGCTACAAACCGCTGATGGAAGCCAGAGCCGTCAGCAAACAAAGCTACGACGATGCCGTTGCCGCGGAAAAACAGGCGAAGGCAGAATTAGAAATTGCTCAGGTTAATCTCAACTATACCAACGTTCGATCGCCGATCACCGGCAGAATCGGGCGCTCTCTTTATACCGAGGGTGCGTTGGTGACCAATGGTCAAAGCAATTACCTCACGACAATCCAGCAGCTAGACCCGATCTACGTAGACGTCAGTGAATCGTCGTTGCAGCTACTGCGTCAGCGGCGCGCGCTGGCTGAAGGCAAGTTACAGGCCGTAGGGGACAACGCCGCTGCCGTTAAGCTAACGCTGGAAGATGGTTCGGACTACGTCCATATGGGCAAGCTGGAGTTCTCGGAAGTAACTGTCGATGAAACCACCGGCAGCATTACGATGCGTGCATTTTTCCCGAATCCCAACCGTGATCTGCTGCCGGGTATGTTTGTACACGCGGTTCTGCCTCAGGGTGTTGCTCATCAGGGAATACTGGCACCGCAGCCGGCCATTATGCACGACCCTAAAGGCCGTCCTTATGTCTACAAAATTGGGGCAGATAATAAAGTGGTTGAGCAGGCTATTAAAACCGGCGAGATGATTAACGGCCAGTGGTTGGTCACTGAAGGACTTAAGTCGGGCGACCGGGTTGTTGTTGATGGATTACAGCTGGTCCGTAATGGCAGCCTGGTTTCGCCCAGTGAGCATCAGCCTAAAGTCTTTAAGCGGGCTAACTTAACCACTGCCGATCCCTCAGCGCAGTAAGGAAAACGGATGTCTAAATTCTTTATTGAGCGCCCTGTCTTTGCCTGGGTTGTGGCGATTCTGGTGATGCTGATTGGGGGATTGTCGATTTTTACCCTGCCGATTAACCAGTATCCGAATATTTCTCCGCCTGCTATCTCTGTACAGGTGACCTACCCTGGCGCCAGCGCCGAGACGGTTCAGAATACCTCTGTGCAGGTTATCGAGCAGCAGTTGAACGGCATAGATAACCTGCGCTATATCGAATCGCAAAGTAACAGCGACGGCAGCGCGACAATTATTGTGACCTTCAATCAGGGTACCAATCCCGATATTGCTCAGGTTCAGGTGCAAAACAAAGTGTCACTCGCCGAGTCACAGCTACCCGATGAGGTCGTTAAGCAGGGGATCAACGTCCGTAAATATCAGGCCAACTTTATGCTGGTGGTCAGCCTGATTGCGGACAGCGGTCAAATGAGTAACGGTGACCTCGCCGATTTGCTGGTATCAAAACTCCAGGACTCGATTGCGCGTTCGAATGGCGTGGGTGACTTTATCGTCATGGGGTCAGAATACGGCATGCGTATCTGGCTGGACCCGGCCAAGCTGTACCAGTTTCAGCTGGTTCCAAGCGATGTGACTAACGCTATCAACAAACAGAACGTCCAGGTATCAAGCGGTAAGCTGGCGGGGCTGCCTTCGGTAGAGGGGGCAAAATTCAGCGCCACTATCGTGGGTAAAACACGTTTCCAAAAGGTCGCACAGTTTGAAAATATCCTGCTGAAAGTGAATCCCGATGGTTCACAGGTGCGCATACGTGATGTGGGCGGTGTGGATTTAGGGCCGCAGGATTACAGCATTTCAGCAACGTATAACGGTAAACCCTCCGCCGGTATTGCTTTACGTCTGGCCAGCGGAGCTAACGTGTTAGATGCCATCGATGGTGTGCGTCAAACCGTCGAAAATGCAATGCCGTCGCTGCCGCCTGGTGTGATCGTTAAGTATCCTTATGACACCTCGCCGGTGGTAAGTGCATCGATTGAAGAGGTGGTAAAAACGCTGTTCGAAGCTATCGTGCTGGTGTTTTTCGTTATGCTGATTTTCCTGCAAAACCTCCGCGCTACGCTGATTACCACTATGGTGGTGCCCGTGGTACTGCTGGGGACTTTCGGCGTGCTGGCGGCCTGTGGTTATACGATAAATACACTGACGATGTTCGGGATGGTACTGGCCATAGGGCTGCTGGTGGATGATGCGATCGTGGTCGTGGAAAACGTTGAGCGTGTGATGCATGAGGAGGGGCTCGATCCCAAGGCTGCGACAATCAAATCTATGGAGCAGATTCAGGGCGCTCTGTTCGGTATTGCCATGGTGCTTTCGGCGGTGTTGCTGCCGATGGCTTTCTTTGCCGGCTCTACCGGGGTTATCTATCGCCAGTTTTCAATCACCATTGTCTCCGCCATGGCACTTTCGGTGCTGATGGCGATGATTTTCACTCCGGCACTGTGTGCAACCATCTTAAAACCCGCTTCTGAAGATCATAAAGATAAAGGTATTGCCGGCTGGTTTAACCGTAAATTTGATGCCGGTACGCTGAAGTATACGAGGAGTGTCGGAACGGTAATTTCCCGGCGCAGCCTGTTCCTGGTTATCTATCTGGCGATGGTTGTTGCAACCGGCGTACTGTTTATGCGGGTGCCAACCTCATTCCTGCCGGATGAAGATCAGGGCGTTTTAATGATGCAGGTGACACTGCCGGCTAACGCCGCCTCAGAACGTACTCAGGAAGTGATTAATGATATGGAAGAGTGGTTGCTGAAAAACCCCGAAGTCATGTCCGTATTCTCCCCTAACGGCTTTAGTTTCTCGGGGCGAGGTGAGAACACCGCGATGTCATTTGTCCTGTTGAAACCCTGGAGTGAGCGTAACAGCGAACAGTCGGTCCAGAAGCTGGCAGCGCGTGCGATGGCGCATTTTTCTAAGTCAAAAGACGCCAGGATTTATGCGCTTGTGCCGCCAGCGGTAATGGAGTTGGGGAACGCGACCGGTTTTGACTTCTTCCTGCAGGATACTCAAAACAAAGGCCACGCCGCATTGATGGCCGCCCGAAATCAGTTTCTGGCCATGGCGGCGAAAGATAAGCGCCTGTTTGCCACCCGTCCTAACGGCATGGAAGATGAACCGCAGTATCACTTGATTATTGATGATGAGCGCGCAAGAGCGCTGGGCCTGAATCTTGGCGATATCAACGACACACTCTCCATTGCCTGGGGGTCGAGTTACGTGAATCAGTTCACCTATGGCGGCCGCGTTAAAAAAGTTTACGTGCAGGGAAATGCCGGTTCCCGTGTAACGCCGGAGGACCTGAAAAAATGGTACTTCCGCAATAGCAGCGGAACGATGGTGCCTTATACGGCTTTCGGTAAAGGAGAGTGGCAGTATGGTTCTCCACGCTATGAGCGCTTTAACGGTATTTCCGCAGTAGAAATAATGGGATCGCCGGCCCCGGGATACAGTTCTGGGGAAGCAGTAAAAGCGGTCAAAGAGATTGCTGCCAAACTGCCCCCGGGATTTAAAGTGGAGTGGCACGGGTTGTCATATGAAGAACAGATGTCGGGTTCACAAACCCCTGCGTTGTATACGATTTCTCTGATCGTTGTGTTTCTTTGCCTTGCCGCTCTGTATGAAAGTTGGTCAATACCGTTTTCCGTTATCCTTGTCGTCCCGCTGGGGGTACTGGGTACCGTGCTGGCCGTGACGATGCGGGGACTAGAAAACGATGTGTTCTTCCAGGTTGGTCTGTTGACGACGGTCGGGCTGGCGGCGAAAAACGCTATTTTGATCGTCGAATTTGCCAAAGACCTTCATGAGAAAGAGGGAATGGGGTTAGTGGAAGCGGCAATTGAGGCGGCAAAACTTCGTATCAGGCCAATTATTATGACCTCGATGGCGTTTATCCTTGGTGTGATGCCACTAATGATTTCACACGGTGCAGGTGCAGGGAGCCAGCACTCGATTGGTACAGCCGTTGTGGGTGGCATGTTTACGGCGACTTTCCTGGCGATTTATTTTGTGCCGATGTTTTACGTTGTCGTTTCGCAGCTATTTGCCGGCAGGAATAAAAAAGAACAAGAGGTGCAGAACCATGATGCATAAGACTTTATCAATGGGGCTGTTGCCGATACTGATGCTGGTTGGTTGTACGATGGAACCGGACTATCAACGACCGTCGTTGCCTGTTGCCGGTCATTATGCAGGGCAGGGACAGCATCTGAACGGCAACGGGGCAGATATCCGGTGGCAAAACTTTTTCACCGATCCGATGATGCACAAGCTGATCGTCCAGGCGCTGGAAAACAACCGCGATTTGCGGGTTGCGGCGCTGAATGTTGAAGTTGCGCGATCGCAGGTAACGGTTGCTCGTTCTGCGCTGATGCCTTCTGTCGATCTTAATGCCGGTGAAACGGCCGCTCATCTGCCGGGTAATCTGTATAACACCGGGCCGGGTGGGGGGGTAACCTACCATCAGTTTGATGCTAACTTCGGTGTAACCGCATGGGAACTGGACTTCTTTGGTCGCCTGCGTAGTCTCAGCCACAGTGCACTGGAACGTTACCTGGCAACGGACGCCACTCAGCGTGCAACACGGATCAGTTTGATTTCGCAGGTGGCGGCAAGTTATCTGTCGCTCTGTTCGGATAATGAACTGCTCAAGCTGGCGCAGAGCACGGCACAAAGCCAGCAGGACTCCTACGATCTGATCAAACGCAGCTATGAAGGGGGCGTCAGCACCGAGCAGGATCTGGTCCAGGCCGAAACCCTCGTGCGTATTGCCCAGGCGGATGTGGCGACCTACAGTCGACAGGTGCGACAGGATGTGAATGCGTTGACCTTGCTGGTCGGCACCGATTTGCCTGCGGATATACTGGCCGGCGCCAGCCTGAAAAAAGAGTGGAATTTCCCGGCAACGCCGGCCGGGCTGCCCTCAGACTTGCTGACCAACCGCCCTGATATTATTGCTGCGGAGCACACGCTGTTATCCGCGAACGCGAATATTGGCGCAGCGCGAGCGGCATTTTTCCCCAGTATCAGCCTGACGGCAATGGGAGGATCGACATCCGGCAGGCTGAGCGATTTGCTTAGCGGTGGTACTGCGGCATGGGCCGTTAGTCCAGCTATCGATCTGCCTATTTTCCGGGGTGGAAAAAACGTCGCGAATCTGAATATTGCCAAACTGCAAAAACGTATTGAAATTGCGGATTATGAAAAAACGATTCAGACAGCATTCAAAGAGGTTGGAGATGCGCTTGCTGGGCAGGAAACTTATAAAGATGAGCTGTACGCACGTCAGTTGGATGAACAAGCCAGTCAGAGAAACTACGATCTGGCTACCGTTCGCTATCGTGAAGGGGTGGACAATTATCTGAATGTATTGGTAGCACAGCGATCGTTATACAGTTCGCAGCAGCTATTAATTACCACCCGGCTGGGGCAGCTGACTCAGCAGATAATGCTTTATAAAGCGCTGGGTGGAGGATGGAAATCATAGCGTTAAGCCTGTTTTAAACTTCCGCAATATTGATCGATTTTTCGATCAATATTGCGTTTAGGATCAAGCCCGGATTATCCGGGCTTTTTTAATTGTTATCAGCAACCACGGTAGGACCAACTATTGAGAATGGCTGAGCGAAGTGGGCTGACTTTCATTTCTTTATACCAGCTTTTGTAAGCTGCCTGCAGACCTGAGACATGAGGTGTCAGTGGGTCAAAACCGCTTGATAGCATGAAACTCATGTATGTTGTGAAGTTGTCATAGTTTTTGTAATTGAATTCAGGTTCTTTTGCGCAAAGCCTGCTCCAGAGACGTTGTTCATTTATTCCTGGTTTAATGTTTTCATTTTGATATGTCCTTATTTTATGAAAATCAGGCGACTGTGCCAGGGAGGGGATTATACATATGTGCTACTGGTGAGTAATACATGGTTTTGTGGGTTTTTTATGTTTGGAATCATGCTGGTATATTTTTTAAATGCGTGGGTGTTTTGGTTATATTTTTGAATAGCTGTTTTAAGATTGATTTTGGAGTGAGCGAACAGTACAGGGTTTTATCTTTTCTTAATCTCTGGTTCTGAGGTTTGGTTGTAATGACATCACAAGGCATTGCAGAGCCGTGGGGGGATTATTTTTGTGTTTAATACGTGCCTCAATCGCAAGGGGGAGAATAATGAAGCTCTGTCAGCTAACACCTTAATTTTACGTTTAAAAAGTTGAGTTACGCTAGTATATCTTGCATTGTTACACTCAACTTGCAACCTGCTACGGAGCTGGCAACGTGATCTCTTTCCTTAAGTTACTCTTCCGGTTGATTTTTCGGGCCCAACTAACGGGCGATCTTTCGGGTTTGTACAAGCAGAAGGTGTTAATCACCCCAAATCATATGTCATTCCTTGATGGCATGCTGTTAGCCGTTTTCCTGCCGGTGAAACCGGTGTTTGCCGTTTACACCTCGATCAGTCAGCAGTGGTACATGCGCTGGCTGAGCCGTTTTATTGACTTTGTGCCGCTTGATCCGACGAAGCCGATGTCGATTAAGCACCTGGTGAAACTGATTGCCCAGGGCCGGCCGGTGGTGATTTTCCCCGAAGGGCGTATTACCGTTACCGGCTCACTGATGAAAATCTACGACGGAGCGGGTTTTGTTGCGGCGAAATCACAGGCAACGGTGGTTCCGATACGTATTGAAGGTGCTGAATACACGCTTTTTGGCCGCCTTGCTGGCGTTTTCAAACGCCGCCTGTTTCCAAAAATCTCTCTTACCGTATTACCCGCTACGACCATTCCGATGCCGGAAGCCCCTCGTGCCCGCGATCGTCGCAGGCTGGCAGGAGAGCATCTGCACCATATTATGATGGAAGCACGCATGGCGGTGCGTCCTCGTCAGACGATTTATCAGGCCTTTCTTGCAGCACGTGTGCGCTATGGCTACTTCAAGCCCTGTATTGAGGACGTTAACTTTACGCCCGATAGCTACACCGGCCTGCTGAAAAAATCACTGGGCGTTGGCCGTATTCTGCAGCGTTATACGCAGCAGGGTGAATATGTCGGCCTGCTGTTGCCAAACGCAACGGTTACGGCAGCAGCGATCCTGGGGGCCACCCTGCGTGGGCGTATTCCTGCAATGCTTAACTACACCGCCGGAGTCAAAGGGCTGACCAGTGCGTTGACGGCGGCTCAGGTAAAGACCGTGTTTACCTCGCGCCAGTTTCTCGATAAAGGCAAGTTGTGGCATCTGCCGGAAGGAATCCCCGACGTTAAGTGGATTTTTCTGGAAGATTTGAAAGATACCGTTACTACCCGGGACAAACTGTGGATACTCAGCCGCTTGCTGATGCCGTCACTGGCAGAAGTGAAACAGCAGCCTGAAGATGCCGCGATGGTGCTGTTTACTTCAGGGTCAGAGGGGCATCCTAAAGGCGTTGTTCACTCCCATAAAAGCCTGCTGGCTAACGTGGAACAGATCCGCACGGTCGCTGATTTCACTCCGCGCGATCGCTTTATGTCAGCGCTGCCGCTGTTCCACGCTTTTGGTCTGACCGTGGGGCTGTTTACGCCACTGATGACCGGTGCTGAGGTCTTCCTTTATCCCAGCCCGCTGCACTATCGCATTGTGCCCGAGCTGGTCTACGATCGTAACTGTACCGTGCTGTTCGGTACCTCGACGTTCCTTGGTAACTATGCCCGTTTCGCTCAGCCGTATGATTTTGCCCGCCTGCGTTACGTGGTGGCCGGAGCGGAAAAACTACAGCAGAGCACGCGCGATGCCTGGTTTGAGAAGTTCGGCATCCGCATTCTGGAAGGCTATGGTGTGACCGAATGCGCACCAGTGGTGGCAATAAACGTGCCGATGGCCGCCCGATCGCATACCGTTGGCCGCATCCTGCCGGGTATGGATTCACGGCTGATTTCTGTACCCGGTATTGAAGAAGGCGGACTACTGCAGCTTTGTGGACCGAATATCATGAAAGGCTATCTGCGCGTTGAGCGTCCCGGCGTTCTTGAAGCGCCTGAGGCCGATAACGGTGAAGGACGGATGGAGAGCGGCTGGTACGATACGGGTGATATCGTCAGCTTTGACGATGCCGGCTTCTGCCAGATTCAGGGACGCGTGAAGCGTTTTGCGAAGATCGCCGGCGAGATGGTTTCGCTGGAGAGCGTAGAGCTGATTGCGCTGAAGGCGTCTGATGAAAAACAGCACGCGGCGACGATTAAGCCGGACGGCAATCGTGGCGAAGCTCTGGTGTTATTTACCACCGACAGTGAGCTGACCCGCGAACGTTTACAGCGCGCAGCACGTGAACTGGGTAGCCCTGAACTGGCGATCCCACGCGATATTCGGGTGTTGAAACAGCTCCCGATGCTCGGCAGCGGCAAGCCGGATTTTGTTACCCTGCGCGAAATGGCCGAGCGGCCAGAGGAGACTCATGAATAGTCCGACTGCCGGATCAAAACCATTATTGTCGAAAGGTATGATGGCGGTGATTGCCGCCCAGTTCCTCTCCGCTTTTGGGGATAATGCCCTGCTGTTCGCCACTCTGGCGGTACTGAAGCAGCTGGTTTATCCCGACTGGAGCCAGCCGATTCTGCAGATGGTGTTCGTTGCCACCTATATTGTTCTGGCTCCGTTTGTGGGCCAGGTGGCCGACAGTTTTGCGAAGGGCCGGGTGATGATGTTTGCCAACGGCCTCAAGCTGCTTGGCGCACTGACAATCTGCGTTGGGCTGGACCCTTTCTTAGGTTATGGTCTGGTTGGCATTGGTGCGGCCGCCTATTCCCCGGCCAAGTACGGGATTCTCGGCGAGCTGACTGATGGTGAAACGTTGGTCAAAGCCAACGGTCTGATGGAGTCCTCAACGATAGCCGCGATTCTGCTCGGCTCCGTGGCGGGGGGATACCTTGCCGACCTCAATCTTACCAGTGCGCTGCTGGCGTGTGTTGTCGCCTATGCGCTGGCGGTCGTTGCTAATTTGATGATCCCCAAACTTGCAGCGGCCCGCAGTGGCCAATCCTGGCGACCTGCCGCGATGTCCGCCAGTTTCTTCCGCGCCTGTCGCGTTTTGTGGCGCGACGGCGAAACCCGCTTCTCGCTGGTGGGTACCAGCCTTTTCTGGGGGGCCGGCGTTACGCTGCGCTTTCTGCTGGTGCTGTGGGTTCCGGTGGCGCTGGGCATTACCGACAATAAAACGCCAACGATGCTTAATGCGATGGTTGCCGTCGGCATTGTGTTTGGTGCCGCAGCGGCGGCAAAACTGGTGACGCTGAAAACCGTCGGGCGCTGTATGCCTGCCGGCGTGTTAATCGGTGTTGCGGTGGTGGCTTTCTCGTTGCAGCATACGGCGCTGAACGCCTACGTGCTGCTGGCGATTATCGGGATGCTGGGCGGTTTCTTTGTGGTACCGCTGAATGCGCTGCTGCAAATGCGCGGAAAGCAGACGGTGGGTGCAGGTAACGCGATTGCGGTACAGAACCTGGGTGAAAATACGGCGATGCTGGTGATGCTGGGGCTGTATTCTCTGGCGATTAAGCTGGGCGCACCGCCGGTTGCAACCGGCGTCGGGTTTGGTGCACTGTTTGCCCTGGCTATTGCCGTTCTCTGGGGTTGGCAGCTGGCGCAGAAGCGTAAAGCTGTTGCTTCATAATCCGTGTCTTATGATGCTGATGTGCTGATGTGCTGATGTGCTGATGTGCTGATGTGCTGATGTGCTGATGCGGGGCCCGATGGCCCCGCAAACATTTGTGCAGATCCGTCAGGGGGCAGGGTAAGTATAACGGCGGTGGATTGCTTCCAGCTCGTCAATAATTTCGGCATCCAGAGTCAGATCGTAGCTGTCGATATTCACAGTAAGCTGTTCCAGCGTTGTGGCTCCCAGCAGCGTGCTGGCAACAAACGGTTGCTGACGCACAAATGCCAGCGCCATTTGAGATGGATCGAGTCCGTGGCGCTGCGCCAGTGCAACATACTCGCTAATTGCTAACTGAGCCTGCTCGCCGCTGTAGCGTGTAAAACGGCTGAACAGCGTATTACGTGCGCCTGCAGGCTTCGCACCATTCAGATATTTTCCACTTAGCGTACCAAACGCCAGGCTGGAGTAGGCAAGCAGTTCGACGCCCTCATGCTGGCTGATTTCTGCCAGCCCCAGCTCGAAGCTGCGGTTTAACAGGCTGTAAGGGTTCTGGATGCTGACGATTCGCGGCAGCTCATGTTTTTCGGCCAGTTGCAGATAGCGCATCACGCCCCATGGCGTTTCGTTTGAAACCCCGATGTAACGAATCTTCCCTGCGCGCACCTGTTCGGTCAGTGCTTCCAGTGTTTCCAGCAGTGTCACCGGCGCGGTGTTATCGGTGTACTGATAGTTCAGTTTGCCGAAGTAGTTGGTCTGACGCTGAGGCCAGTGCAGCTGATACAAATCGATATAGTCCGTATTCAGCCTTTTCAGGCTGGCGTCCAGCGCTTCACGAATATTTTTGCGATCCAATGCCTGATTGGGTCGGATAGAGGCATCGGCACCGCGTACCGGACCCGCCACTTTAGAAGCCAGTACTATTTTGTCACGGCAGCCGCGCGCTTTCAGCCAGCTGCCGATATATTTCTCAGTTAAACCCTGTGTTTCCGGGCGCGGCGGCACCGGATACATCTCCGCTGTGTCAATCAGATTAATGCCGCGGCTAAGCGCCAAATCAAGCTGGGCATGCGCGTCGGCTTCGCTGTTTTGTTCCCCAAACGTCATGGTACCCAGACCAAGAGAGCTGACTTCAAGTGTGCTGTGGGGGATACGGTGATAATGCATAGCAGACTTCCTTTTTTCATTATTAAAAGGTCAGGGACATCAGCTGCGTCCGCAACAGGGGATCCTGGCAAAAGATTGCGGTGTCTGTGCTTACAGAAGCAGAACCCGGTTTTCGACTATAACCGCCAGACGCGGGAGGTGAAAGAGGGATTACCCATCAGAGAGAGGAAAGCATATCGTTTGCCATCTGAAATATCAGCGCCAGATGGCAAAGCAGGGTTTAGCGTTCAACGATTGAAGAGATTTCATCACCGTTAATCTGTATTTCATGGCCGGATTCATCAACGTATTTCACCAGTCCAGTTTCTTTATCAATACTTGGCTTACCGTCGGTCATAATCATTTTACCGTCTTTGGTCGCCATCACGTAGTCACTACTGCAGCCGCTTATCAGCATTGATACACTCAGCGCCGCAATACCTAACATCCACTTCATACTTGTCTCCCTTAATATTTATTACTTTGATGAGTGTAGTAATAAACTATTTTCCCTGTAGTGATAATTTCATCAGTCTGAAAATGGACTCAATCAGGCGCATATTATTGACATTCGTATAATCTTCCGCAAATCAGCAGGAAAACTACAGTAAAAAATGGCGTGCAAGCAGCGCTGCCGTAAAGGTTTTTTTCAGATAAAAGCCGCGCGGCAGAGTCATAATGGGTTGCCCATGGCGGCCAATACCTTCGGTCAGAGCCTTACTGTTAGCTGCCTTGGGACGAATTTGCAAAACCTCGCCGTGGCGAGCGGTAATCTGTTCAACCTGACCCAACACAATCATATCCATCAGCTCCTCCCAGTCGCGCTGCAGCTGATGTTCTTCTTCGTCATTTGGGCTCCAGAGCAGCGGAGCGCCAACATGCCGCTCTGCCAGTGGAATCGCTCGTTCACCCTCTACCGGTATCCACAGCACGCGCCCGAGCTTATGCCGCACGTGACTGTTTTGCCAGGTGACGCCGCTATTACCGGTCAACGGTGCGACGCAAACGAAGGTCGTTTCGAGCGGGCGTCCGGCGGCATCTACGGGAATCGTCTTCAGCTCCACGCCAATTTCGGCAAAATCCTGTTCCGGCTTACTGCCTGCACTGGCACCGAGATAACGTTCCAGCAGCATCCCCACCCAGCCCTTATCCCGTTTAAGGTCTCGGGGAATCGGTAAACTTATACGTTGGGCAAGTTCACCGAGAGTATAACCGGCAAGTGCGTTAGCTCTGTCCAGCAGTTCGGTTTCATCACGGGGGGGAGGAACGAGGAAAGGAGCGCCTGTCATTGTGATATCCAGATCTGTTTAAAAAACGACCTCTCAGTTCCAGCGTTATACGGCTTAACGCTAATTCTGGGGGTAAGCATAATAATAGCATGATAAATCATGTTTTTTATTCCTCCCATTGAAGGGGATGTACACTGCTCAGACAAGTTTTACCCGTCTTGTCACCGACAGTGAACAGGATCTTCTACATAGTTATCCACAGAAAAATGGGATAACTCACATTTAAAAATAATACTGTTTCGATTTACAGCCTTGACGAAGGGGATTTTGGCAACTTTAGCCCCTTTCATGTCCAACTAATCACCATATTCTGTGGATAAATCATCAAGTGCTCGATCTTTCGCCAGTTGCCGGAAGCCTGTCTGTGACAGCAGCATGACAGCACCTGATTCAACGTAAAAATGACGTTAAACCTTATGATTAACCTGGGGTTATTTCTTTTTTTTGCGAGGTGTCTCCAAACGTTGAATAAAGTTTTCCCCACCTGTTAACTGAGTTCTGCACAAAGCTATCCACAGAAAACGTGAATAAGATCGCCTTTTTGCCCCTGTTTCTGTTTATAACTCTGTCTGCTGGTAATAGTTATCCAAGTTCAATGCGGACTCGCAGGCATAAACCAGTGGTTTACCGCCTGTAAGGAGTGTGAAACAATCAGAACATCCAGTTTTAGTTTGAGGTAGTCCGGTGATCGATGATGATGGCTACCGCCCGAATGTTGGTATCGTAATTTGTAACAGGCAGGGACAGGTTGTGTGGGCAAGGCGCTATGGCCAACACTCCTGGCAGTTTCCTCAGGGAGGGATTAATCCTGGCGAGACGGCGGAACAGGCGATGTACCGCGAACTTTTCGAGGAAGTCGGTTTGAGCCGTAAGGATGTTCGCATCCTGGCATCCACCCGTAACTGGTTACGATATAAATTGCCAAAACGTTTGGTGCGTTGGGACACAAAGCCGGTTTGTATCGGCCAAAAACAGAAGTGGTTTCTTCTGCAGCTGTTGTGCAATGACGCGGATATCAATATGCAAACCAGCAGCACGCCAGAGTTTGACGGCTGGCGATGGGTCAGCTTCTGGTATCCGGTACGCCAGGTGGTCTCTTTTAAACGCGATGTTTACCGCCGCGTAATGAAAGAGTTTGCTGGTGTGGTTATGCCCCTGCAGGAGAATACCGCGCAGAGAAATACGCAAGGCTTTCGAAGGAAGAGAGGTTAAGCCACGTAGATTATGCTCACACAACTACGCGAAATAGTTGAGAAAGTGGCGGCAGCGCCCCGGCTTACCGAGGCGCTGGATATTCTGGTTAATGAGATTTGTCTGGCCATGGATATCGAGGTTTGCTCGGTTTATCTGGCCGATCATGAACGCCGCTGTTACTACCTGATGGCAACGCGTGGGCTGAAAAAGCCGCGTGGGCGTACTGTCGCCCTTGCATTTGATGAAGGCATCGTTGGGCTGGTTGGTCGCCTTGCTGAACCCATTAACCTTGCTGATGCGCAAAAGCACCCCAGTTTTAAATTTATCCCCTCCGTGAAAGAAGAGCGTTTTCGCTCGTTTCTTGGCGTACCGATTATCAGCCGACGCCAGCTGCAGGGCGTTCTGGTGGTTCAGCAACGCGAACATCGGCAATTCGATGAAAGCGAAGAGTCGTTTCTGGTTACCCTTGCCACTCAGATGGCGGCGATCCTTTCTCAGTCGCAGCTTAATGTTCTCTTTGGGCAGTACAGGCAGACGCGAATCAAAGCGCTGGCGGCCTCACCTGGCGTAGCAATAGCCGAAGGCTGGGTTGATTCTTCACAGCCCTCACTGGAGAATGTTTCCGCCGCATCAACGCTGGATTCTGTGCGTGAGCGTGAGCGTCTGGCGCTGGCGATGGCCGAAGCATCGAACGAATTTCGCCGCTACAGCAAGCGTTTCACCGCCAGCATGCATAAAGAAAGCGCGGCTATTTTTGACCTCTATTCGCACCTGCTCAGCGATGCGCGGCTGAAAAAAGATCTGCTGGCGGAAATTGATGCTGGTTCGGTGGCTGAGTGGGCAGTAAAAAAGGTTATTGAGAAATTTGCCGCGCAGTTTGCCAGCCTGCAGGACAGCTACCTGCGGGAGCGGGCGGGTGATTTGCGTGTGCTCGGCCAGCGCCTGCTGTTTCACCTCGATGATACGATTCAGGGCACCAATACCTGGCCTGAGCGTTTTATTCTGGTTGCCGACGAACTGACTGCTACCACCCTGGCAGAGCTGCCGCGTGAAAGACTGGCGGGGGTTGTCGTGCGCGATGGTGCCGCTAACTCTCATGCGGCAATCATGGTTCGTGCAATGGGTATCCCAACGGTGATGGGAGCCGATATTCAGCCCGACCTGATGAAGGGACGCTTGCTCATCGTCGATGGTTATCGCGGTGAGCTGCTGGTCGATCCCGAACCGGTGCTGGTGCAGGAATATCAGCGGCTGATCAGTGAAGAAAATGAATTAAGCCAGCTGGCAGAAGGTCTGGTTGAGCAGCCGGGTGCGCTTAAAAGCGGCGAACCGGTGAAAGTCATGCTTAACGCGGGTTTGAGTGCTGAACATGAGCATCCGCTCGGTAGCCGGGTAGATGGCGTGGGCCTTTATCGTACCGAGATTCCGTTTATGTTACAGAACGGTTTTCCCTCGGAAGAAGAGCAGGTTGCACAGTACCAGGGAATGCTGCAGCTGTTTCTCGATAAGCCGGTCACATTGCGCACGCTGGATATCGGTGCCGACAAGCAGCTGCCCTATATGCCGATTAGTGAAGAAAACCCCTCGTTGGGATGGCGGGGCATTCGCCTGACGCTCGATCAGCCCGAGATTTTTCTTGTTCAACTGCGCGCAATGCTGCGGGCCAACGTTGCCAGCGGAAACCTGAGCATCCTGCTGCCAATGATCACCAGTCTTGAGGAGATCGACGAGGCACGGCGCCTGCTCGACAGGGCGGGGCGCGAGGTGGAAGAAATGCTGGGTTATGCAATTCCGCGCCCGCGCCTCGGGGTAATGATCGAAGTGCCGTCGATGATCTTTATGCTGAGCCATCTGCGGGGGCGCGTAGATTTTGTTTCCGTTGGCACCAACGATTTGACCCAGTACCTGCTGGCCGTGGATCGTAATAACACCCGGGTCGCCAGCCTTTACGACAGTCTGCATCCAGCCGTACTCCGTGCATTACACAGTATTGGACAGGAGGCCAGCCGTGCAGGGGTAGAGCTATGCCTTTGTGGCGAAATGGCGGGCGATCCGATGTGTGTGGTTATGCTGATCGGCATGGGTTACTACCATCTCAGCATGAACGGCCGTAATGTGGCGCGCGTAAAGTATTTACTTCGCCATATCGACCGGTCAGAGGCCCAGGAACTTGCGCAGCGTGGTCTGGAAGCACCGCACACCAGTGAAGTCCGTCAACTGATTGCGGCTTTTATGGAGCGCAGAGGGCTGGGCGGTTTGATCCGGGGCGGGAAATAGTCATCCGATCCGGTGCTTAACAAAGTTTACAGTTACGCCGGGCCGGAATAATTCGCATTATGCTATCATGCGCAGCCTTAAGCAGCAGCGCCACGTGCGCACGCGTCTACATATTCCGTCGCCTGCCCGTCAGGACAGAATTTAAAAATGGTGAAAGATGAATAACGGCTATCTGGCTTTCCCTCAATTTGATCCGGTGATCTTCTCTATCGGCCCTGTGTCTCTTCACTGGTACGGGCTGATGTATCTGGTTGGTTTTGTTTTCGCTATGTGGCTGGCTGTTCGCCGGGCTAATAAACCAGGCAGCGGCTGGAAAAAAGAGGAAGTTGAAAATCTGCTTTATGCGGGTTTCCTCGGTGTGTTCCTCGGTGGCCGTATCGGCTATGTACTGTTCTACAATCTGCCGCTGTTCCTCGATAATCCGCTGTATCTGTTTAAGGTCTGGGATGGTGGTATGTCATTCCACGGCGGACTGATTGGTGTGATCGTAGTGATGCTGATCTTCGCCCGCCGCACCAAGCGTACTTTCTTCCAGGTTTCGGACTTTATCGCTCCGCTGATCCCGTTTGGGCTGGGTGCTGGTCGCCTCGGTAATTTTATCAACGGAGAACTGTGGGGGCGCGTTGACCCAAATCTGCCGTGGGCTATGCTGTTCCCGGGTTCACGCAGCGAAGATATCGCACTGGTTTCCACTCATCCGGAATGGCAGTCTCTGCTGGCGACCTACGGTGTACTGCCGCGCCACCCTTCACAGCTTTATGAGCTGATTCTGGAAGGGATCGTGCTGTTTATCATTCTGAATGTGTTTATCCGCAAATCGCGCCCGATGGGAGCCGTCTCAGGCCTGTTCCTGATTGGTTATGGCGCCTTCCGTATTATTATTGAGTTCTTCCGCCAGCCCGATCAGCAGCTTGGTCTGTTCAGCGGCATCAGCATGGGGCAAATCCTCTCCGTGCCGATGATTCTGGCCGGCGTGATTATGATGATCTGGGCGTATCGTCGTCGCCCGCAGCAGCAACTTCGTGAGGAAAAATGAAACAGTATCTGGAATTAATGCAGCATGTCCTTGAGCAGGGCACACCGAAAAACGATCGTACCGGAACGGGTACGCTGTCGGTCTTCGGTCATCAGATGCGTTTCAATTTGCAGGATGGTTTTCCGCTGGTTACCACCAAGAAGTGCCATCTGCGATCCATCATTCATGAACTGCTGTGGTTCCTCAATGGCGACACCAATATCGCTTATCTGAAGGAAAATAACGTCTCGATCTGGGACGAGTGGGCGGATGAAAACGGCGACCTCGGCCCGGTCTACGGCAAACAGTGGCGCAGCTGGGGGGCACCGGATGGTCGCCAGATCGACCAGCTGAGCAAGGTTGTTGAGCAGCTTAAAAACGATCCCGATTCTCGCCGTATCATCGTTTCGGCGTGGAACGTGGGTGAACTGGACGAGATGGCGCTGGCACCGTGTCACGCTTTCTTCCAGTTTTACGTCGCGGACGGCAAGCTTTCCTGCCAGCTCTATCAGCGCTCGTGCGATATCTTCCTCGGGCTGCCGTTTAATATCGCCAGTTATGCTCTGCTGGTGCATATGATGGCACAGCAGTGCGATCTGGAAGTGGGTGATTTCGTCTGGACCGGGGGGGATACCCACCTGTACAGCAATCACCTGGAACAGACTCGCCTGCAGCTGAGCCGTGAACCGCGCGCGCTGCCGCAGCTGGTGATTAAACGTAAACCGGCCTCTATTTTCGACTATCGTTTCGATGATTTCGAAATCGTCGGTTACGACCCGCATCCGGCGATTAAAGCGCCGGTAGCCGTGTAAAAATGCTATCCCCGGCATGCATAATGCCGGGGATAGCATTACGCCGCGGATTGCGGTGGGTAACAGTCAAAAATATCCGTCAGCAGCGGATAATCTGCCGCTCCAGGCAGCTCAAAGTGCCACCATTCTGTCGTAATCCCCTTGAAGCCCCCTTCAAGCATAATCGCACTCAGCATCAGCCGGTTACGTAATTTCAGCGTCGGGATCGAAGGATGCCAGGGATGTGAACATTCGTGCATTTCGTCAAAACCACTGCCCATATCCACAATCGCTCCCTGTTCATCCATCAGCGTGACGTCAACAGCCGTTCCGCGGGAGTGATTCGAGCCCTGAGTGACGGGGATAACGTAGTCAGGATTAGGGCAGGCCAGCCACAGATTCATTTGCGCTTTCTGCGGGCGGTATGCGTCGTAGACCAGTAGGGTAAAGCCTGCAAGAGCGGCGATATGCGCACTGCGAGCCAGCGCCGCTGCAGCATCCGGGTGCAACAGGCAACGGTGTTCGCAGTAAATCGGCTGGCCGGTAATGTTATCCGCTGTGGCGTATTTTAAATCGATCTTCACCTGCGGCAGCGAGGTGGCAATATCGATCATTTGAATCTCATCCATTTTCTCTCTCTTGGTTCTGCTCGAATCTGGCACGCTGGCTTTTTTCAGGGTTTTTTCGGCTCTGGCACCGTTGACCCGCTCAGGCATCTTAGCCTTTCTCACCATTGGTGCCAGGCAAATCCGGCGATGGTATCAGACTTGTTGGTAAAAATGCGTAGCGCCACGCAGCGGCAATGAAAGCCGGTGAGAAGACGTATTTAGCCTGGAAGATAACGCGTAAACCCACAAGGTACTGCTGGCGGCGTGGCGGAGAAAAGCCAACACTCGGCTGATGAAAATAACGCGATCAGCGGGATTCACATTGCTGGAACTGATGATGGTAATCGCGCTCATCGCTGTACTGAGCCTGGGGTCATGGCAGGGCTGGCAGCGATGGCAGCAGCTACGTCAGCTTAATGACAGTGCGCAGCAGATCCAGCGGCTGCTTCTGCGCCTGCGCAGCGATGCCTGGTGGCATAACGCCGACAGGGTCATCTGGCTTAAGCCGGGCAGATACTGGTGTCTGGGAGGCGGAAGTGTTCCTGATGTCTGTTCCCCGCAGGCCCGCTTTACACTATTGGCTCCGTGGCCGGAAGTCAGCATACGCTCGATGACCGCGGAAATCGGGTTCTATGGTGTGAAGAATACCGCCCGCCCTGGCAATATCACTATTGCCAGCGATGCCGGTGAACGGCGAATCATTGTCTCTTCGCGTGGCAGGGTGCGCATTTGCTCAGTATCAGAGGAAGGATGCCGATGAATACGGGGGGATTTACCTTACTTGAAACGCTGCTGGCGATGGCGATCGGAAGCGTCATAATGCTCGGCGCTGCGCGAACGTTACCGCTATTGCAGCAGCATAATTTGCGCCTGCAGATACAGGTTCAGCTCAATGAAGAGCTGCAGCAGATTATGCAGACGCTGGAAAAAGCCGCCCGGCGCGCGGGCTACTGCCACGGTCGCTGTAGCGGGGCCGCGATGCAGATTCAGAACGCAGGTCGCTGCCTGCTGGTGCGCTGGGATGAAAACAGCAACGGGCAATGGGAGAGTACCGGGCGAGAAGACAGCGATTACTACGGCTTTCGCTTAAGATCGAAAAATCTGGAAATGCAGCGCGGCGTTGATCGCTGTGAAGGCGGCGGCTGGGAGAAGCTGAACGATCCCCGCGTCATCGCCATTGAGGAGTTCAGGGTGGTTCGCAATCGGCAGCAGGTCCGAGTCATGTTGAAGGGGAGTTCCAGAGTCTGGCCAGCTCTGGTCCAGCATATCGAGCACTGGCTGGTGGCGGAGAATTTATGATGCACCGACAACAGGGAAGCGGCGCACTGCTGATGGTAATTATCATTCTGCTTATGGGCACCGCATTGCTGCACGCTACACGCCAGCAGCTGAGTGATAATCTCAGCCTGGTCACTGATGAACGGCACTATATCCTTGAGTACACCGATGCGGTATCTGCGCTGATGTGGGGAGAACGCTTGACCTGGCATACTGCTGAAGGTTGGTACTGCCAGATCCAGCCGCAGTATACCTGGCGCGCCTGCCTGCTAAGCCACGCCTCCGGAATGCTGCTGCGCGGTGACAGCGGCAGTGGAACGTTGTCTCTGTATCGCTGGGTTAGCAGCCTTACCGGTGGGAAAGTTAGCGCGGTCCCTCAGGGCTGGCTGGATTATTGCCCATTGCCCGACAGGAGCCTGTGTGATGATCCCTCGTCGTAATCAACGGGGATTTAGCCTGGTTGAAACACTGTTTGCCCTGCTGCTGTTTAGCCTTAGCATCATGGCTCTGATGCGCTATCAGCTGGTGCTGGCAGAGGGGTTCCAGCAACAGTGGCAGCAGCGCAGCGCATGGCGTAACGCCCGGCAACTGTTGCAGGGTAATCCGCTGGAGGGATGGCAGGCACAGGTGCAGCAGAAGGATGGCCCGGAAGGATGCCCGTTGTTAATCGCCAAAACGGTAAGCCCTTCGGGGCGCCGGGCCGAACTGGTTCAGCTACGCTGCACGGCGGTGGGTAATTGACCGCTATGGTGCTACATTTCCAATGTTCGTCCTGTGCGGGTAGAGTACCCTTCAGGAAATTAAACCCTCTTACGTTGAGAATCTGTCGGTTATGTTCACGGTATACCATTCCAATCAGCTGGATCTGCTTAAGACGCTGGCATCATGGCAGATAAAAAATCAGCCCTTGCCCAATCCGCTGAGCCCGGAGGTGGTGCTGGTACAAAGCCCGGGAATGGCACAGTGGCTGCAAATGTCGCTGGCCGAAGATTTTGGTATTGCGGCTAATATTGAATTCCCGCTCCCCGCCAGCTTTATCTGGGACATGTTTGTTCGCGTGTTACCGGATATTCCACGTGAGAGCGCTTTTAGCAAGTCCGGTATGAGCTGGAAACTGATGGCGATCCTCCCTGAGATGCTGCCGGGAGAGGCTTTCGCAACGCTGCGTAATTACCTTAGCGATGACGACGATAAGCGCAAGCTGTTCCAACTGGCATCCAGAGTCGCCGACCTGTTTGACCAGTATCTGGTGTATCGTCCGCAGTGGCTTAACGGATGGGAAAAAGGCGAACTGACCGAGGGGCTTGGCGAGGCACAGGTCTGGCAGGCTCCGCTGTGGGCGGCACTGGTTGAATATACCCATCAGCTTGGGCAACCTGAATGGCACCGTGCCAACCTTTATCAGCGTTTTATTCACCGGCTGGAAAACAGCTCAACTCGCCCGGAAAATCTGCCGGATCGGGTGTTTATTTGTGGGATTTCGGCACTGCCGCCGGTTTATTTACAGGCACTTAGCGCGCTGGGTAAACATATCGATATTCATCTGCTGTTTACCAATCCCTGCCGTCATTACTGGGGAGATATTCAGGATTACGCGTTTCTGGCCAGGCTGCAAAACCGCAACCGCAGGCATTATCAGGATAATCATGAGATCTCCCAGTTCCGTGATGCTGACAGCGCATCGTCTTTGTTCAACGATGCAGGTGAGCAGCAGCTGAGTAATCCTCTGTTGGCTTCATGGGGCAAGCTGGGGCGCGATAATCTCTACCTGCTGGCGCAGATTGAACCTAATGAGGTCTTCGCCTTTGTCGATATTGAGCCGGTAAACCTGCTGCAAACCCTGAAGCGGGATTTGCTGGAACTGGAAGACAACGCGGTTATCGGGTTGAAAAAAAGCGAATGGGAAAACAGTGAAGCCAAACGCCTGCTTGCACCGGAAGATCGTTCAATTGTGATCCATCAGTGCCACAGCCCGCAGCGCGAGGTCGAAGTTCTGCAGGATCGGCTGCTGGCAATGATGGCTGACGATCCGGCGCTGACCCCGCGCGATATCATCGTCATGGTGGCTGATATCGATGCCTATACGCCCTTTATTCAGGCGGTATTTGGTAATGCACCACCGGAGCGTGCGCTGCCGTTTGCCATTTCCGACCGTCGCGCCAGTCAGGCGCACCCCGCGCTTCAGGCGTTTATTTCGCTACTGAGCCTACCTGACAGCCGTTTCACCGCTGAAGATGTTCTGGCCCTGCTTGAAGTTCCTGCGGTGGCGGGGCGTTTTGCAATTGATGAAGAGGGGCTACGCCTGCTGCGCCACTGGGTTGCTGAATCCGGTATTCGCTGGGGTCTGGATGATGACAACGTCCGCGAGCTGGACCTGCCGGCTACCGGTCAGCATACCTGGCACTTCGGCCTGACGCGAATGCTGCTGGGCTATGCGATGAACAGTGATGCCGGGGAGTGGCAGGGGGTCCTGCCTTATGATGAGTCCAGTGGCTTGATCGCGGAACTGGCTGGGAATCTGGCCGAGTTACTGATGCAGCTGCATCGCTGGCGGCGCTGGCTGGATGAAACCAGCGATTTGGCACACTGGCTGCCGCTCTGTCGCCAGCTATTAGATGATTTCTTTATCTGCGATGCGGAAACGGAAGCGGCGCTAACGCTGATTGAAGATCAGTGGAAGCAGGTGATTGGCTACGGCGTTGAAGCCGGTTATCAGCAGGCCGTACCGCTAACCGTACTGCGCGATGAACTGGTCTCCCGGCTCGATCAGCAGCGTATCAGCCAGCGTTTCCTCGCGGGGCCGGTGAACTTCTGTACCCTGATGCCGATGCGTTCTATTCCCTTCAAGGTGGTGTGCCTGCTGGGTATGAACGACGGTATTTATCCACGAACGCTGCCACCGCTCGGCTTTGATTTAATGAGCAAGCAGTTGCAAAAAGGCGATCGCAGCCGCCGCGATGATGACCGCTATCTGTTCCTGGAAGCGCTAAATTCAGCGCAGCAGCAGCTGTATATCAGCTATATCGCCCGTTCAATTCAGGATAATACGGAACGATATCCCTCTGTACTGGTCAGTGAATTAGTGGAGTACATCTGCCAGAGCTTCTGCTTGCCCGAAGACCGTTCGCTGGATGTTGACCGCAGTGCGAAAAACGTGGCGCACCATCTGCATCATCTGCACAGCAGAATGCCTTTTGCGGCCGAAAACTTCAGTGCAGCTTCTGAGTTCAGAAGTTTTGCTGACGAGTGGTTACCTGCTGCTAAAGCATCGGGTATTGCTCATCCGCCGTTTATGCAGCCTTTAGCAGCGGAAAAGCTTGATTCACTAAGCTTTGAGCAACTGGTGCGCTTCTGGCGGCATCCGGTCAGGGCATTTTTCAGCATGCGGCTTGGCGTCAGCTTCAGACTGGAAGAGATGGAATTGCCAGACGCCGAGCCTTTTGCACTGGATGGCCTGACGCGTTATCAGATGAATGCGCAGTTGCTTAACAGCCTGATAGAGGGGGAAGAAAGTTCCCGCCTTTACGCCCGGCAACGTGCTTCAGGGGCTTTACCCTACGGCGCATTCGGTGAACTGGTTTGGCAAGAGCAGGAGCAGGAAATGAACGTGCTGGCCAGCCGCGTGCGCGAGCAGCGTGCGGCGGCGGAAAGCCGGGAAATCTCGCTGCTGGTTGACGGTGTTTTGCTTACCGGATGGCTTGCTCAGGTGCAGGACAGTGGACTGTTACGCTGGCGGCCGGGCAATCTTAACTTTAAGGATGGCCTGACCCTGTGGCTGGAACACCTGGTTTACTGTGCGACGGGCGGCAATGGTACCAGCCTGATGCTGGGGCGCAACGATAGCGAATGGCGATTCCCGGCGATTACGGCGGATGACGCCCTGCATCAGCTGGCACGTTACGTTGCGGGCTACCGCGAGGGCATGTGCTCACCGTTGCTGCTGACTGAATCCGGTGCTGCCTGGCTGGAGGAAAGTTACGATGAATCATCCGGTGAGCTGCTGCGAGATGATGCTGCGCAGAAAAAAGCGCGTAACAAGCTGCTGGCGCGCTGGCAGGGAAATTATCAGATTGAGGGCGAAGGCAGCGATCCCTATCTGCAACGGGTGATCCGTACGCTGGATGAAACGTACCTGCTGGCAATGACCGAGAATGCTGAACGCTGGCTTTTACCGCTGCTTCAGGCGCACCGTTCTGTATAGTATTTGGTGATGTACCCACATTCCCCAAGGAAGATAGGGGAAGTTTTACGGACAATCAGGATGATCTCCTGTAGTGTTATTTTATAACAATTAAACACCAGCAAAATTGAGGGAGTTTGAATGCGTCGTTATGCAGTCTGGTTAGTTTACTTTGTCTTTTTCGCCCTGTTCAGCCCGCTGACACAGGCAGAAACCGGATGGCAACCGGTCACAGACATTATTCGTAAAAGTGAAAAAGACCCTCGTCAGTACAAAGCAATCCGCCTGGATAACGGCATGACCGTTTTGCTGGTTTCCGATGACAAGGCCACAAAGTCGCTGGCCGCACTGGCGCTGCCGGTCGGATCGCTGGAAAACCCCACCGATCAGCTTGGTCTGGCACACTATCTTGAGCACATGGTGCTGATGGGGTCAAAGCGTTACCCGCAGCCGGATAACCTTGCCGAATTTTTGAAAAAGCACGGTGGTAGCCACAACGCCAGTACCGCATCCTATCGTACGGCGTTTTATCTGGAAGTGGAGAACGATGCGCTGCAACCGGCTGCCGACAGGCTGGCCGACGCCATTGCCGAACCGCTGCTCGACCCGGTCAATGCCGATCGCGAACGTAATGCGGTCAACGCCGAACTGACCATGGCGCGATCCCGTGACGGCCTGCGTATGGCACAGGTTGGTGCTGAAACGCTAAACCCTGAACATCCCAGCTCACGTTTTTCCGGCGGGAATCTGGAAACCCTGCGCGATAAGCCGGGCAGTAAACTGCACGATGCCCTGAAGGCGTTTTATCAGCGTTATTACTCAGCCAATTTGATGAAAGCGGTGATCTACAGTAATAAACCGCTGCCCGAGCTGGAAAAAATAGCCGCCGAAACCTTTGGCCGCGTCGAAAACCGTCAGGCGACGGTGCCGGATATCACCGTGCCGGTGGTCACCGATAAGCAGAAAGGCATCATCATTCACTATGTGCCTGCACAGCCGCGCAAACAGCTGCGCATTGAGTTCCGCATTGATAACAACAGCGCCGAGTTCCGCAGTAAAACCGATACGCTTATTGGTTATTTGATTGGTAACCGCAGCAAAAACACCTTATCAGACTGGCTGCAAAGCCGTGGGCTGGCTGACTCTATCAGCGCCGGTGCCGATCCGGTTATCGACCGCAACGGTGGAGTATTCTCGATTTCCGTCTCGCTGACGGATAAAGGCCAGGCCAATCGTGATGAAGTTATCGCCGCAGTCTTCAGCTATCTGAACACCTTACGTACGCAGGGCATCGATAAAAGTTACTTTGATGAAGTGGCGCACGTGCTGGACCTGGATTTCCGTTATCCCTCCATCACCCGTGATATGGACTACATCGAATGGCTGGTGGATACCATGCTTCGCGTGCCGGTTGCCGATGTGCTGGATGCACCTTACATCGCAGACCGCTACGATCCACAGGCTATTAAAGCGCGCCTTGAGGGAATGACCCCGCAGAATGCCCGCATCTGGTTTATCAGCCCGAATGAACCACATAACAAAACGGCCTACTTTGTTGATGCGCCTTATCAGGTGGATAAGATCGGCAGCGAAAGATTCAGTAAATGGCAGGCAGAGAGCGACAAAATAACCCTGTCTCTGCCGGTGCTCAACCCGTACATTCCTGACGACTTCAGTCTGATCAAACCGGATAAGAAGTATGAACGTCCGGAGGAACTGCTCAATCAGCCTGGGCTGCGGGTCTTCTACATGCCCAGCCAGTACTATGCTGATGAGCCTAAGGCCAATATCACCCTGGCGCTGCGTAACAAAGCAGCGGTGGACAGCGCACAGAATCAGGTGCTGTTCGCTCTCAATGATTATCTGGCTGGCGTAGCGCTGGATGAACTGAGTTCGCAGGCATCGGTCGGCGGCATTAGTTTTTCCACCGGGGAAGATGATGGCGTGACGTTCAGCGCCAGCGGCTTTACGCAGCGCCTGCCGAAGTTGATGAAGCAGCTGCTGGAAGGGTATGCCAGCTTCACGCCGACGGAACAACAGCTGGAACAGGCCAAATCCTGGTATCTGGAACGCCTGGACTCGGCGGAAAAAGGCAAAGCATTTGAACTGGCTATCCAGCCTGCGCAGCTGCTGTCGCGTCTGCCTTATACCCAGCGTAGCGAGCGCCGTAAGTTACTGCCTGCTATCACCCTGAAGCAGTTACTGGACTACCGTAAAATGCTGCTGGAGCAGTCTACGCCCGAGCTGCTGGTTGTCGGCAATATGACTCCTGAGGCGGTAAACAATCTGGCTGAACAGGTCAGACAGCAGCTGAACTGCGAAGGCCACAGCTGGTGGCACAGTGAATTCATTAAAGTGGATAACAAGGCGCTGGCCAATCTGCAAAAAGCGGGAAGCAGCACGGACTCGGCGCTGGCGGCGGTCTACGTGCCGGTTGGCTTTGATGAACATCAAAGTATGGCCAGCAGTAGCATGCTGAGCCAGATTATCCAGCCGTGGTTCTATAACCAGCTGCGTACCGAAGAGCAGCTTGGCTATGCGGTGTTTGCCTTCCAGATGCCGGTGGGGCGTCAGTGGGGCATCGGCTTCCTGCTGCAAAGTAACGTCAAGCAGCCCGCTTACCTGCTGCAGCGTTTCCAGGCATTTTATCCTTCCGCCGAGAAGCGCCTGCGTGCGCTGAGCAAAGAGGATTTTGCCCAGTATCAGGCGGCGATGATCAACGAGCTGAAACAGCGTCCGCAGACTCTGGATGAAGAAGCCGGTCGTTACAGCAAAGATTTTAATCGCGAAAATTATCAGTTCGATACGCGCGAAAAAGTGATTGCGCAGATTCAGGCGCTGACGCCGGATGGCATTGCTGATTTCTTCCATCAGGCGGTTATCGCACCAACCGGTCTGGCACTGCTATCGCAGATTTCCGGCAGCCATCACGGTAAGGCGGACTATGCGGCTCCGGCAGGATGGAAGACCTGGAAAAATCTGTCTACCCTGCAACAGTCGTTCCCGGTGAGCCAGGATAAACCATGAGTCAGCAGGTTGCGGAAAGGCTGAATGCGTTAACCCTGCCGCTGCACGGCGAGCGGTTGATTGAAGCGTCGGCGGGTACGGGGAAAACCTTTACCATCGGCCTGCTTTATCTGCGACTGCTGCTGGGATTAGGCGGAGAATCTGCATTCAGCCGTCCGCTGTCGGTGGAGGAGATTCTGGTGGTGACCTTTACCGAGGCCGCCACCGCCGAGCTTCGCGGGCGTATTCGTGAAAACATCCACGCACTGCGTATCGACTGTGTGCGTGGTGAAAGCCGTAATCCGATGCTGCAAGCGTTGATTGAGCAAATTCCCGATCTGCGGCAGGCTGCATCAGTACTGCTGGCGGCCGAGCGGCAGATGGATGAAGCCGGTATCTTTACCATTCACGGCTTCTGTCAGCGTATGCTCAATCTGAACGCCTTTGAATCCGGCATGTTGTTCGAACAGCAGCTGATTGAAGATGAAACGCCGCTGCGCCGCCGTGCAGCGGCGGATTTCTGGCGACGCCACTGCTATCCGCTACCGCTGCCGGTTGCCCGTGTTGTTCGCCAGCTGTGGGATGGGCCTGAACAGCTGCTCAGGGACCTGTCGCCCTGGCTGGGGGGCGAGGCTCCTTCACTGAAATCAGCGCCGGACCCGGAAGAAACGCTGGTACAGCGGCACGAGGCGATTATCGGCCAGATAACTGCGCTGAAGCAGGCGTGGCTGGCGGCGGGAAATCTGTTTGAGCTGATTGACGCGTCAGGTATCGACCGGCGTAGCTACAACAGTAAGCACTTACCTAACTGGCTGAATAAAATTACCCAGTGGGCGCAAAGCGAAACGCTTGATTATGACGTGGCAAAAGATCTCGAACGCTTTGGCCAGCGGGTGCTGGTGGAAAAAACGAAAAAAGGTGTCGCTCCCGTTCATCCGCTCTTTGAACAGATTGATACTTTTTTGGCACAGCCCCACACGCTGCGCGATCTGATTGTTGCCCGTGCGCTGGACGAAATCCGTACCGTGACCCGTCAGGAAAAACGCCTGCACGCGCAGTTAGGATTTGACGATCTGCTTGGCCGTTTCGATGCTGCCTTACAACAGCCCGGCGGCGACCTGTTAGCTGCTGCCGTACGTCAGCGCTTCCCTGTCGCTTTGATCGATGAATTTCAGGATACCGATCCGCAGCAGTATCGAATTTTTCAGACGCTCTATGTGGGGCAGGCCGATAGTGCTCTGCTGCTGATTGGCGACCCGAAACAGGCGATCTATGCCTTTCGTGGCGCAGATATCTTTACCTATATGAGGGCGCGGGCTGAAGTCAGTGCCCACTATACTCTTGAAACCAACTGGCGTTCGTCACCGGCGATGGTGGCCAGCGTCAATCAGCTGTTCCAGCGTCATCCTGCCCCGTTTGTATTCCAGGAAATCCCGTTTATTGAGGTCAGCCCGGCGGAACCCAACCATTCTCTGAGCTTCAGTGTGGACGGTGTGGAGCAGCCTGCGCTGAAGTTCTGGCTGCAGCCTGGCGACGGTGTGGGAGTGGCTGATTATCAGCACTATATGGCGCAGCAGTGTGCGACGGAAATCTGCCGCTGGCTGACCGCGGGGCAGCAGGGGCTGGCGCTGATCGGAAAAATGCAGCACCTTAAACCGCTACAGGCTTCAGATATTACCATTCTGGTGCGCAGCCGCAGCGAAGCGGCCGTGATGCGTGAAGCGCTGAATCGCCTGGCTATTCCCTCCGTCTATCTTTCCAACCGCGATAGCGTATTTACCACACCGGAAGCACGCGAAGTCCTGCTGCTGCTCCAGGCCGTGCTGGCACCGGAGCAGGAGCGTATTTTGCGCAGCGCACTGGCCAGTAGCCTGTTTGGGCTTGATGCGCTAACGCTGGATGCCCTGAGTCGCGATGAGCGTGCATGGGATGAGCTGGTCGATGAGTTCGATCGTTACCGTCAGCGCTGGCTGAAACGGGGCGTGCTGCCGATGCTGCGCGATCTGATGATGCGGCGGCAAATCGCCGAGAATTTGCTGGCATCCGACAGTGGTGAACGCCGTCTGACCGATCTACTGCATTTGGGTGAATTATTGCAGGAGGCGGCAACCGCACTGGATAGCGAGCATGCGCTGGTTCGCTGGCTGGCACAGCAGGTTGTGCAGCCCGACGCTCAGGTAGCTAATCAGCAGCTGCGGCTGGAGAGCGATCGCCATCTGGTGCAGATTGTGACTATTCACAAATCGAAAGGCCTGCAGTATCCGCTGGTCTGGCTGCCGTTCGTCTCTAACTACCGTGCGGCGGAAAACGGCATCTATCACGACAGGGAGACCTTCGAGGCGCTGCTGGATTTACAGCAGGATGAGGAGAGCGCCCGCCTGGCTGAAGAAGAGCGGCTGGCCGAGGACTTACGGCTGCTGTACGTAGCGCTGACGCGATCGATTTACCACTGTAGCGTCGGGATTGCTCCGTTGATTAAAGGTACGCGCAAGAAAGAAGGCAACAGCGATCTACACCACAGCGCGCCGGGATATCTAATCCAGCGCGGCGAGGCGGCCGATGCTGCAATGCTGCATGCTCTGCTGGAAGAGATGGAAAGCGATCATACCGCTCTGGCTGCCGTACCGCTGACGGAAGCTGAGCTTTGGCAGCCGGAGGTAGAAGGGCAGTTAATCCTGAGCAGCCAGCAGCTGACGCGTCTACTGCGTGACGACTGGCGCGTGACCAGCTATTCAGGTTTACAGCAGCACGGCCACGCAGCGGCACTGGATCTTTTGCCTCGGCTGGATGTTGATGCCGTCGGTGAGGCGCAGGATTCTCTACTGCCGCAGCTGACGCCACATACCTTCCCGCGCGGTGCAGCACCGGGTACATTCCTGCACAGTCTGTTTGAATCTCTGGACTTTTCAGCACAGCTTGATGAACAGTGGCTGGCAGAACGGCTCAGTGCCGAGGGGCTGGATATGGCCTGGCTGCCAACGATGACGGAATGGATGCAGCGCATTTTGCAAACCCCGCTTAATGACAGTGGCGTTAGCCTGAATCAGCTTTCACCGGATACGTGCCGGGTGGAGCTGCAATTTTATCTGCCGATTTCCCGCCTGCTCACCGCTGAGGATCTGGATCGACTGGTGCGGCAGGACCCGCTCTCCGCCGGATGTCCGCCCCTCGATTTTTATCAGGTTCGCGGCATGCTGAAAGGGTTTATCGATCTGGTGTTTTGCTGGCAGGGGAAATATTACCTGCTCGACTATAAGTCGAACTGGCTGGGGGAGGAGAGCAGCGCCTATACCCAGGAAGCGATGGCGCAGGCGATGCAGTCTCATCGCTACGATTTACAGTATCAACTCTATAGCCTGGCGCTGCATCGCTACCTCAGGCAGCGTCTTGCCGGTTATGACTATGAACAACACTTTGGTGGCGTAATCTATCTTTTCCTGCGTGGCCTGGACGGTACGGAAGGAAGTAACGGCATCTTCAGTACCCGGCCACAGGCAGACTTTGTCAACGCGCTTGACCTGCTGTTTTCTGCCGAAGTGGAGAGTGAAGCATGACGCTAATCGAGCACATGCAGCTGGCGTGTCGCCAGCGCCTGCTGCGCACGCTGGACATACAGTTTGCGCTGATGGTAGCCGGTGAACATCAGCCCGCACTGATGCTGGCAGCGGCCTTAGTTAGCCGTGATGCCGGAGAAGGGCACGTTTGTCTGCCTCTTGAGCTGCTGCATCCTGACGAGATGTTTGACGGGCGTCATCCTGAACTTTCTCAGGCAATCTGGCAGGCTGCCGGTTCACCGACGAACTGGCATCAGCTGCTGTCTGAGAGTTCGGCAGTGAGCGATGGCTCGCGCGGCACGCCCCTGGTGCTGCAACAGCAGCGGCTTTATCTGCACCGCATGTGGCAAAGTGAAGGGCAAGTCGTCGAATTTATTCATCGTCAGCAGCAGCCCTTACCCGTTGATGACGCGGCGCTGCGTATCACGCTGGATCGTTATTTCGGCCAGCAGCCGGAAGACTGGCAGAAAATTGCGGCAGCGGTTGCCATCACTCGACGGGTTGCCGTGATCTCCGGTGGCCCGGGTACGGGTAAAACCACCACCGTGGCTAAACTGCTGGCCTGTCTGATTGAGCTTTACCCTGGTTCCCCGCGGATAGAACTGGCGGCTCCGACCGGCAAGGCCGCGGCACGTCTGACCGAGTCACTGGGCAAAACGCTGCAGCAGCTGGCTCTGGACGATGCGGTACTGAAACGCTTTCCCGCGGAGGCGACAACGCTGCACCGCCTGCTGGGCGCGCTGCCCGGCAGCCAGCGCATGCGCTACCATGCCGGTAACCCGCTACATCTGGATGTGCTGGTCGTCGATGAGGCATCGATGGTCGATCTGCCGATGCTGGCGAATCTGATTGCCGCGCTGCCGCCGCAGGCGCGGATTATCTTCCTTGGCGATCGCGATCAGCTGGCCTCCGTAGAGGCGGGAGCCGTACTGGGTGATATCTGTCGGTGCGCCGAATTTGGCTACAGCCCGGCGCGTGCCGCTGAACTGGCCCGGCTCACCGGCTGTGAGGTGACGGGGAATGAGGATCAAGCCGCTCCGCCGGTCCGTGATGCGATTTGCCTGCTGCGTAAAAGTTACCGATTTACCGAATCTTCGGGAATCGGCCAGCTGGCGATGGCGGTGAATGCCGGGGATGTAAAACGTGCAGACGCCGTGTTTGGCGGTGAGTTTAGCGATATCCGCCGGCACGGTTTAAGCAGCAGCGAAGAGTACCAGCAGCTGCTTAACGACTGTGTGGCAGGTTACCGTGATTATCTCTCGCGGCTTGCCGCAGGGGATTCTCCTGCTGACGTGCTGTCGGCATTTGGGCGCTTCCAGCTTTTGTGCGCACTGCGTGAGGGGCCATTCGGCGTTAGCGGCCTGAATGAACGTATTGAAACTACGCTACGCCAGGCCGGACTGATTCGTCGCGGTACGCTGGCAAACGGTAAATGGTATGTTGGCAGGCCGGTGATGATTGCCCGCAACGATCGCTTGCTGGGGTTGTTTAACGGAGATATCGGCATTGCGATGCTGGATGGTGAGCAGGCGCTGAAGGTATTTTTCCCGCTGCCGGATGGCTCAATCAAAGCGGTGCAGCCCAGCCGACTGCCCCCGCACGACACCGCGTATGCGATGACGGTGCATAAATCTCAGGGGTCAGAGTTTGAGCACACGCTGATGGTGCTGCCGAATCAGGTGATGCCGGTATTAACCCGTGAGCTGGTGTATACCGGCATTACCCGCGCTAAGCGCCAGCTGACGCTGTACGCTGATGCCCGCGTTTTTAACAGCGCGGTGAAAATGCGTACCCAGCGCCGAAGTGGTTTGGTGGAACGATTGTAAAAATAGCGCAGCGCCAGTTAGCTCTGGCGCACGTGCACGCTGTTTTCCCTCAGATCCACCATCAGCACCTTGGAACGGCGCTGATAGTTGTACATCTCTTTCTTACTGCTCGGCAGCAGTTCCACATCCACCGGCTGGAAGCCGCGTTCCTGGAACCAGTGGATGCTGCGCGTGGTCAACACGAACAGCTTCTTCAGCCCCATCTGGCGAGCCTGTAGCGCGATACGCTCAAGCAGCGCCTCGCCGCGTGATGAACTGCGGTAATCCGGATGAACGGCAACACAGGCCATTTCACCAATCTGCTCTTCCGGGAATGGATAAAGCGCGGCGCAGCCGATAGTCAGGTTATCGCGCTCGATAATGGTGAATTTGTCGATTTCCATTTCCAGCTGTTCACGTGAACGGCGCACCAGAATACCCTGCTGCTCCAGTGGACGGATCAGCTCAAGAATGCCGCCAATATCGTTAATGGTGGCGCGACGGATCTGCTCAGCACTTTCCATCACAATCTGCGTACCAATACCGTCACGAGAGAACAGCTCCTGCAGCAGGGCACCGTCTTCCTGATAGCTGATCAGGTGGCTGCGGCGCACGCCGCTGCGGCAGGCCTTTACCGCGCCGCGCAGAAAGCGCACGGTGCCGGAATGATAGTCCTGGTCGTTTTCCAGCTCTTCAATGCGCTGCTGCGCTTCGTTCGGGAACAGTTCGGAGACAATATCGCCGCTACTGTTGGTGACACCCTGCTCGGAGCAGAAACCGATCATTTTCTCCGCTTTCAGCTTAATCGCCAGCTGGGTTGCCACCTCTTCAGAGGTCAGGTTGAAGCTTTCGCCGGTAACGGAAACCGCCACCGGGCCCATTAACACGATGGCACCACTGTCCAGCTGACGGTGGATCGCTTCTTCATCAATGCGACGAATACGGCCGCTGTGGCAGTAGTCCACCCCGTCATCCACGCCCAGAGGCTGGGCGATAATAAAGTTGCCGCTGACTACATTAATATGCGCGCCCTGCAGCGGGGTATTGTTCAGGCTCATCGACAGGCGAGCGGTAATATCCAGCTGCAGTCGGCCGGCGGCCTGTTTGACCAGCTCCAGCGATTGTGCGTCCGTTACGCGGGTATGCTTGTGATAAACAGGCTCGAGATTTCGCTCTGAGAGGTTGGCATCGATCTGCGGTCTGGCCCCGTAAACCACCACCAGGCGGATGCCCAGGCTATGCAGCAGGCCAATATCGTTAACGATGCTTGAGAAGTTCTCATGCTCGATGGCTTCACCACCCAGCATTATGACAAACGTCTTACCACGGTGGGCATTGATATAGGGAACGGTATGGCGAAAACCCTGAACCAGCTCGGTACTACGTTCCTTCACGGCAAACCCTCTTTGCATTATTATTCGGTAAATGTGTATTTTTATTCTTTTATTGCTTCGGGCGCAAGTGGCATTTTTCCTTATTTATCACCCAGTACTGATTTTTGCTCAAGCTAATGTGCTGCATTTAATCGCTTTTTTGGGGTGACACTGGTTAAGGGATTCGCTAAAGTTTTTGCAAAAAACGAACGTTTGTCTTTTTATTAATCAATTCACAGCAACTGGAGTGGCATGACCGATTCAACATCCCTCAACCGACGACGGCTTTTACAGGGAGCGGGTGCCGTATTGCTGCTCAGCGTCAGCCGGGCAGGTATGGCTGCTGGCGGCCATGTTGTGGCGATCCGCATCTGGCCATCGTCAACCTATTCTCGCCTGACCATTGAGTCTAATATCCCACTGAAGTATAAGCAGTTCGCGCTCAGTAATCCCGACCGCGTGGTGGTCGATATTGAAAATATTCAGCTCAATCGTACGCTGAACGGCGTCGGCAATCTGGTGCGTCAGGACGACCCCTACATCAAAAATGCCCGCGTGGGGCAGTTTGATGCCAGTACCGTACGCCTGGTGCTGGAACTGAAGCAAAACGTCTCGCCCAAGATCTTCACACTGGCACCGGTCGCCGGGATTAAAAACCGCCTGGTACTGGATCTCTACCCGGTTAAACAGCCGTACGATGATGATCCGCTGCTGGCATTACTGGAAGATTACAATCAGGGCGAGCTGGAACGCAGTCAGCCCGATGCGGCACCGCTGCCTGGTAAGGCAGGGAAAGATCGGCCCATCGTGATCATGATCGATCCCGGGCACGGTGGTGAAGATTCCGGTGCGGTCGGTAAGCATAAAACTCGTGAAAAGGATGTGGTGCTGAAAATTGGCCGCCGCCTGAAAGCGCTAATCGATAAACACCCGAACATGCGTGCTTATATGACGCGTAATGAAGATGTGTTTATCCCGCTAAAGGTGCGGGTGGCGAAAGCGCGCAAGCAGCGTGCGGATCTGTTTGTCTCGATCCACGCCGATGCGTTTACCAGCCGCGCCGCTCGCGGGTCGTCGGTTTTTGCCCTGTCGACCAAAGGGGCTACCAGCACCGCCGCGCGTTATCTGGCACAAACCCAGAATGAATCGGATTTAATTGGCGGCGTCAGCATGAGCGGCGATCGTTATCTGGACCATACGATGTTTGATATGGTGCAGAGCCTGACAATTAACGACAGCCTGAAGTTTGGTAAAGAGGTGCTGTCACGAATGGGGAAAGTGAACCATCTGCATAAACGCAGCGTCGATCAGGCCGGATTTGCGGTACTCAAAGCACCGGATATTCCGTCAATACTGGTTGAGACGGCGTTTATCAGCAATATAGAAGAAGAGCGCAAGCTGCGTACCGCACATTTTCAGCAGCAGGTGGCGGAGTCGATTTTTGCCGGGATTAAGGCTTACTTTGCTAACGGCGCATCGTTGAGCCCGCATAAGTAGCGAAGAGTGGGCGGGGAAACCGTCCGCTTTACATCAGCGAACAAACTGCAGATACAAAAAAACACCCTGAAGGGTGTTTGATTGGTTGCGGGAGCCGGATTCGAACCGACGACCTTCGGGTTATGAGCCCGACGAGCTACCAGGCTGCTCCAT
>NZ_JACVTX010000059.1:0-1124 GCF_016624745.1 Erwinia sp. S43 | reverse complement strand
TAAAGTCCGTTTTACCGAGCATCAGATCATTGCTGTGATTAAATCAGTCGAAGCCGGACGAACTGTCAAAGATGTCTGTCGCGAATCAGGCATCTCTGAAGCCACCTACTACAACTGGAAGTCCAAATACGGTGGCATGGAATCATCTGATATTAAAAAGATAAAGGATCTTGAAGACGAAAACCGACGCCTCAAACAGATGTTTGCCGACCTTAGTCTTGAGAACCGGGCACTGAAAGATGTTATCGAAAAAAAGCTTTAAAACCGGCCTTTAAGCGTGAGCTGGTAACGCATCTTATAACAACATTCGGACTCAGTATTCGTCAGGCCTGTCGGAGTCTGAATCTGAGCAGAACGGTTTACCATTACCGGCCTGACAACACACGTGATGACCCTGTTATTTTCGCATTGCAGACTGCAGCCGAACGGTATCCACGATATGGTTTTCCAAAATTGTTTCAGGTTCTGCGGCGGCAGGGGTACCAGTGGAATCACAAACGGATCCACCGTATTTACTGTCTGCTGAAATTGAATTTTCGTCGCAAAGGCAAGCAGCGTCTGCCTGTACGTAATCCATCACCTCTGGCTACGCCTGAAGCGTTGAATCAGAGCTGGTCGGTTGATTTTATGCACGACGCATTAATTTGTGGGCGTCGTTTTCGTACGTTCAACGTCGTTGATGATTTTAATCGCGAGGCGCTGGCAATCGAAATAGATCTGAATTTGCCAGCCCAGCGAGTGGTTCGTGTGCTCGACCGGGTCGCGGCAAACCGGGGATATCCAGTGATGCTACGTATGGATAACGGTCCAGAATTCATTTCATTGACTCTGGCTGAGTGGGCGGAAAAGCATGCAGTGAAGCTGGAATTTATCAAACCAGGCAAACCGACTCAGAATGCTTTCATTGAGCGCTTTAACCGGACATACCGTACAGAAATACTCGATTTTTATCTGTTCAGGACGTTGAATGAAGTGCGGGAAATCACGGAGCGATGGCTGTCAGAATACAATTCTGAACGTCCGCATGAATCACTGAACAACCTGACGCCGGAGGAATACCGACTACAACATCATCTGGCCGGGATCTCAAAAAATGCGTGGAACTAAAACGGGTCTATTTACAG
>NZ_JACVTX010000058.1:0-1207 GCF_016624745.1 Erwinia sp. S43 | reverse complement strand
TGTAAGTACACCCGTTTTAGTTCCACACACTTTTTGAGATTTCCGGTTTCTCAGCCAGCATCCGGTACTCTTCCGGCGTCAGGTTATTCAGGGATTCATGGGGCCGCTCACTGTTGTATTCCGTCAGCCAGCGCTCCGTGATTTCCCGTGCTTCGTTCAGCGTTCTGAACAGATAAAAATCCAGGATTTCTGTCCGGTACGTCCGGTTAAAGCGTTCGATAAACGCGTTCTGCGTCGGCTTACCCGGCTTAATAAAGTCCAGCAACACACCGTGCTCCTCAGCCCATTGCGCCAGAACCAGTGAGACCAGCTCTGGCCCGTTGTCCATCCGCATCTTCAGCGGATAGCCACGGTTTGCCACAATCCTGTCCAGCACCCGCACAACCCGTTGCGCCGGAATATTCAGGTCAATTTCTATCGCCAGAGCCTCGCGGTTAAAATCATCCACGACGTTGAAGGTCCGAAAGCGTCTGCCACATGTCAGGGCGTCGTGCATAAAATCAATCGACCAGCTCTGGTTAAGTGCTTCCGGCGTGGCCAGCGGAGCCGGATTACGCACCGGCAGACGTTGTTTACCCTTACGCCGGAAATTCAGTTTCAGCAGGCAGTAAATCCGGTGTACCCGCTTGTGGTTCCAGACGTGGCCCTGCCTGCGAAGCACCTGAAAAAGCTTCTTAAAGCCGTAGCGCGGATAGCGTTCAGCCGCCTCAGTCAGCCTCTGGATCACCGGTTCATCACGTCGCGTATCCGGTTGATAGCGAAACACCGTCCTGCTCAGCGATAACGTCCTGCATGCCTGGCGTATGCTCATCGTAAACTGTGCGGTCAGATAGCTGACGAGCTCACGCTTTATCGCTGGTTTTAAAGCTTTTTTTCGATAACGTCTTTCAGCGCCCGGCATTCCAGGCTCAGGTCGGCAAACATCTGCTTCAGGCGACGATTTTCGTCTTCAAGATTTTTTATCTTTTTGATATCAGCGGCTTCCATCCCGCCATATTTCGCCTTCCAGTTGTAGTAGCTGGCTTCGGATATAGCGGCCTCACGGCAGACATCCTTGACGGTTCGTCCGGCTTCGACGGACTTCAGAACGGCGATAATCTGGTGTTCGGTAAATCGGATCTTACGCATAGCGATCTCCTCAGGGGACATAGTCAGTATGTCGGAAGATCTCTAAAAGTGAATGGCCCGTTTTACCGGGATACTTACA
>NZ_JACVTX010000057.1:0-1781 GCF_016624745.1 Erwinia sp. S43 | reverse complement strand
CGGTATGTTCGAGTCTCTCAAATGCTTGCAACTGACAGCCGTCTTTCGGGACGCTTGTGGGTTGTGAGGTTAAGCGACTAAGCGTACACGGTGGATGCCTAGGCAGTCAGAGGCGATGAAGGGCGTGCTAATCTGCGATAAGCGTCGGTAAGGTGATATGAACCGTTATAACCGGCGATACCCGAATGGGGAAACCCAGTGTGATTCGTCACACTATCATGTCATGAATACATAGTGGCATGAGGCGAACCGGGGGAACTGAAACATCTAAGTACCCCGAGGAAAAGAAATCAACCGAGATTCCCCCAGTAGCGGCGAGCGAACGGGGAACAGCCCAGAGTCTGAATCAGTTTGTGTGTCAGTGGAAGCGTCTGGAAAGTCGCGCAGTAAAGGGTGACAGCCCCGTACACAAAGACACACGTTCTGTGAACTCGATGAGTAGGGCGGGACACGTGATATCCTGTCTGAAGATGGGGGGACCATCCTCCAAGGCTAAATACTCCTGACTGACCGATAGTGAACCAGTACCGTGAGGGAAAGGCGAAAAGAACCCCGGCGAGGGGAGTGAAAAAGAACCTGAAACCGTGTACGTACAAGCAGTGGGAGCATCCTTCGGGGTGTGACTGCGTACCTTTTGTATAATGGGTCAGCGACTTATATTCTGTAGCAAGGTTAACCGTATAGGGGAGCCGAAGGGAAACCGAGTCTTAACTGGGCGTTAAGTTGCAGGGTATAGACCCGAAACCCGGTGATCTAGCCATGGGCAGGTTGAAGGTTGGGTAACACTAACTGGAGGACCGAACCGACTAATGTTGAAAAATTAGCGGATGACTTGTGGCTGGGGGTGAAAGGCCAATCAAACCGGGAGATAGCTGGTTCTCCCCGAAAGCTATTTAGGTAGCGCCTCGTGAATTCATCTCCGGGGGTAGAGCACTGTTTCGGCTAGGGGGCCATCCCGGCTTACCAACCCGATGCAAACTGCGAATACCGGAGAATGTTATCACGGGAGACACACGGCGGGTGCTAACGTCCGTCGTGAAGAGGGAAACAACCCAGACCGCCAGCTAAGGTCCCAAAGTCATGGTTAAGTGGGAAACGATGTGGGAAGGCACAGACAGCCAGGATGTTGGCTTAGAAGCAGCCATCATTTAAAGAAAGCGTAATAGCTCACTGGTCGAGTCGGCCTGCGCGGAAGATGTAACGGGGCTAAACCATGCACCGAAGCTGCGGCAGCGACACGTAGTGTTGTTGGGTAGGGGAGCGTTCTGTAAGCCGCAGAAGGTGGACTGTGAGGTCTGCTGGAGGTATCAGAAGTGCGAATGCTGACATAAGTAACGATAAAGCGGGTGAAAAGCCCGCTCGCCGGAAGACCAAGGGTTCCTGTCCAACGTTAATCGGGGCAGGGTGAGTCGACCCCTAAGGCGAGGCCGAAAGGCGTAGTCGATGGGAAACAGGTTAATATTCCTGTACTCGGTGTTACTGCGAAGGGGGGACGGAGAAGGCTATGTTAGCCGGGCGACGGTTGTCCCGGTTTAAGCATGTAGGCGGAGGTTCCAGGTAAATCCGGAACCTTGTTAACGCTGAGGTGTGATGACGAGGCACTACGGTGCTGAAGTAACAAATGCCCTGCTTCCAGGAAAAGCCTCTAAGCATCAGGTAACAACGAATCGTACCCCAAACCGACACAGGTGGTCAGGTAGAGAATACCAAGGCGCTTGAGAGAACTCGGGTGAAGGAACTAGGCAAAATGGTGCCGTAACTTCGGGAGAAGGCACGCTGTC